>CAZLVP010000050.1:0-1715 GCA_964563055.1 uncultured Thermoplasmatales archaeon | reverse complement strand
TAGAGCAGAAGCAGAGGGAGAAAGAATGGGAGGAGGCCCATACCAGAGGCTCTGATCATACAGTGGTCAGTGATGTTCCCATCAGTGCAGTTGATGCTCATGCTCATGACCGAGAAGGAAAGCCGAAGAGCTACGAAGAATTGTATGGAACGAGGATGCCAGAGGAGAACGAGGAGTAAATGGATAAGGTCATAGACAAAGGGTTACAGAATATGGTGGAGGAGGAAGAAGAGGAGAGCTGGGAATAAGGACAGGACCATATAGGTCGAAAAAAACCTCTGGAGAACTTTAAAAATGGGAGCATACATCTAGGCCTCACCTAATAGTGAACGGGGTGTAGCTCAAATGAGTTCCAAGGCGAACATGGTACTAGTTGCCGGCATCGTCCTTTTAATGACCCTTTTCCCTGCTGTCATCTCGGACGGTAGCGGTCCAGGGATCGGACATCCATCAAGGGGGGACCTTTCCAAGGGCATGGACCTGAAGGACGCCTCGTTCGCATCGTTCCTTGGAGAGCGCCCCAACAGCAGGTCCGGGAACTCGGTCGCCTATCTGGGGGATGTAAATGGGGATGGGTACGACGATATCATGATAGGGGCCAGCGACGACAACGAGTGGGGAAACCTTGTTGGTCAGGCCTATCTGATACTAGGTGATCCTATAGGGTTGAAAAAGGGATCGAGCCTATCCATGGCGGCCGCATCCTTCTATGGTAACAACGAGGGCATGACCGGTTTTTCGGTGGCCGGGGCAGGGGATGTGAACAATGACGGCCTGAACGACATCCTTATAGGTTCTCACAACGACCCGGACGGAGCTTTGCAGGCGGGAAGGGCGTACCTGATCTTCGGTAAGAGGACGGGCTGGGAGATGGACACATCCCTATCCTCCGCCAGTGCGAGCTTCATGGGGACCATGCCACATATGCAATGCGGGTTCTCCGTCGCCGGGGCAGGGGACGTGAACCGAGACGGTTATGATGATATCCTGATAGGCAGCAGGCTCGGGAGGGCCTATCTGTTCTTCGGCAAGGCCTCTGGCTGGACCCAGAACAGGCAGCTCCCCACCGCCGATGTTGCCTTCACAGAGGAAGGACCTGTTCAAGGTGTAGGGGATTCAGTGGCAGGAGCGGGCGATGTGAACGGTGATGGTTATGACGATATTTTGCTCGGCGCTCCCCTCAATGATGAGAACGCTCCCGATTCCGGGCAGACCTATCTGATATTGGGAAGGTCGGGGCCATGGCCCCCTGATATCTTGCTGACCAACGCGGACGCATCGTTCATGGGTGAGAGCGAGAACGACCGCTCCGGTATCAGCATAGCTGGGGCAGGGGACCTGAACGGGGACGGTTACGATGACATCGTGATTGGAGCGGACGGTCACAGCCAGGTAGCGACCCATGGAGGGAAGGCATACATCATATTCGGCAAAGCGAGCGGGCTATCAATGGACACAAGGCTGTCCGGTCCCGTAACCTCGTTCATAGGCGATGACGAAGGTGACCAGATAGGGAACCCGGTCTCATCTGCCGGTGACATCGACCTGGACGGATTTGATGACCTGCTCATCTCCTCCCCCTTCAACGGGGAGAAAGGGGTCCAATCGGGGAAGGTCCATCTTATCTATGGTCGTACTAACGGTTGGAGCAGTAATGTATCGATCTCCAAGGCCAATGCATCGTTCCTGGGGGAGACCGGAGGGGACAATGCTGG
>CAZLVP010000049.1:0-2711 GCA_964563055.1 uncultured Thermoplasmatales archaeon | reverse complement strand
CTCTGGAAACCTGCACCGCTCTGGGAGCCGCTCCGGCCGTGGTCATGACCCATCTCAGGTCATTTATATCGAAAGCCTGAGGTCAATATTTTGGTCCTGTAAGGAAAAGTATAATTATTCAATGATAGTATGCACTTACTTACATTGGAGGTTCAATTACGAACGACAATACCAAGAACAAGGAAAAGATGCTCTTGAGTGCGATCGGGCTCTTTTCCTCCAAAGGCTATAAGGCTACTACCACCAAAGAGATAGCTGCTATGTCAGGTGTCAACGAGCTCACCCTTTTCCGACATTTCGGGTCGAAAGAGAGGTTGTTGGAAGCGGCCATTGACCGTTCTTTTGCTTATGATGACCTAATGGCATCCCTTCCGCCGTTATCGGGGGATACAGAATCCGACCTGCTGACCTCAATAGACCACCTGAGGTCCAGCATGAGACTTAGGGCACCATTGTATCGGCTCATGCTAAGGGAGTTCTCGACAAATGAAATGGTGAGGGAAAGATTGAGAGAGCTCCCACGGAAGGTCAAGGTCCTGATGGTGGAACGGATAGGTTCTATCCTCCGTTCCAAGATGAAGAGAGGGTCCGACATCGAGCTCGCCACCGTCTTCCTGATTAGCTACTTCATAAGGAGCGAGATGATGACCATCCTGATGGGAGAGGACCCCTTTCACGAAGTGGATGATGTAAGGTCTAGGGAAGTTGTAAGGATGTTCCTCAACGGTGTCCTGAGGGAGGGAGCGAGATGAAGGCCGTTGAGGTGAAGGGACTTTCGAAGTCCTACGGGAACATCATAGCAGTTAGCGGACTAGACCTTACAGTGGAGACCGGAGAGATCTTCGGTCTTCTTGGACCGAACGGGTGCGGGAAGACGACCACCATAAAGATGCTTTTGGGTCTTGTTGGCCCCGACTCAGGTGCCGCAGAAGTCCTTGGCATACCAGTAGGTAAGAAGGGATCCCTTGATGGAGTGGGCTACATGCCTCAGGAGACAGCCCTCTACGAAGAGCTGACAGTGAGGGAGAACCTGCGGTTGTTCGCAGGGGTCCATGGTCTGAGCGGCAAGGAGTACGAGGTCAAGGAGAAGGAGGTCCTGGACCTTGTCGACCTGGGGAACAGGAAGGGGTCCGTTCTCTCTACCCTTTCCGGGGGGCAGAGGCACAGGATCTCTCTCGCTGTCTCTCTGCTCCATTCACCAAGGCTCCTGTTCCTTGATGAGCCCACGGTAGGGGTGGACCCACCCCTTAGGGCCAAGTTCTGGAGGACATTCCGTGAGAAGGCAAGGTCCGGTATGGCCATAGTGATGACCACCCATTACATGGATGAGGCGAACAACTGCGACAGGATAGCGATGATGAGGGACGGCAGGGTCATAGCCCAAGGGACCCCCGCCTCTATCATAGAAAGGACGCACTCCCGTACACTTGAGGGATCGTTCCTATCCCTTTCAGGAACGGAGGTGGTCGGGTGAGGGCGAAGAATGCTTTCATGATAGCGAAGAGGGTGCTCTGGTCGCTCCGTCATGACCCGCGGTCCATTGCTATGATGCTCATCGCCCCAATAATGGCGATGCTGATTTTCGGTATCGCCTTCTCCGGTACTGTCGAGAACGTCAAGGTGGTCATTGTGAACCTCGACAAAGGTGTAACTCTGCCAGGCATGAATGTCACCTATATGTTCTCGCTCGAGGTAGAGAAGAACCTTGACCAAAACAAGCTCCAGATCAGTCATTCGAGCGATCTGGACTCAGCCCTGAAAATGGTAAGGGACGGCAAGCGCAACTCCGTTCTGATCTTCCCCGAGGACTTCACCTCCTCTCTCCAGGATGCGATGGACGGCGGGAACGGGACCTCCATCATACTAAGGTCGGACCAGAGCCAGGTCAATATCGCATCAGAGGTCCAGGCCTCTGTTCTGAAGGCCGTGTTGAGAACCGCCGAGGAGAAGGGTATCGACATACCTATCGATCTGGACACCTCGGACCCGATCTACGGCAAGGGAGCTACCTTCATCGATATGTTCGTTCCCGGGATCATGGGCTTCGTTGTCTTCCTCCTGACAACTATATTGACCCTGATATCGTTCGTCGGTGAGAGGACCCGCGGGACCCTGCAGAGGCTGTTCTCGAACGGGGTCACGGAGGGAGAGGTGGTCCTCGGTTACATGATAACTTTCAGTCTCGTCGGGATGGTACAGGTAGGTATCCTGCTGACCGTGGCCGTCCTCCTTTTCGACATTATGATAGTGGGGAATCCGGCCATAGCGTTCATCATAGCTTCATTGATAGCCCTTGTGAGCGTATCCCTGGGGATACTCCTTTCAAGCCTTGCCCAGCGGGAATCACAGGCCATCCAGTTCTTCCCCCTGATAGTACTCCCGGTCTTTCTCCTGTCGGGGGTCTTCTGGCCAAGAGAGGCGATGCCCGTTTGGCTCAGACCATTCTCGTACCTCATCCCCGTGACCTACGGGGTCGACTCTTTGAGATCGGTCCTGATCAGGGGGTGGGGTATTTTAGAGATCTGGCCCCAGCTTCTGGCGCTCGTGGGTTTCGCATTGGTTTTCTTGCTTGGGGCTGTTTATATGCTCAAGCTCATAGGGAGGAGATAGCTTTTAGGGTTCGGGAAGTGAGCAGAGGTCAAGAACTATACCGCCATCCCCGTAGAAACAGCCGCATGTATCGCACTGTTTGGGCATCTGAGGTTTGGGCG
>CAZLVP010000048.1:0-3245 GCA_964563055.1 uncultured Thermoplasmatales archaeon | reverse complement strand
CATCTGGGATACAGGACTGGAAGCTGCAAAGCAGGTTCCTGAGGGGGACAAGGGACACCATCCTTACGGATTTCATTTGAAAGACCCGTGGGGTATACATTGCATACTACGTCACGTTTCTTTAGTCTGAGGGGAAAATCCGGTTGGTGAAGTCGTTACCCCTTATCATTCAAAATACTTGGCCCACGAGATCACTCGTCTGGCTCCTGCAGGGGATCTCGACCGAATATCACAATCATTATTCGACGCTTTCGTGGACCTAGAACCCCATCGTATAGCGTCCGCCGAAGACAGGTTTAAAGAATTGGATGCTAAGATCAAGGATGAACTTAGGCAGGATCGCCAGGCGACCACGCTAAGCGACCGTATAAATGTCAAGGAACTAGAGAGATAACTTCTAGTAAAACGAAATCGGGCAAAGGAGGTCGTGTTCAACGCCTCTAAGGTGTTAGACCAAGAGATGGAGACCTTCAATAAAAGCTTTGAAAAACAATCAAAGCAATCCACCTGTGTGGAAACCCTGTTCATAATCCGAGGGAGCGTCGTCTGATGTCCACAACAATATTCATCAGCAGCGTTCAGAAAGAGTTTAGCACTGAACGGCGCGCCCTCAAGGATTTCATCCTTGGAGACCCTTTACTAAGGCGGTTCTTCGATGTCTTCCTTTTCGAGGACCTACCAGCTTCCGACCGGCTGGCTGAGGATGTGTATCTTGAAGGAGTTGATCGGTGTACTATCTACATCGGTCTGTTCGGGAAGGAATATGGCATCGAAAATGCAGATGGTCTTTCTTCGACGGAGCGCGAGTTCGATAGGGCCACTGAACGTTATAAGACCCGCCTCATCTACATCAAGGGCGACGAAAAGGTCGATAGACACCCGAAGATGGCGGCGCTCATCGACAAGGCTGGCCCACAGCTCATTCGACGGCGGTTCGATGGTCCGTCCGGACTCACAACTGCCGTCTACGCCAGCCTGGTCGACCTTCTTGAGGCCACCGGGGGCCTGCGCACACGTCCGTTCGACGCTTCCGCATGCCCGGATGCGACCATCCAGGACATCTCCGAGGAGAACGTGCGCTGGTTCCTCGGACGTGCTCGGAACGAACGGAAATTCGCTCTCGATCAGAACACACCTGTTGAACAGGTTCTCACCCACCTCAACCTTCTTGACCGAAGCCTACCGACACACACGGCCGTCCTCCTCTTCGGGCGGGAGCCCCAACGGTTCCTCCTCACGTCCGAGGTGAAGTGCATGCACTTCCATGGAACGATGGTCCAGAAACCGATACCGTCCTACCAGGTTTTCAAGGGTACGCTTTTCACCCTTGTTGATCAAGCCTTGGACTTCGTGATGTCCAAGATCGCCCGGTCCGTGGGAACACGAGTGAACGGCCCGGAAGCACCGGTGACCTATGAGCTTCCCAGGGAAGCCGTCAGCGAGGCTATAGTGAACGCCATCGTCCACCGCGACTACGCTAGCAACGCCAGCATCCAGGTGATGTTGTTTGTGGACCGGCTTGAGGTATGGAATCCGGGGCAGCTCCCCACGACGCTGACCATCGGGGACCTCCGCAAGCCGCACGCCTCCATCCCCCACAACCCGCTTATCTGTGAACCAATGTTCCTCGCTCGATACGTGGAGAAGGCCGGCAGCGGCATCCTTGACATGATCGACCTCTGCATGAAGGCTGGGTTGCGTACCCCCGACTTCCGCCAGGATGGAGGACAGTTCGTCCAAACCATCTGGCGACCGAAGCCGAAGGCCCAAGAGGTACAAGAAGGGGCACAGTCAGGGGTGCAATTGGGGGTACAGTTAGGCTCACGGCCAGAGTCACAGCCAGAGTCGCGGCCAGAGTCGCTGGACCGCAAGGTCCTGTCGGCACTCCAGTCCCAGATACTGGGGAAATCCGAGATATCCGCCATCCTCGGTCAAAAGAAGGTATCGGGGCAATTGAACAAGGTTATCCGGTCATTGTTGTCCCAGGGCCTCGTCGAGTACACAATCCCCGACAAGCCCATGAGCCGGCTCCAGAAGTACCGCCTAACGGACAAAGGGCGCGAGGCGGTGATCAAGAGGTTCGAAGACTGACATAAGTAACGTGTCCAACAAGCTCGGAATTCCTTTGAAAAAACGGACAATATTGGTCTTGATACATCTTTTATTGGAATATAGGTATTGATGCTTATGGGAAAACTACATCAATTCATTCAACACTTGAAAGAAACCACGGGGATTACTATCGACATGTTCGGAAAACCTTATTATCCCTCCACAGTTCATTCAAAGCTGGAAAGGGCAGGACCACCTTATGTCACTCCCACAGACCATAGGAGGATTCAGGTTCCGACCGGGTCATGCTTTCATCGCATATCTCCTCCTCACTGCGGTCATCAGTTCCAATGTGATAGAGATGTGGGATTACTTCGGTATCATCCTCCTTCTGTTCATTTTGATGGGGATCGGTCTTACGGCCCTTTGCATCACCCGGCGGGATTGGAGGCCATATTCCCTCATCTCTTTGATAGGCCTGGTCCTTTGGATGTCCATCCTCTTCGATTCCGCAGGTTATGAGATCTATTACCGCTTCCTGGAACCGTTGCTCTATGGTCCCCACCCGGACAGGATCGACAGCGATTGGGGTCTTACCCTGTACCAAATGATCGGAAAAGGGGCTCTGGCCTTCTTCCTTGTACTATTGGTCCCTATGTTCGGGAACAAGACTGGATTGATAGAAAAGGGGACCATGAAGAAGAGCATTTTGTGGGGGACTGCATTGACCGTCCCGCTCCTGGTCCTCTTCTTATTTTTGGTCCTTACTGGGATTCAGACCATCATCGTAGAGAACTCGACGAGGGTCCTTACCTATGGGGTGTTCTTCAGCGTCCTTAACGGGACCTTCGAAGAGCTCATATTCAGAGGGTCGATGCTGACGGCTTTGGGCCAAAGGTACGACAGGGGCCTTACTGTGTTCCTCCAGGCCTGGTATTTCGGATGGGGCCATTTCCATGGGGTCCCTTCCGGGTTCATAGGTGTCTTCCTGACCATTGTCGCGGGGATCGCACTAGGCGCTGTGATGCTCCGGTGCAGAAACATTGTATCGACCATCATCCCACATATCTTCGCTGATTTCACTTTCGTTTTCCTGATAGACCTCATGGGATGATGGAGTTGCTTTTATTTTCAAACCGTATCCAGGTACTCATCTATCCTCTTCAACGCCCCCTTGACCTCGTCGTAAGGTC
>CAZLVP010000047.1:0-3385 GCA_964563055.1 uncultured Thermoplasmatales archaeon | reverse complement strand
CCTCCGAATACAGGAAGCAGGGGGACTGCTGGGCGGGGAAGAGCCCTGTCCAGGACATAACTGAGGCCGCGACCATAGCCGCCTTCGAGCACTTCCTTGCACATTGGGACGACGATAAGGGACAATAGGCAACTTTTATCATGAATCAATTCCCTACTACGAGCAAAGCTCATATCAATAAGGGGGACGAGAAAAATGGTTCTTTTGCTCAATAGGGAAGATGTCATGTCGGTCCTCTCGATGAAGGACTGCATGGAAGTCGTTGAAAAGGCGTTCGCGGAGATGACCAACGGCACTGCGGTGCTGCCTCTGAGGACTGCTATAAGACCTCCAGACGGGCTTTCATTGTACATGCCAGCGTACCTGAAGGGCATGAACGCCCTTGCCTGCAAGGTCGTCTCCGTTTACAAGGACAATCCGGTAAAGCACAACCTTCCCACCACGATAGGAAAGGTCCTCCTCCAGGAACCAACGACGGGCGAGGTTGTCTGCATAATGGACGGAGGCTACCTGACCGCTGTCAGGACCGGGGCCGCAAGCGGGGTCGCAACAAAGCATCTGGCCCGGACGGACAAAGGCCAGGTGGCAGCAATCTTCGGAGCAGGGGTCCAGGCCAAGATGCAGCTTTGGGCCGTCAAAGAGGCAAGGGACATATCATCCGCTCTGGTCTTCGATACCATCAAGGGATCCGCTGATATGTTCGCTAAGGAAATGGGCGGTAAGCTTGGGATACCCGTCAAGGTCGCAAAGGAAACCGCTGAGATGCTCTTGGCAGATATCCTCTGTACAGCCACATCATCCTCGACGCCCATTTTCGACGGGACGAAGGTCAGGGATGGGACACATATCAACGGGATAGGGAGCCATTCTCCAAACGCGAGAGAACTTGATACCGCCATCATAAAGCGGTCCCTCCTAATAGCGGACTCACGGGAGGCTTGCCTCAACGAGGCGGGGGACATCATGATACCGCTCCAGGAAGGGGCCATAACTAAGGAGCACATCCACGCCGACCTCGGAGAGATCGTCACCGGGAAGGCGAAGGGGAGGACAGATGACAAGCAGATAACCCTCTTCAAGTCCAACGGGCTCGCCATCCAGGATGCCGCAGCGGCCAAGTTGGTCTATACAAGGGCAAAGGAGAATGGCATAGGGAAAGAGGTTGCCCTCTGAACATCTTGTTAACGTTTAGTGTAGAAAACATTAATATAACTTATAGACCATCTTCATACTAACGATGGCATGAACATGCAGGGCACAAAAGGCAGGGCTGGTACCTTTATAGGTACAGAAGGGTCCAGGAAAGCCTTTCTACCGAACCCCCTCCCCTACAAAGAAGGGCTCGCCCTGGACACTCCCTTGATCGACCTGCTTTCAAGGGCCGATGTCTGCCTTGGCAGATTGGACGGAAAAGCGGGATTGCTCCCTGACCAGAACCTTTTTGTCATGATGTACATTAAGAAGGAGGCAGTTCTGTCAAGCCAGATAGAAGGGACTCAGGCTTCACTAAGGGATGTTCTAGAGATGGAGGCAAAGGTCTTAAGACCAAAGGTCCCTAGCGATACCATTCAGGTCCTGAACTACATATCTGCCATGAACAAGGGTCTGGACCATATTCGTTCAGGTAGGCCGATGGACCTTGCACTTATTAAGGACCTCCACAGAGAGCTTATGAAAGGAGTAAGGGGAACAGACCAGTACCCGGGCGAGCTCAGGAAAGTCCAGAACTGGATCGGTCCCCCGGGTTCGGGGATCGAAGATGCCATCTACATACCACCCCCCCCAAAGGAAGCAATCCGATGCATGAAGGACCTTGAAAGGTTCATGATGGGGAAGTTCAGGATACCGCCCCTTATCAAAGCGGCCCTTATTCATTCCCAGTTCGAATCCATCCATCCGTTCCTGGACGGTAACGGTAGGATAGGAAGGCTCCTGGTCGTCCTTGTACTGATCAAGGAAGGTCACATAGAACAGCCCCTTCTTTACCTATCCCACTATTTAAAGGGAGAGAGGGCCGAATATTACAGAAGGCTGCAGATGGTCAGGGAAAAGGACGATATCGAGGGATACCTGAGGTTCTTTCTGAACGGTGTTGCAGAGGCAGCGCTCGAAGCTTCCGATAGATCGCACAAGATCCTGGACCTCAAGGAGCGAACGAAGAGAACGGTACTCAGAGAAATGGGGAGGAACAGCTCCAAGGGCCTTCTGTTGATGGAGGGTCTTTTCCTGCGACCAGTTGTGCAGGTCAGGAACGTGATGGAGCTCACCGGTCTATCATTCCAGAACTCAAGGTTCCTTGTGGAGGAATTCGTGGAGATGGGGGTCCTGACCGAGATGACGGGACAGAAACGGAACAGGAAATACGAGTTCGGGGAATACCTGGAACTGCTCAACGTATGAACAGGTTAATATTCTTATTAATGTTAAATCAACTAAACATGAATATGTTCCGAAGATGAGCATCATGTTAACAGCACCATGAACATGGTGCCGGCTCTCCCACCTTCGGTCATCCCCCCCCCGCGCTCCTGCTTATGAACCCAGCGTCGGTTCCCATGATTCCCCCAAACTGCAGGAGCTTACTTCATGATCGATGCACCGGACAGGGAGCTCACCACAGGCCTCACCGCCTTCGACGAGCTAATGGGCCCTCTGCTCCCGGGCTCCATATACCTCCTTGCCGGTAGGACCCCGATGACAACGGAGGTCCTGGACCGCCTCCTGGTCAGGGCCGCCATGGCGGGAGCGACCTCCTACTATATCGACGGAGGCCACGGGGCGGACCCCTTCGCCATGGCAAGGGTCCTGAGGCTCCAGAGGACGGACCCCAGGAGGCCCATGGAGAAGGTCATGGTGGCAAGGGCCTTCACTGCATACCAGATGGACTCCATGATATTGCAGGGGCTCTCTGCCCTCGTAGAGCCCCCTGGGCTCCTTGTCGTCTCCTCCATGGACTCGCTGCTCTCCGACCCCGAGGTGGACAGGGAAGAGGCGATGGGCATGCTTGCTAACTGGTTCGAGGTCCTTGAGAGCACCGCAGCTCGCGGGAGCTGCGTCATCCTCGCAGCCCACGGCGGGGGCAGGGAGGGGGAGTTCCTCACAAGGATGAGCGAGCACTGCTCTTCCTGGGCCTCCTTCAGGGAGAGGGGGAGGGGTCGGACCAGAATAGTGGTCAAGGGGGGCCTCTGGAAGGAGGTCGTCCCCCTCCATCCCCTCCAGATGCTCATGGAGGACTTCCCGGTCCTGGGGGCCGCCTCGGAGGCGGTCTGATGGGAAAGACCTGCCCAACATACAGGATGCTCCTTGAGGAGGAGATATCCTCCTGGGAGCATTTCAGGAGAGCCCTTAGGAAGGAGGACAGGGAGGCTTTCGATGAGCTCATGGA
>CAZLVP010000046.1:0-4057 GCA_964563055.1 uncultured Thermoplasmatales archaeon | reverse complement strand
CCTACCCGGGTCCATGGTACAGGTCATTCCCTTCAAAGGTTACCGCTACTCGAACGAAAAGGTCCCTAACATGGCCAGGGTCGTCGCTCCCCCTTACGATGTCATCAAAGGGAAGAAGGTGGATGAGATCCAGGGCCTCTCACCTTACAATATCGCCTGGATAACCAAGAACAAGCCCCAGGAAGGGGACGGTCCAGACAGGAACCAGTATACAAGGGCAGGGGACCTTTGGAGGGCCTGGCTCGAGCAGGGGGTCCTGAAGAGGGACGATGAGGAATGCTTCTATGTCTACTGCCAGGACTTCGAGGTGGAGGGAAGGATGCTCTCCAGGTTCGGCTTCATAGGGCTCCTTGGTCAGGAGGAGTTCGCAACGGCCCCTCCGCCCTCCGGTAAGTTCGCTGGGATCCTCCAGCATGAAGAGACGCTCCCAAAGGACATCCAGGACAGGCTGAACCTTACCAGGGCAACGGTCGCTCAATATGGCCAGATATTCGTCATCTATCCCGATGAGAAAGGCGATGTCGATGCCATACTCAAGAAGTACATGGAGAAGAAGGCCCCTGTCATGGACCTGATAGACCATGACAACATAAGACAGAGGCTCTGGGTGGTGGACGGCAAGAAGGATGTCAAGGCCATATCCAAGGCCATGAAGGACAAGTTCGTGATAATCGCCGATGGGCATCACAGGTACAAGACCTCCCTGGCGATGGCCAAAGAGCACCCCGAGCTAAAAGCTGCCCAGTACACGATGATGTGCTTCGTGAACATGGCAAATCCGGGCCTCGTGATACTTCCGACCCATAGGTTGGTCCAGAACCTCGAGTTCTTCTCTAAGCAGGAGCTTATGGGCAGGCTCGCCGAGCACTTCGAGGTCCAAAGCTACCCGGAAAAGGACCCCATGTTCGAGGCCATGGACAACATGTTCAAGCAGGGGAAGCACTCGTTCGGTCTGTTCATGAACGACGGGAAGTTCTACTGTCTGACATTGAAGGATGTATCGGTCATGGACAAGCTACTGCCCGAAAGGTCGCCCCAGCTCAGGCAGCTGGACGTCTCCATACTCCATGCACTGGTCCTTGACAGGCTCCTGGGGATCGATAAGGCCAAACTTGCCCAGGGGACCATGACGGGCGGCGGCTATGTCGTATATATCAAAGGCATTGGTGACGCTGTGGACGAGGCCGTCCAATCCGTCAAGGATGGGGCCCAGGCCTGCTTCTTCATGAACCCGACAAGGATAGGGGAAGTAGGGTCGGTCGCAACGAACTTCGAATGCATGCCCCAGAAGTCCACATTCTTCCACCCGAAGGTCTGGACCGGGTTCGCGATCCACAAATTGGACTAAAAAAAAAGGAGATGACAAGATGGCAAAGAGGGTCTATAACTTCAATGCGGGCCCCGCGACCCTTCCGGTCCCTGTACTGGAAAGGGCCAGGGATGAGATGCTTGACTGGGCGGGGACCGGCATGTCCGTCATGGAGGTCTCCCACCGGGGCAAGGAGTACGACGCGATGCACCATGAGGCAATGAGCCTTGTGAAGGAGCTCATGGGCTGGACCGACGAGTACAAGGTGCTTTGGCTCCAGGGCGGGGCCTCCACCCAGTTCCTCATGGTCCCACAGAACCTTGCAGTTCCGGGAAAGCCCATGGAGTACGTGAACACTGGTGCTTGGTCCAAGAAGGCCATCAAGGAGGCCAAGCTCTTCGGAGATGTGAAGGTCGTCGCCTCGTCAGAGGACAAGAACTTCACCTTCGTCCCGAAGGACGTTTCGTTCTCCGAGGGCTCGGCGTTCGCCCACATAACCGGGAACAACACCATCTTCGGTTCTGAGTGGCACTACTATCCGAAGGTGCCCTCGGACATCCCGCTGGTGGTCGATATGTCCTCGAACCTTATGGACAAGGTCATCGAGGCGAAGAGGTTCGCGCTCCTCTATGCAGGGGTCCAGAAGAACCTTGGACCTGCCGGTGTGACGCTGGCCGTGATCAGGCAGGACCTTCTGACCAGGGTGCCCGAGAAGGCCCCGACCATGCTCAAGTACATCACCCATTCGGCTGAGGATTCGTTGTACAACACCCCTCCCTGCTGGGCCATATACATATGCAAACTGGTCCTCGATTACATGAAGGAGAAGGGAGGCGTTGCCTACTTCGAGAGGGTCAACAGGGAGAAGGCCAAGATACTGTACGACGCAATAGACGGGTCCGGTGGGTTCTACAAGGGCCACATAACGGACCCGGATTCCAGGTCGCTCATGAACGTGACCTTCAGGCTTCCGACAGAGGACCTTGAGAAGCAGATCGTGGATGAGGCGAAGAAGGCAGGTCTCGTCGGTCTGAAGGGCCACAGGTCCGTCGGCGGGATGAGGGCATCCATCTACAATGCCGTTCCCTTAGAGGGCGTCAAGAAGCTAGTAGAGCTCATGAAGGACTTCCAGGCGAAGCATCAGTGAACCACCCATGAATTCGTTAACCGTGGTTAATTAACCGTGGTTAACGAAATTTTATATAACGGATACCCCATTAAGAGAGCAATGTCTATCAATATCAAGAGGCAGGAGGCCAATGAGATCGAGAGGTCCAGGGGATGGGCCCTTGTTTACGGGAGACGTAAGGTCGGTAAGACCTACCTGCTGAAGAATTTCACCAAATGGGACAATTATTATCTTGTGCGAAAGGACGGGAGCGTAACCCTCGAGTCAATGGGCCAGCTGAAACAGGTCCCTCCCATGGAATTGGCAAGGACCGTGGGAGACCAGCTCAGTTCAGGTCTGACCGTAATAATCGATGAGTTCCAGAGGCTACCCTCGTCATTCTTGGACGATATCGCTGCCTATCATCCCAAGGGCAAGCTCATCCTGACCGGGTCAAGCTTCAGGATCATGAAGGACGTCTTCGGCTCGAACTCCCCCGTGCTGGGATTGTTCGCCGAGCATAGGATTGGGCTCGTGGAACCTGCGGACGTCCTCTCAAGTCTTTCGGAGCATATGCCGGCAGATAGGACGGTTGAGTTCTCTGCGTTCGCTCGGGACCCCTGGATAGTGCCCCACCTATCCTTTCAGGATTCTACCGAAGAGCTGTTCCGTATCGCTAAGCTCTTTCCAAATGCCATAACAGGATTGGTGGGCGAGGTCTTTCAGGAAGAGGAGAGGTCCTACACACAGTTATATGAGGCGATCCTTAGGTTATTTGGGGCCGGTTACAGCAAGAGCGATGAGATCGCATCGATACTCAGCTCGAGAGGGGTCATAAAAGAACGTACTACGAGTGCGGTCATACCGATGATAAACAACATGGAAAAAATGGACCTGGTATCAGAACTCCCAATATTCAGGTCAAAGAGAAAGAAGGCATACCTACTTAGATCTCCGATCTTCGAGTTGTTCTTTAGGTTGGCCGATAGATATGATATCGAGAACCGGGATGTTGGGTTCAAAGAGGTGGAAGGCATGGTCCGAACGGTTAGGAACATTGTCATACAGAGGTTCGTTGGTGAGATATTCGCAAAAGCGTACAGAGGGAACCTGGAGTATTCGTTCGACCCCGAGATTGACTTCATTATCACCAAAAAGGGAAGCCCCGTCATCGTCGGAGAGGTCAAATGGGGAAGATACGACAAAAAGGACCTAGACAGGTTCATCGATAAGACATCTGACCTTGGTTGCCCTCGGGTCTTAATAACCAAGAAAGTTGGGGTCCGGTCCGATGAATCGGACATCATTGGACCAAAAGGCTTGATAGATATCGCTTTGAATGAAAAATGATCATTTCAATTCAAAGACCTTTTCCGGGATATTCAGAGAGCATTTAACCCACAAAGCGGCATTTAGTCGAACAGTTAGATTTATATGTGCCTGGTTAAAATGTTAAATATTTTAAAAATGAATATATACTGCTTAAATCCATACTTAGCATTGAATAATCAATAGGGAGGTGATGAATGTGGAGATTATGAAAACAAAATGGGGGGGGGGGGGGGGAATAAATTGGTAAAAATAGTTGCAAAACAATTAATAACGCCAATTTAAATGAAAATAGTAATAGGATCATGGAA
>CAZLVP010000045.1:2774-4586 GCA_964563055.1 uncultured Thermoplasmatales archaeon | reverse complement strand
TATGCTATTTATGATATATATCATATCTATAAGATAGGATTGGATTCGGACGTTCTCGTAAAAAAATCAAGGGAATCGGATGTATACAAGAATTTCAGTAAAGGTCCTTATAGACTCAATTTAGTTAGTCTAATATATTACCCAGGAGAAAAAGATGGAGATACCAATGTACTAATGACATATGAAAGGTATTTTTTATTTTTACCAGTGGTAGGGCAAATATACCTATATTTTAATTCAATAAATGGAGAAATAATATATTATGAATGAAAAAATCAACAACAAATTCAATCCCAATTTCATTTACACCTCTGAATATTGACCGATTTTCCCTCAAGAAAGGAAAATTTATCTGTCGGTAAAGGGATACTGCCTCAAATCCGGAGGTAAGAAAAAAGAAACAAGGATGGTAAACGATGGATGGCAGAAAAATGATTCCTGGATTAGCCGGAATAGGAAGTTCGTATAATCATAGTTAATCGTAATTCATATGAGGAAAGTATCCCAATTATGTGGTATTAATATGATCAAATCTTCTCATAAATCATTTTTTAAAAATAATATAAATATCATATTTGGATTATATTCAATAATATGTTCACTTTTTCTTTTTATTATATTTTACAATAATCTTCATTTAATAAGTTTGTATATTGAAGTATCCATTATTCTGTTTCTATTTATTAGTTCGATAATTATCTCAATTATTAACATTATTTTATGGAAAAGATTTTTAAAAAAAAATATTATTAATAAAATAGGATATTATTGTTCTTGTTTTATTTTATTAGTTTATCTTATTATGATCTTATTTATTCTTTTCTTTTGGATGAGCCCAAGACAAGAATAATAACAGTGTTTACTTTCCTCATGTGAACTCTACGGATTTGCTCTTCCAAATCCTTGCCACGCTGCGCTCTCGGCTTCGCCTAGGGACGATTAACAAATTGATTATGCGATTTCACATTCCCCCCCAAAAGAGGCAAGATTTAATATCTCCCTGACCAATGGTTTGGATAGGTCCTAAACGGATCTTATCTGCCGGAACCACTTAAGGACCGGGATTTCACTTTCCTATTTCTGTATAAGATCAGCTACAAATAGGAACTTTTTTCACGATTCCCATCTTAATCATGGTTTGAATTATTAGCTTGGATATTTTATAAAAATGATTGAAAGATCATTATTTTTTAGAAGTATCATTTTTCCTACTTCGAACACAAAGAGGAAGGTCCCTGACAGCTCATTATTGAAAATCATCCAACCTTCTTTCTTGGGATGCCAGGGAATGCAGGCTCTTTCTCCCACCAAGGATTGAAAGCTCTCAGTATTTCCTCCATGAACCATGAAAGGACCTCTTGATATGTATACATGCATCTATGAAGAGATGCACTTTTACAGAAAAATGCATCTTTTAAAGTATGCATCTATATAAACAAACGTCATTTTGGAGCTCTTTTAAAAATCATCCAACCCCTTCTGCTCCACTCCCTTCAGCGTCCTCAGCGCCTTGAAACGGTCCACCCCGAATAGCGAGAAAGCGCTCTCCATCGCCCTTGCGGTGAGGGCAAGATATCTCTCCACATCGTACCTCACCCCTCCCATGTCCGGGGACAATAGCGCCACTCTCTCCTCGGGTCTCTTCGCTTCATGGTCCAGGACAACGAACCGGACCTTCTGTCCACCGTGAACGTCCACCCCCTCCCTTTTAAGGAGCTTCATGGCCGCAACATGCTCAGAACCAGCCGAATATTGCTCGAGCTCCCTTGAGGCCCTTATGGTTATGGCAAGGTCTTTCGGGTCCACATCCCT
>CAZLVP010000045.1:0-2674 GCA_964563055.1 uncultured Thermoplasmatales archaeon | reverse complement strand
GGGATCCCTATCTCCCTCTCAGCCTTTGATCCAAGTTCGTCAGCTCTATCCGTGGGACCGGACAGCCACAACGAGTCCACTATACCATGTAACAGCGTGAAACCGCTCTCCTCCGCCAGCTCCTTCGCCTGAAGCAAAAGGTCCCTTGCATAGGACGTTATCGACTCGTGGACCTCTATCCTCCCGAACCTAGCGTTCTTGTAACCTGTATAACCGAAGCATGTCACCAGCACCCACTTCAATGCGTTGGATGCATCCTTGACCCTATCGACCCCCGAAGGGGGCCTGACAGGCCCGAGTCCCAGTTCCTCTTGGAAAGGCCCTCCTCCTCCCCCCTCCTTGGAGGCCTTCTTGTAACCCATCCTCAAGGTCAGTATCCTTCCCACAACGGAAGGTATCAGTCCCTCATCTTTCCTGCAGTAGTAGTATCCTAATCCAGGGACCGTATTTTGAGCGGACGGAACGCAGCAGGGGCAGGACAACGTCTCCAATGACAGGTTCTTCCTCCACATTATGTGCGGATAGAACGATGAGAAGTCCATCTCCACAACATCGGAGAACGCTCCCACGATCGGATCGAATATATGCCCTCCCCTGTCCGACCTTGAAAGCTCCAGAGCGCTTTTGAAGGCCTCGGGGCTGTTCTTCTTCCATGGGACGCTCCGCCCCCGGTCCAAGGCCTCAACGCATTCCATGTAGGAGATCGCAGAACCTGGTGACATCCTGGCCATCAATTGGATAGGGAGCAGCGACATCCTGGAGAGCAACGACACCCCCAGCATCCCCCCTTCCCGTATGAGGAAGGAGTTCTCCAGGTCCAGATGCAATCGACCCCTCATACCGTAATACGGAGGCTTGTAGAGGACCCGCCCGTAAGAGAAGTAGGAGCGTCCTTCCTTCTCGGACGGTTGAAGGGACCTGCCGCTCCTATCGAGCCTCAATGCCCCGGAGAGGTCATTGGCCGCAGCCCTTTCTATCAGGTAAGGGATACCGAACGTGTCCCCGCCGTAGCTGAGGATGACATCGGGGTCCTGTGCTTTCAGCTCTCTGAGGAGAAAGGAGATCATCATGTCCTCGGGTTCGCCCTCCATCTTAACATCCCCAACCCTTACGGACCTGATACGTTCGCTGGTCCTTCTAACGGGTCCCCTCTGTTCCGGAACCACCTCAAGCACTGAGGTCCTGAGGGGCGGTAGAGGGCATTCGGTCCAATCACCGTTCTCCAACAGCTTGAGCTCGTTCCCGACCTCTACCTTTGCAAGGGGGAACACACCGTTCTCGTGCATGAAGCGGGTGGGGAGCCTGAGGTCAACGTCGTAGAGGGAGAAATCCCTATAATTACCAAGTACCGATATCTCGGATGCAAGCTCCTTGAGCCTCCTATAAACGGAGACCTCGACCTCAAGGAAGTCAACAGGACCCCTGTCCATGACGTCAAGGGGAGCTCTCATTATCTCCACCGAGCGGACCCCTTCCTTCTCCTCAAGTGGGCCCCTGAGCCTCCGGAGGTCCTCAAGGGACCCCCTCACCCTGAACCGAGGGCGGTAGGGGACCGCGATCATGGAGCGTTCCCCTGAGTCCTCCATTAACCAGAGGTCCATGAGGTCCCTCCCCTGGTCAGCTATGACATCAAGGAGGTGACCTTTCATGGGGGAGGTTTGCGTTCTAAGCACTTAAAAAAAAGGGTGGCGGGGGGGTGGGTGGATGTGATGCGGGGCCCGCTCCCGATCGAACAATGGGGCCGTTGTAGCCTCATCCACCCGAAATCAATATATATACTGGTCAACTTTGAATGAATAACGGGAGACATTCTGCATTCAGGGGGAATGATATGAGGACACATCTGGCATATTGCAGTACCGTTATGTTGGTCATTCTTCTTACATTACCCCAGATGCCTCCAGGGTCTCTCATGGAAAACGGACCGGACGAGAAGGTCCATTTCAATGGACAGACCGAAGGAGACCATGATGTAGGATTTAACAAAGACCCATCTACCATAGAAGAGGCTGGCCTGATAGGTTCACCTCTCTGGATGCCTTCGAGGTCATCCACGAGCGACCATTTCTTCGAGGACTTCGAGGGATATTCCTATGGGCAGTACCTCAACGACAGCGGGAAGTGGACCTACCACACCAACTATGACTTCGGAAAGGCAACGGCCATAGCCAATCCGTCCTCTTCATTGAGCCCAAAGTGCGGTAGGAATTCCAATCCGAGCTCGGGCCAGACCGAACAGGGAATTTTGCTTTCACCTATAGTTGACATCACCGAAGGAACGCTGGAGCTATGGATGGCCACATCCAAGATAGACAGTACGGATCGTACAACTACAACCGTTTATCTGTTCGGGACCCCTTCTGACAGTCCATCATTATCGGATGATAGACTGTTGAAGATAGGTTTCAATCAGGGGGCGATCTGTTACTACAACGAGGACCAGGGTCCTATCACAGGTTTTGTGGTCTCTCCTGATATTTGGTACCACCTTGAGGTAAGGTTCGATTGTCAATTGCAGAAATGCGAGATCATCATAACTGATTCCGATGGCACCTTGAAGGGTAATGTCCAGAATGTGGACCTGATGGGTGGCCTAGGGTCCCTGAGGCGAATCGGTCTTGCTACCGGGGCGATGATAGATGACCAGACCATGGTATCCTATTGGGACGACCTG
>CAZLVP010000044.1:0-5120 GCA_964563055.1 uncultured Thermoplasmatales archaeon | reverse complement strand
ACACCGAATGGCAGAGCATATTGTATGGGAATGAGAATGCATACCTTGACAGGATCATCATGGCCGGGTTCGATGGTGTGTACCTGGATATAATCGATGCATTCGAATATTACGAGCGATGATCGGTAGTTTCTTTGCTCATAGTCTTTTTTTTCCTTGGCTTAACCGTTCTTAGATCGGTCATCATGTAGTTCATCTCCTTGAAGGCCTCTCTAGTCCCTTCACAGTCAACCTTGAAGTTGGAGATCAAGTGTATGTGTATCCCTATCTGTCCCGCCTCATGGAAAGCATCCTGGTTGGCCGCAAGGAAGACGAAGTTCCAGCCCCTCTCGTTCTGCAGCTTCTCTATCATTCATTTTATCTGGGCCCGTATGAACTCCTTTGATGCGTTCTCCATACCATCGGTCAGTATGGCCACTATGTCCTTTTCGGGCCGGTCCTCATCCTTCTCCTTCATGATGCGGGAGGGTGGATTCTATCGACAGCTATAAATGAGTCCCTATCGGATTGGATGGTGAGACGGCATAGCCGTTCCGAGGAGATGTTGATATTGGAAGGCAGGATCGAGTTCCGACGTCTCACCCGTGAGGATAATGAGGACATTATCCGGATAATTCGGAATTCTCCTATCAATGGTAGAATAACGGTCGTCTTCGATCGAGGTAATGATGCCTTCGCCATGCCACAGTCGAGATACCTGCATTACGATTATTTGGGATTTCTGCTCGACGGGGAGCTCGTCGGGATCGGAATGCTCGGTTACGAGAACACCTATGTTAACGGACGCCCGGAGATCACCTATCATGCCTCCAGCCTCTACATACTCCCGAAGGCCAGGGGATTGGGGATCGCCCGCATGAGCGCCCCGCATTTCTTCGGACGTACATGGAAAGGCTCGAGGATAGGTTACGCTATAGTGATGACCGGTAACAAGGCTGCCAAAAAACTCCTTACAGTGACGGAGAGGTCCACGACCCTTCCGAACACCAGCACCATAGGACAGCTCGAGGTCAGAAACCTCCTCTGCATGGGCCGTGTGAGGAAAAAGCCCTCTTACAAGGTCGCAAGGGCCACCTGGGACAACCTCGATGAGATGGTCCGGTTCATGGACGACGAGTTCAGGAACAGGCTGTTCGGCCCCGTCATCGACCCGGACGCTCTCAGGGACAGGATCGATAGAAGGCCCCTTTTCAATATATCCGATTATTATCTGGCTTGGTCCAAAGGGGAGATCGTGGGCGTGGCAGGAGCTTGGGACACTTCTACGATAAAGCACACCACCGTGCTCAGGTACGGGCCCATCGACCGATTGGGTGTGGGATTCCTCCGATCGTTATCGGCCTTCCATGGTACGATGGCCTTTCCGAGAGCAGGCGAACATTTCAAGGCGACCAGCCTTGTCGATGTAGCCGTCAAAGGGAACGACCCGTCTATAATGGAGGACCTCCTTCTGGTCATCTATGAAGCCCGTAGAAGATCGGACCATCTCATATCCTTCGGCTCCTTCAAATCCGATCCCCTATTGCGGTCAACGAAGACCTTCAGGACAATGCGACTGAGATCGGACATCATCCTTGCTGTTTCCCGGGATAAGGACATTGGAATGGGGGCGATAGACACCTCCCGTCCATTCATCGACATAGCCGCCCTTTAGGTCGGGATCATCTCAGGACCGCAGGGATGATCCTGTAGAAAGGGTACCTGTCCTTCAGGTACAATTCGTTCCCGAGCTCAAGGTCTGGAAAGATGCGGTCCTTCAGGTCGGGCGGCACCTGGCGGTTCACGTGTATGTACCTCCATATGGCCTTCGATCCTTCCCTGGACCTTGCCGTGACCGCCCTGAGCAAATCGTCGAACTCCGCTTCGGACGACCAATCCCCCAGGTTCGAGAGGTGGAAGAGGTCGTACTTATCCTTATGCAACTTGAGATGTTCCGTGATCCCCGAGCGAACGAAAGATATCCTGAGATGGTTCCTCCTGACAGCCCTATGGCCTTCTTCGGTGAGATAGGGCGGGCCAGAATCGATGTCGAGCAACCTCCCTAGGAAATGGTACTGGAGGAAATGGTTCTCCCGTGCCGGGGTGTCGCAGCACATGGCCCTGAGCCTTCCGAAGTAATGATCGGCGAGGGACTCGGTCTGGTCCCTGTATTGCAGGCTTCTGGGGTCCATCCCGCCCTTGCTGAACGACCTTCTGTTGAACGCGAGTCTGAAGACCGTCCTGACGGTCCTTGTGTCGAAGTGGGTCCGAAAATGCCTTTTCTGCTCCTCGAGCGTCCTGCAATCGAAGAATCCCTCGAAAGCCCTCTTGCCCATGATCGCTTTCAAGAGGTCAACGACCTTTCTGACGTACCACTCGTACTTCGCCACATTGACGGCGCCCTTGACGATCAGGTGTTCGTTCCCGCGCCAGAACGCCTGCGCTTCAGAGCCCATAAGGTCCGATATATTTTGGTAGAGCTCCAATCTCACAGAAGGCCGCATCGGAAGCCACCCGATCAATCCGGCCGCATCCCCCCTTGATAATCCCCTCAAAGATGCCAGCTTGAGCTCGCACAACGCGAGCTGGCCCGGATCGATATCGACGGCGATTAGGCGGGCGCATCCCGAAGCGAGCATGTTCAACGGGACCTCTCCACCGGAAGCGATGCATATCATCTCCTTGCCTTCCAGCGGGCCCAAGGCCGCTCCCTCCGTCCTCTCGTCCTCCTGGGAGATCCCGAACACGTATGGTCTAGACATGTATCGCCCTCTCGTCCGGGATGCCTTGCATCAATGCCCTTATGAGGTCCGCGTGCCGCCCCTCCACCCATTTTCTCGAAAGAGTGCCCTTGTGGGTCAGTCCGGGCTCTTCCTTGAGGATCGCGTATCTGCGAAGCCTGAGATGTCTGGCCGAGAACGGATCGAGGATCGACCCCAGCATGCTCACCGTCGAGACAAGCCTTCCATGTAACTCCGCAGGGGGAACATCTATGCTTTTCCCGATGAACAAGGCCGCAATTCCCGGGGAGTCCAGGGCAGGTATGTAATGGGTCAACAGGGACGATCCGATAGCCTCTCCATATATTGTCCCCAAGACCGATATGGGGATCTTGAGCCCGAACCCGTCCTTGATGAAGTCTATCCCTTCACGCCCAGCGAACTCAAGCCCTGACCCTTCGTAATGAACGATGTCCCCCGTGCAGAACCACCCCCCACCAACAAAGCCGCTCATGCCGTCCTCCGCACCCAATAAGTAACCCTTGCTTCCGAAAGGGGATCTCACATACAACCTGTACAATGGTCCTTCATATTCCTCCAATCCGATACTGACACCGGGAAGCGGCATTCCCAGGCAGGGGCCAGGTGGCCCGCCCAGCATTGAGTTCGTGACCTGCATCGTTTCGGTCAGCCCATATGCGTTGTGCAATTGTCCTCCCGTCCATCTTGAATAATCCGATGCTGTGTCCTTATCGAATGGGACGCCTGAGGAGAAACCTATGATAGAGCGAGGTTTTGGTCCCTGCTCCCGCCCGGGCCCGTACAAACCCAATCCCTTGAACACATTGAACATCGCCGGACCGGAAGTGATGTGGTCCGGGGACATCCTTTCAAGTAGTGGCGCCGCTCTTTCGGGTCCTTCCACCAGGAGTTCCGGAGTTATCAGGCAGAGCGCGGACCTGCTCCACAGTGCGTTCCAGAAGGTCCTGACACCCATCGAGTGGGAGAACAGGGGCGTGAAATATCTCCTCCTGCTCCCTTTGAAAAGTCCTGCCACCTCCCAGGCCAAGCAAGAACGCAGTATCGAGGATTGGTCATAGGCGACCAGCTTGGACCGCCCGGTCGAACCCGAGGTCGACAGGACCACTGTCGGTGTATCGAGGTCCGTTCCCTTGACCGCATCTTCCACAAGCGGGATGTCGAGAGCCCCCTGGCCTTCGATAAGTCCATAGATGTGGACATCCTCTATTAGATCGTAAACGGGGCAACCTTCCTCCTCAAGGATATCATCCATCGTTGCCATCTGCGCTCGGGTGGTGGAAGGTATGTCCTCACTTCCCGACCGGAACGCGACCTTCGGACGGGTCGCTTCGATCCAGTCCCTCAATTCATCCGGTTCGGCAGACATAGGAAGGAGGACCCTCGACCCCATCACAGAGGAGGCCCCGTACATGAGGGCCACCGGAAGTTCTGAAGTGTGCGACAGGCGGAGTATGCAAACCGTATCACCTAGACCTATCCCTTTTTCAACAAGCCATCCCATGAGTTCCGAGAGGACCGCCCTCAATTTGTCAAGGGAGATATTGATGATCTGGTCATTCTTGTGTGCGATCAACGTCGGAGAGGCGGGGTCTTCCCTTTCGGCGGGGTTGAATACCATTTGAGCCAGGTTACGGTATGGAAGGTCCCTTTGTAGGTCTTTGGTAGGACCGATGATCACCGAGAAACGGTCCTCGATTCTTTCCTTTTCCTTATCCAAACCTCATCACCTCATGCTAATTGGAAAAAGGGTCGGTGTGATGACACTCGAACCCCGAAAGGCCAGGATACGTTGAGTGGACAATGTATCGATGACATAAAAATTCCCTACATCCGTTGATCATCTCTTTACTTTGGAAGATATTGCTTCCGGTTTTATTTATATGTATCTCGGGATGGTTTATGCTCGATTTAGTTCCAAAATGGGTGGATATCGACCCGATCGTTGATGACCTTCTTTCCTATGCGATGTATATCACCAATGGGTCAGATATCTTAACGATTTCCCAATTGTCGAACTATGATCTATATGGAGACCTGACCCACGCTATTATTCTAAATAAAATTCAAGTGGGCCAGGTCGGATTCATAAAAAAGACAGATTACAGAATGATGAGAGGCTGCTTTTTCACTCTCATTGATTTCTTAAGGATCATTTCGACCTGACCCATTCTAAGATTGATGAAGATTTAAAGTGAATGGGCCAGGTCGGATTCGAACCGGCGACCCTCCGGTTATGAGCCGGATGCTCCACCAGGCTAAGCTACTGGCCCTAAAGATTACGGAATGCTCCGAGGGAAGGGAAAAAGAGGGCTATTATTAAAAACATTCTGTCTCTGGGTCCGTCCCTCTAAAGGGCTCCCTTAATCATCTTACCAATTA
>CAZLVP010000043.1:4285-5570 GCA_964563055.1 uncultured Thermoplasmatales archaeon | reverse complement strand
AGCTCCTGTCCTGTAGGGCCCTCTACGATCGATATCCTGACCTCGACCGGGTAGTATGTCCCAAGGTCCAAGGGCTCCTTCAGAAGGAGCGCATCATGGGTGGACCCCTCCAATATCCAATGGTCCTGTTCAGCTTTGCTCCTCAAGCTATCAAGGACCTCGGTCCCTCTTGGTCCTATCCTAACTTCCCTCTGAAGAACGGACATTCCACCCTCTCCTGTGGCGAATAGAGAGCGATTTTGACTATACCTGTACCAATCTCAAGGGATATAAAAGTCTTTCAGGGCCGTCACCGGATATCAACTCATGCGACCATTATCTCGATAATGACCTTGCCATCGTCTAGGTCCCATTCGGTCCCGGAACTGGTCGGACCGAACACAAGGGAATCTGTCAGGGTCTCAGATATGATATAGCCCTGGAAATGCTCGACGGCGGATATTAGCCCCTTTTCCCCGTCCATTGTGACCATGATATGGGCGTCATAGGGCAGGTCCATGTCCTTCCTCATGGTCTGTACCCGTCTAACGACCTCACGGGCAATGCCCTCCTCCCACAGCTCATCGGTGATCTCTAGGTCCAAAAGGACCTCCAGGTCCCCATCCGAGCCAATGGCCCATCTGTCGGGGAGGACCTCATGGAACCTCAGGTCCTCTTTGCCTATTTGGTAGGTGGTCCCGCCGATTACGACATCTATAGGCCCTTCCGCGGACCTTTGTGCCAACTCTCTCGGATCGAGCTTTAGCAGCTCTTCCTTGACAGGGCCGGCCGCGGCCCTGAGGCGCGGGCCCAGCTTCTTGGGGTCCACCTCTGCGGTCCTCTCGAAATACCCCGAGAGGTCCTTTTCGAAGGATAGCTCTTTGACATTGAGCTCGGACCTGATTATGGAGAGAAGGCCTTCGACCAGGGGCTCAGGGCCATTTATTACCGCTTTTGCAAGGGGTTGTCTCGTTTTGACGTTCTTGAGCCCCCGTGCCGCCCTCCCCAGGTCCACGATCCTCTTTACGAGCTCCATTGCTGGGCCGAGACCATCATCCGTTCTTTCTGGGCTAGCTTCCGGGAACGGTTCGAAATGGACCGAGTCCCGGGCATCGGCCAACCCCAATCCCGTATAGACCCATTCGGAATGGAACGGGACCATGGGGGCGCAGAGAAGGGATACTGCTTTCAACGATTCGGAGAGTGTATCGTAAGCGGCCTTCTTATCGGCTGAGGACTCCGTCCCCCAGAACCGCCTCCTATTGACACGGACATACCAGTTCGAGAGGTCATCGACCACGAACTT
>CAZLVP010000043.1:0-4185 GCA_964563055.1 uncultured Thermoplasmatales archaeon | reverse complement strand
TCGACAGAGAACAGCTTGGGCTTCCAGGGGTCCGATGATGACAGGAGGTACCATCGTATGGCATCGGCACCGTCCGATTCGAACAGCTTCCAGGGGTCAACGACGTTCCCCTTGGACTTGGACATCTTCTTGCCCTCTGCGTCAAGGACGTGAGCGTGGCAGATGACGGACCTATATGAGGGTTGTCCGAAGACCGCGGTCGAAACGGCGAGAAGTGAGTAGAACCAACCCCGGGTCTGGTCTATGCCCTCAGCTATGTAATCACGAGGGAACTGCCTCTTCCATTCATCTTCGTTCTCGAAGGGATAGTGCAGGGAGGCGAAGAATGCGGAACCGGAATCGTACCAGCAGTCTATCACGTAAGGGACCCTCACCATCCTGTTACCGCACTTCTTGCAGGGTATGGTGATCCCATCCACATACGGCCTGTGGAGCTCCGGGATGTGGTCAGCTCCTGACAGCTGTTTGAGCTCATCCCTTGAACCGACCATCATCTCATTGCCACAGGGGCATCTCCAGAACGGCAGGGGGGTCCCCCAGTACCTCTCCCTTGAGAGGTTCCAGTCCTTGACCTCCTCAAGGAACTTCCCGAACCTCCCGTTCTTGATGTTCTCGGGATACCATGTTATCTGTTCGTTGTTGGATAGGAGGAGATCCCTGATACGGGACATCCGTATATAGAAGGCCTTCCTGGCATAGTAGAGCAAGGGTGTGTCGCATCTCCAACAGAACGGATACTGATGAGCGTAGGCATGTACACCTTCTAGAAGACCACGGGACCGCAGGTCCTCGATTATCTCCGGGTCCGCGTCCTTGACGAACCTTCCCTTCCAGGGGGTCACTTGGTCAGAGAAGGTCCCGTCCTCCTTCACTGGCTGGACCATGGGCAGGTCGTAGGTCTGCCCCAGGTTGAAATCGTCCTCGCCGAAGGCGGGGGCTATGTGAACGACACCGGTCCCGTCCTCCATGGTGACGAAATCGGCGGTCGCAACGAAATGGGCGGCCTTGTCAGGCCTTGCATACGGGTAGAGAGGCTCGTACCTGAGCCCTTCCAAATCGGAGCCCATCATCCTCTGGAGGACCTCGTACTCCCCTTCCTTCAACAGGACACCGACCCTCTTCTCCGCGAAGATGAGCTCGTATCCCTTGTAAGCTACCCTAAGATAAGGTTCGTCGGGGGATACTGCCAATGCAACGTTCGATATGAGCGTCCAGGGCGTTGTTGTCCAGGCAAGGATATAGGTGTTCTCCTGGTCCTTCACCTTGAACCTGACGAATATGGATGGGTCCTCGACCTCTTTGTACCCTTGGGCCACCTCGTGAGATGATAGCGAGGTCCCGCACCTTGGGCAGTACGGGACTATCATATGCCCTTCGTCAAGGAGGCCCTTCTTCCAGATCTCCTTCAAGGACCACCAGACAGATTCTATGTAATCGTCCTTCATTGTGATATATGGGTCCTCAAGGTCCAGGACCACTCCCAACCTCTCCGTCATCTTGGACCAGAGGCCTATGTGGGAGAAGACGGAGTCCCTGCACTGCTTGATGAAGGGCTCTATGCCGAACTTCTCTATCTGCTCCTTGTTCTCTATCCCGAGCTTTTTCTCCACGGCTATCTCCACGGGGAGGCCATGGCAGTCCCAACCGCCCATCCTGGGGACGTAGTATCCCTTCATGTTCCTGTAGCGGCAGACGGTGTCCTTAACCGTCCTTGAGAAGATATGATGGACGCCGGGAGGGGCGTTGGCGGTCGGGGGACCTTCAAGGAAGCGGAAATAGGGCTTGCCCTTGTTGTGGTCCAGGAGCCTGCGGAGCGTCCCCTTTGCCTTCCAGTGGGCAAGTACCTCGATCTCTATGTCGGACGGTCCCTTGACCTTCCTCTGTTCCTGCTCCGGGCCTTCCTCTGCCAATATGATTCACCATGCCTGTCTTTCATCTATAACGGGACAGGGACAGAAAGATGGTATCATATTTAACCCTTATATCGAGCAGGACATTGGCCCAAAAGGATATCTTGAGGGCGATGCTAATGCCAATAGGAGAAATGGGCCGAATGATAGTGTTACTGGTCCCTGGGTAGACAGTAAACATTTGGTACCTGATATCCAAATATAGTTACATCTTCTCAGAGGTCAGTACTTTCCTTCACAGGAGGATCCTGAAAAAAGGATTAATTACAACTGACGGATGGTAAAAGAAAGTGGTAAAGGAGCTAGCCGATATTGGATTTTTTTTTTATTAATCGGCAAATACTTTTTGTAAATGTGAGAGGTTCATGGGGGTGGCAAATCCGTCAGGTCTCTACAAGTTTTGAAATGATGAGAAGAGATAAAAAAGGTTTAATAACGGAATGATATTTATGCTGTGTTGATTCTTATGGAATAGTGTGATATTGATGAATTATTCATGGAAATATTGGGGGCCATTCGTAATATTTTGTATTTTTTCAATGATCCTTTGGGCTATTTTAAGGATATTAGATTTTTTTTATGATGTTCTAATAATAGCGTGTTTCATAATTCTTTTTATAGGTGTATTACTTTTCATTATAGCGATCATACCTCCCATATTTTGGGTTATAAAGAGATTGCAGCAATTCAAGAAAAGTTAGAATTTAAGAATTAATGGGGGAGCTAATGATCTCAATCTCCTCTTCGAATGAGAAAGGATTCATCTACTGATAAAGCAATACCTAAGTCATTAGGAGGATCAAGAAACTGGAACGATGAACATAGACGGATGGTGAAAAAAGTGGTGCAGACTCTGGACGGGAGAGGCAAATAAAAAAAAATTCTATAGAAATTTCATATAATAATAGTAATTCGACATCGGGTTCGGAGATTGGGATAATAAATATATATGTGATTTCACATATACCTGTGTGGTAATCATATGCCTAACTTAACCCTATCGGTCCCAACAGATATTCATGTCATCATGAAACAACACAGCGAGATCAAATGGAGCGAAATCGCTAGAAGAGCCATATCTGAATATGCAAAGAAATTGGCATTGCTTGACTCATTGACTCAAGAGAGCGAACTGACCGAAGAAGAGGTCATGGCTCTCGATGAAAAGGTCAAAGAGGGCATCTACAAACATTACAAAAGGAAGCAATCAGTATGAAGCTGGTCATCGATTCCAACAGAATCATGGCTGGAATGATCAAGGATTCACAAACAAGACAGATTATTTTCAATGAGGAGTTCGATTTTATTGCCCCAGATTATGTAATAACAGAGATTGAGAAATATCGACAATACCTGATCGGAAAATCAAAGTTAACAGATAGGGAATTTGATATAACATTATTATCAATACTCGAGAGAATCGAATTGATTCCATCGGATATTTTCATAGATTATATTGAACTTGCTGAAGAAATCATGAAAGATATCGATATAAAGGATTCGCCGTTTCTAGCATTGGGTTTAGCTGCTAAAGCGATTGGGATATGGAGTGAAGATAAGGATTTTGATAGACAGAATAAATTAAAGAGGTTCTCAACGAAAGAACTCCATGACATTGCCATTAAAAACCATTGAAACCGATGTTCGCACCATAGATACTCATCTTCGCTTAGCTCTAATCGGATTACTCTTTGATTATATGATTTCACACTCCCCCCCTGGGAAGGAAAATTTATCTGTCGGTAAAGGGATACTGCCTCAGATCCGGAGGTATGAGAAAAGAAACAAGGATGGTAAACGATGGAGGAAAGAAAAGTGATTCACACTCTAGCCGAAAAAGGAAGTCTGAAAACCCTTATTTCTGGGAAACAGCTAATTCAAATTGGTAAATATTTTGTTATTTTATTTTCGATTTATTTAACAACTGTCATTGTATTATTTGTAAGTTTATTAATATTAAATGCAAATCCAATTTTAATAACTGGAGTGATATTCATTCCTGGGTTTATTTTTGTAATTTCATCATATATTATAATATTTAAAAAAGTATTTAATAAATCTATTTTTAATTAATTATTTTATTTTAACTTTTATTAAGAGGAATTTTTTCACCCTTCCTATGTAAGGAAAATTTATCTGTCGGTTGTGTACTACTGTCTTTGATCCGGAGGTATGAGAAAAGAAACAAGGATGGTGAACGATGGAGGACAGAAAAGTGTTGCCTACGTGTTATAAAAGGGTAACGGCGAGGTGGGGTGGAGTTCATAGAATTCTA
>CAZLVP010000042.1:0-6413 GCA_964563055.1 uncultured Thermoplasmatales archaeon | reverse complement strand
TATGATGGAGAGGACAGCTTCGAGCAGCTAACATTCCGTTGGGAGCAGAACGCCTCCGACCCGACATCTATCGCACTTTCGGGGAACGACACTCATTCCCCATCGTTCTTGGCCCCTCATGTCACCGGTAACTATTCGTTCACACTATTAGTGACGGATTCTTTAGGCCTCTCGTCCCACCCTGACATGGTCAATGTGACCGTTTCACTGAGACCGAACATCCCACCAACGAGCGATGCGGGAGAGGACATGGAGGTCAAGGCCAATGCTACCGTCCATCTCAACGGAAGCTCTTCTTACGACCCTGACGGGACGATCGTCCAATGGTCATGGGAGTGTTCGACGCATCCGTCCCTTACCTTATCCAACTACAATACCCCAAGCCCATCGTTCGTCCCCAATATCACAGGGACCTATACCTTCTCCCTGATGGTCAAGGACGACAGGCTAGACTGGTCCGGTGCGGATACGGTGACCGTATCTGTCCTCCCGGACAACTACCCGCCGGTGGCGGATGCAGGACGCAACCTGACGGTCCATAGGAACTCGACCGTGGTCCTGAACGGAACACTTTCGACAGACCCGGATGGGACCATCATGGTCTGGGACTGGAGACCGGTCACCCATCAGGGCCTTCTTCTTTCAGATAACGGTACATCAAGACCCAGGTTCACTGCTTCTTCGTTAGGGGACCATATCTTCTCGCTAAGGGTCATGGACAACAAAGGGGTCTGGTCACGGCGCTCCACTATCAAGGTCTCAGTTGTACCGGAAGAGGAGAACATCACCGAACCGGTGGAGAACGAAAAACCCACCATAGAGGTCCTGTACCCCACGACAGGAAATGTTCTCAACGGGACTGTGAGGATAGCATGGGTAGCTTCCGATGGCGACCTGGACCCGCTCACCATCGAGATCAAGCTCACCAGAGCATTGAACCCCGCGGTCGTTCTCTTTGCAGGGGCCATGCCAACAGACCAGTACCTTGATTGGAACACCTCCCGCCATTCCAACGGTACCTACAGGCTCGAGATTACCGTCAATGATGGGTTCGAACCTACGACACAGGTCACTGGAGAGTTCTCAATAAGGAACGAAAAACCACCCGTTGTCCCGGTGGACGATGATGAAGATGATGATGATGAGCTGCCTGACGATGACGAGCTCCTGGATGACACGGACGATGATGGACCCGATACAACCTGGGTCTATCTGGTCGTTGGACTTCTAATGCTCCTGATATTGGTCCTTCTGATGATCGTTATAGTCGTCTCGTTCATAATTGGAAAGGCAGGCAAAGGCAGGTCAGATGAGTTGGCCGAGGAGTGAGACCTGTATCATTTCCCCTTCTTGAACAGGACAAGGACAAGACTGCCAAGAACGATCAGGACAAGGCCGAACGCCAATAACGGCATGGGCAACTTGAGAAGGAGAGGCATCCGGGTCTCGTAGTTCAGGTCAACGCTGACGCCCTGGGAAACATCGGTGTTCATGAACACCAAGGCCTTCATCACGTTATTAGGCTCCCAGTCCAGATGGAGCTCGATCCGATCAATATCACCACTTTTTACCTCCTTTGACCAGAGCCGGAAGGGTTCTTTACCGGTCATTGGCACCCCAGTGAGACCAGGATTGTAAACAGTAGAGCCTATGAATTCCAGGTCCTGGGAGATGACCTTGTAGCTCCTGTACCAGTTCTTCGGGGTCTCGAAGCTCCTGTTCGTTGTCACATTGTCTATGTCCTGGAACCAGAGCCAACCTACTAGCAGGTCCTTACCTCCCTTCGGTTCGACCATCCATTTGTGTTCTAGCTCGAATCCCTTGGTCTTATCAGGGAGGAAGGCCAGGTAGTAATTGGAGGATACGGACCTTACCTCGTGAACGTCGGACATGACGTAACCGTCCTTGTCGTTCACAAGTATGTCCAGCAGACCGAACGCCCCTCCCACAAGCAGAGAGAAGGTACCGAACACTAAAAGGACCTTTCCGAAGAAGCGCACTAGCTATTTGGCCATAGTAAACCTCCATATCCCATTATGGACGAACATCGATGAGGAAATTGGGTTTTTTACGGATTTTCGTAGGGATGGTCCAGTTCATAAAATTTTCTTAAATATAATAGAAAAGGTTATCAATAATGATAACCTATATAACTTTGAACAAGATGAACGAGAAAAGCTTCATGGAACTGTTCGCCCATCGGAACGTCTTCACCACCAAACAGGTCAATGCCCATTTGAAGGGGACCTATTCCAAGGTCTATCTGGATAGACTGCTCAAGAAAGGATCGATATTTCGAATAGGAAGGGGTTTGTACACCTGCCATGAGGACCCGGTGGTCTATGCGTCCCACATAACCTATCCCTCCTACATCTCCTTCCTCTGGGCATTGAACCACCACGTTGCGACCACGCAGGTCCCCAAGGTCATAGAGGTTGTATCCAGGAGGAACGCCTCATATCCGAATGTTCGGCTCATAGGTTCTAATTACCTATGGGGCTATGAAAAAATAGACTACGGCGGTTCGGACATCTTTGTTGCCAAGGTCGAAAAGGCGGTGATAGACTCCATCATCTTTGAAAGGCTACCACTGGATGACATAAACGAGGCACTGATGGTCTGCAATCCAGATACCCTTGAGGAGATGGCGATGGGTCTGAACATCTCCGATTCAAAAAGGGTAGGATATGTTTGCTCCTTGAGCGGGATCGATCTTAAAAGCCTCTATGGGCGCATTTCAGGGGATAGGAACTATGTCCGGTCGATCTATTGTTCGAGTTCCAACGATTGGATGGTGAAGGCATGCTAGATAAAAAGACCATTCTGAAGGTCTCAAGGATCAAAGGCATACTGAACCAGGACAATGCCAGCAAGGATTATTTCCAGGAGATCCTGCTCCTTGCCATATCACGTGAATACCCTGAACTGGTCTTCAAAGGAGGGACCTGCCTGTGCAAGTTCCACGGACTTGACAGGTTCTCGGAGGACATCGACCTCAACGGGAGGTTCAATGATGACGGACCGGAAAAGTTAGGTGAGTACCTGAAGGACTTCGGGTATGTGAACACCGTTCGGACAAGGAAGATGAGGACTGGATATCTATCGGAGTTCAAGATCAGAGGTTTCCTCTACAACGGTGAGGACGTATCGATGACAAGGGTACGTTTGGATGTAAGCACAAAGGACAGAACGACCCTTCCTCCGATATCATCGACCTACAGGCCTCTCTATCCCGATATCCCGTCTTTCACCATTTTCACGATGGACACTTCGGAGGTCCTCTCGGAAAAGGTCAGGACGTTGTTCCAAAGGTCAAAGTCAAGGGACCTGTACGACCTTGATTTCCTAATCCAGAAAGGTACCCCGGTAGATACTGGTCTTATCATGTCGAAAATGAAAGTAAATGATATCGTTCCTGAGGATGCGTCGTTGATAGGGTCCCTGGTCAAGATAGAGAGGAAATGGAAGCTGGAGTTAGGTCCGGTCCTAGGAAGGATACCTCCGTTCCAGGAGATTAAGGAAAGGGTCCTTAGGAAAATGAGGGAGGCAGAGTTGATCCAGTGAACATAATGCTAACGGTCCATCATTGTACCTATAAATATCATTGAGACCATCCAGATGGCCAATGGTCGATGTCGAGGGGCTTAAAGGACATCTTGAGAGGTTCTCATTGGTAGATAGGATTACCATGGATATCAACTCCCAAACTACTATAGAGGCTTGGACTCAAGACCGAAAGACCATCGTCGATACAGTTGAGATCGAAGGACTGAAGGTCCGAAGGTTCACTAACGAGTTCTGGACATCAAGGCAGAGACAGGCATCCTCCATCCACGAGGTCTCATACAGAGCATGTTTCAAACCTCAGCTCCCAGCGTTCTTCATTGACCTGCTCACGGAAAAGGGTGATGTCGTCTATGACCCTTTTTCGGGAAGGGGGACCACCGTCATTGAGGCGGGACTTCGAGGAAGGAACGTAATAGCGAATGACATCAATCCACTCAGCAGGCTCATGTCATATCCCAGGTTCTTTGTCCCGGACCTCTCGGAACTCAAGATGAGACTTTATTCCATACCTATCGAATCGGATGCAAGGGCCGAGCTGGACCTGAGCATGTTCTACGACAGGAGAACAGAGACCGAGCTTGTCAGTTTGAGAAACTATCTCGCTCTGCGGAAGCTTGATGGAAAAGAGGACGAACTTGATCGTTGGATAAGGATGGTGGCGACCAACAGATTGACCGGTCATTCTAAGGGATTCTTCTCCGTGTATACCCTGCCTCCGAACCAGGCCGTGACACAGCAGAGCCAGATGAAGATCAACCTCAGAAATGGTCAGACCCCTGAGTACAGGGACGTCAAGAAGTTGATGATCAAGAAGACGAAAGCCCTGGTCAAAGACCTTGCAAATGATGACATCAAGAACCTCAGAGGAGCAGGAGAGAAGGGGTCCTTCATGGATTCTGATGCAAGGAGGACCTCTTCGATACCCGACGGTTCGGTCAAGCTCATAGTGACCTCTCCGCCCTTCCTTGACATAGTCCAATACGGGACCGACAACTGGCTCAGATGCTGGTTCAATTCCATCGATGTGAAAGAGGTCTCATCAAGATTGACCATGCTCAGGGACCTTGATGATTGGACCGGTTTCATAGGGGAGTGCTTCAAAGAGTTCTTCAGGGTCGTATCCCCTGGTGGATACGTAGCATTCGAGGTAGGAGAGATCAGGAAAGGGAGCCTGAGGCTTGACGAGCATGTGGTCCCTCTGGGTCTTCATGCAGGGTTCGAACCGGTGGCCATAATAGTCAACAGCCAGCAGTTCACCAAGACCTCCAACATCTGGGGCGTGGACAACATGAGGCGGGGTACGAATACGAACAGGATAGTTCTCTTCGTAAAGCCCTTTTGACCCATGGTCGAAATTAGTCAAGAACAGGTCCAAATCGTTGACGTTTGAATTCAAGGAACACCATTGTAACAACCATTAAATCCCACAATATCGTATGTCCTTAGGGGGTTTTAAAAATGAAGAGGCAATTGATGACCGTAGGTTCCTTCGTCCTACTGGGTCTTCTTGTAGGCATCCTTACCATCACCGAAGTCAACGCCGATGTTGAACCGAACGATAACGTGACCATCGCGGAAGAGATAGGGATCGGCACCCATAAGGGTATACTTTCCGACACTGACTACTCCGATTATTACAAGGTGGAGGTGGGGAAAGGAAAAGAGGTCTATGTTATTGGGTCTATTCCTGAATCCACTCTCTACGATTCCGTGACCATCTTCAGCTGCAATTCGTTGGGGGCGGCGGATAATATCGTTCAGATCTACCTTTCTCCTGCCGTCAAGAACGCTGAGTGCGATTGGAAGAATGAGGGGAGCTCCAGGACGTTCATGTACCTATACGTCTCCGGGCAGGGGAGCTATACGATCAAGATTAGCGAATCCCCCAGTCCTAACCGCGATAATCCTTGGTGTGGCAACATAATCCTTCTCACCACCCCACTGCTTCTGATCGTGGGTTCCATAATTATCATCAAGAGGATCAGGACACGTGATCTAAGGTGAAACAAGGAGGTTGAGTTGAAATAAATTTCTCCTCCATTTACCCTATCTCTGTTGAACGGAATATTGAATTATTATTTATTAATCGATTTCTTATACCTATTGACCCTTATATGAACAAGGAAAGAATTCAAAGGTCGATAATAGGACCATTGTTCATTCTACAGAAGGCGGGACCATAATATGGTAAACAAGTCAAAGATCAAAGAGATGACCACCATCATAGTTGACGGCAGCAATGTCTCTTATGAAGGGGGGACCTTCAACAACCCTAGATTGAAAGCATTGAAGGAGGTCATGGAAGAGGTCGAGAGAAAAGGTTTCCGAACCCTGGTATTTGTCGATGCATCATTGAAACATACCATAGACAGTCCCAAAGAGCTGGAGGAACTGATAAGAACGGGAAGGGTCAAGCAGACCCCCGCAGCGACCAGTGCCGATGATTTCATGCTGCAGCTCGCCATCAAGATGAACGAAAAGGGAAATGACGTTCTGATACTTACGAACGACATGTTCCCGGTAAAGAGGGAGAAAGGCATCATCCGTAGGATCACTCTGATGATGGTAATGGTAGGGGACAGGTACGAGGTCTTGTTCAATCCCCCCCTTTCTTCCCTTGTCCAACAGAGCTCTTTGGAACTATCAAAGGAGGTTGATAACGACCTTAGGATAACGGAGATCGATAGGGCTCTCTTCTCTTCCTTGATGAATTTCTTGGAACAGCTGGACCCACCTGTCAAAGCAGGGACCAGGATACCTTTTTCCAGTCTTGCTAATTTCCTGCACAATCAATTCGAGGGGGATTTCTGCAAAAGGTTCGGCTATGCAAAACCGAAGGAGTTCGC
>CAZLVP010000041.1:2046-7561 GCA_964563055.1 uncultured Thermoplasmatales archaeon | reverse complement strand
GGCATCGAAATTGTAAACATGGTTCACTATGGTTGTCAGGATCACCTCGTCCTTGATATTTGGCGAACCCTCTATCACACCCGTTATGGTCAGGACCAGCTTTTCATTGGCCCTTGCATCTCTTGGGGTTGTGACCTTCACTATCACGGGTTTCCTCTGGCCTTGGTAAACTTCAATAGGGGTCGAGGGGAAGTTCAGGGTCCAGCCCTTGGGAGCTTGTGAGGCGCTCAACAGGACCTTTATCAGGTCCAGGTTCCCGTTGTTCATGATATACAGACCGAACTCGACCGTGGAGTTAGGGTCCACATACTGAGTGGGACCGTCTGAGGTCATTACAAGGTCCTTGTTCACACCCACTATTATCACGATAGTATCCGATTTCCTCAGCTCCTCGATATCGGAGCTCTTACTTAGGACAGATGTTCCGACCACCTGGACCGGTATCCTCTGGTCCTTGGCAGCTCCAGAGGGGACCTTAACGATAACGGTGAAGGTCTCTGATGATATCCCTCCAAAGACATCTCTTAGTGCCCCGGCCGTTAGGTCCACTTTCATCTTCTGGCCCTTGGTCTCTATGAAATACCAGTCCCAACCGGCTTCCTTGGGTGGCGAACTGAGCACTATCTCGTACGAATCGTTCAGGTTCCCCTTGTTAGATATGGTGAGCTGGAACTCCTGCTCCTCGCCAGGACCTATCCTATCCCATTTCTGTCCTACCAGGGGGTCCAACGGGTCCGTGGACGGAAGTTTATTGAAGTAAAGGTCGAAATCGATGAACAGGTCGAAGACGGACAGCGTGGTCAATGTGTCCCTTGCCCACTGGTTGGAGGATGAGTTCGCTGTGACATTTATCCTAGCCATCTCACCGATCTCTCCTTCCCAGGGTGCGAACACATGGAGGATGAGGTCGGCCTTTTCCTGGGAAGATAGCCTCACATACCCTGGATTGTCATTGCCTCTGTCAGGAGGTGTGTCGAGCCAAACCCTCCAGTCAACGGGGACCGAGCTGCTCTGGACACCCACAAAAATTACGTCCTTGTTAACCTCGGTGATGCCCACTCCGGTGTTCTCGACGGTAACATTGAAAATCACCTCGCTTCCGGGCGATATAGACCTCACCATAGGTTCGGAGATCCCGTTCTTGTCCTTCTTAGCATAGAGGTCCACACCGTAGGAGAGCTGTGGATTGTAAAAACCGGTCCTGTTGAGGTCGCAGTGGAACTCGGGCCAATCGGATTGCCCCTTCACTGCCCTGCCTCCAGCGGATATGCAGAATACGTGTCCCTCCTGGTTGCCTATTACAACCTCGAGCTTGCCGTCAAGGTCGATATCGGCAACGACCGGGGACGATATCCCTATGGGGTCCTTGGTATCATAGACCCAAAGGACGTCATAGCCTGACCCGTCCCCAGGATATGCAACACCTTCATCGATTCCGTCCGATGGATCGCCATCGAAGCAGAAGACCTTACCGGAATCCGATCCTATGACTATCTCAAGCTCCCCGTCATTGTCAATATTGCAGATGGCCGGAGATGAAAGGACCCTGCCCCCGGTATCAAAGGACCACAGCAGGTTGAGCCCCTCTGCATCCAGGACGTACATCATCCCATTGTCGCAACCGAAGATGACCTCGTACTTGAGCTCCTTCTCCTCAGGATCGTTCTTTGCCATTTGAAGGTCCGCTATGGCCGGTGAACTGAATATGGAGGCCTTGGAGCTCCCTGTCGAGAAATACCTGAGCTGTTTTCCGCTCGATGAGAAGCAATAGAGCCTCCCGCCCCAACCAGTCCAGGTCGTCAGGGACCCCTCGGAGCATCCGGTGAATATCTCGCAGGCAGGGTCCCCCGTCACATTGGCGATGGCGGTGGTGGCATAGGTCTGGTGCCCGCCCGTATTGGCACTGGTCATCTCATCATAGTTGGGCTTCCCCTCTGCGTTCTCACCTTGACGGACCCATATCCTCAATGCCCTATCATGGTTCCCTATCATCAGCTCGGTGTCCCTCTCCTTCGACGGTTCGGGGTCGATGAGGACCGGCCCGTCCCAGAAGTCGCCATCAATGTCATGGGCCACGACAGAGCAGCCTATGAGGCCTCCTTCCTGCTGGGTGGGGGCCTCCTCCCGGAATATGGCGCCCCCATCCACCTCGAATGCCTCGAGCCAGCCCCTCCTGCTCTCATCATCCGATGCTAGGATGATCTCGAGGTCCTCCTTGTTCCCGGTCCATTCACCTTCGAGGTCGGTGATGCAAGGGGTCGAGAAGTAATAGCCGGTGGTCATGCCCTTCCTCCACTGTTTAGACCCGTCAGACCCGATGCACAAGGCTCCGTTCTTGACCCCAAGGATAGTCTCAGGGGTGTCCCCGAGGTTCACATCGGCGGAGATGACCGAGGAGAATATAGGTGGGGGCTCGAAGTCGAGCCCTGAGGTCCCTGCGGTCTGACCCAGATAATCTATCACATCGTCCGCATATGGTTCGTCCCAAAAGTACTTGCCATCGGGCCCTAGGGCGAAGACCGCATCACCCGCAGAGGCAATGACTATCTCAAGATCGTTATTGTTGTCAAGGTCCACCAGGGCCGGAGAGGATAGAGCCTCTCCCGGGAACAAGGTCTGCTCCCATTCAAGGGTCCCACCTCCCGATCTGGTCAAGCTATCGTCCCTTGCAGGATCGCCGTTGATGTCAACTGGTATGTCAGGTCCTATCTCTCTGAAGACCTCACGCTTATCGTTCAACCATCTATCGAAGACCAGGCGGTCAACATCGGTCCTGTCCATGGACCGAAATAACAGTATGCCGGAAAAGCTCACGGCAACGAACAGGAACAGTATCCCTATCTCGAGCATCCATTTGCACCTTTTTTTCTCGATCATGCGTTCACCTCGGTCTAGCTTTCAGGCCATTGCTTCAAAGGCCGAACAGTCATGATCGTACAATCCTCGATCATTAGTATATAATATATTTTGTTCATTATTAGAAATTAAAGTGATATTAATTTAGAAACATTACCTAAATACAATTGGTTTACTCATTATATAAAAATTATGGTTAAACAATAGTAATCAGAGCGGTGTTCGATCAAGAAGAACCGTTTTCTGCATGATCATAAAAAATGGGATCGCTCTTTTGGGTCATCTCACTATCTTCAAGTATGATGGACCTGATGGAAAAGGCCTACCGATGTTTATTTATTAAAAAAAAAATATTTTAGTTTAAAGGTCGAATGTCCATGAGATGCAGGATGGTCCTCTTGTTCGCTGTTATGGTCCCAATCATCTTACTCTCCATTGGTCCCATCAATTGTTCCGAGAGCAAAGGTTTGGAACAAGGTCCAGCACCATCGACCTTACGGACATGGATTGTGGCCCTTGATGGAAGTGGGGACTTCACCTCGATACAGGGAGCTATAGATGCAGCCTCGGCTGGGGACATCATCAGGGTATATAATGGAACGTACCGGGAGAATGTGGTCATTGGAAAGAGGCTCGACATCATAGGGAACGGTTCGGACCGGACGATAATCGACGGTAACCGGGCCGATCATAGGGATACCATATCGATAACTGCTGACCATGTCAACCTCAGCGGCTTCCAGGCTAGGAACACATATTTTGGGCACGAGTTCGCAGGTATTGGGATCAGGTCCTCTTGGAACCGGGTCATGAACAACAAATGCCTGGACAATGATTATGGTATCCTGATCATAGGAGGCTCCAACAATCTCGTCCAGGGGAACAATGCTTCCAATAACAATAGGAACGGTCTCCATATGAGGTTCACCTCCTCTAACCGGATAGAAGGGAACACTTTCTGCCATTCCACCACGACGCAGGGGATATACCTCGAAGGTGGGTCCAAGAACGTGATCAGGAACAATACATGCTGTTCGAACTACAAGTATGGAATATCCCTATACCTCTCCGATGACAATGAGCTGATCAACAACACCTGTTGCGGTAGCTCGTTGTTCGATGGATTGAACCTCTACAAGGCCAACATGAACGACATTTCATCCAACAATTGCTCTAATAACGGTCTGTCAGGTATCAGTATCTCCTACTCTTCTGACAATGCCATCACAATGAACACCGTTCGGTCCAACATCTATGGTATAAGGGCTATCGATACGACCGATTGCGAGGTCCATCAGAACAGGATCGAACATAACAGTTGGTTCGGTTTGAATGTCTCAGCCCATACTGGACCGCCCCTGAACTGTACAATGAACTGGTGGGGAAATGCGTCTGGCCCATACCATCCTGACCTGAACCCAGAAGGGAATGGGGACAAGGTCAGTGATGATGCTGACTTCATCCCCTGGATGAACATGTCCATAACGAACGGACGGCCAAGGATTCTGACCAAGGACATCACGAATGCAACGGAGGACCAGGAGTATACGATCAAATACCTTGGGTCCGACCCAGACAACGATCCCATAGATTGGTCGTTCTGGACCAACTCACCCTGGCTTGTCTGGGACCAGAACACAAGAACGCTTACAGGAACCCCCAACAACACCGCTGTCGGTAATTGGACCGTCAGATTGTTCATCTCCGATGGTCATGGTGGTACCGACGAGCATCTTTTCGATATCGAGGTCATGAACACACCTCCTAACATAACCACCGTTGATATGACAGAGATCGTCCAGGGCTCTCTTTATTCCATCGATTACGATTCCACGGACGACCTGCAGGGGAACATTACCTGGAACCTTACGACCGATAATGGATGGCTCATCATTGACGAAGTGACCGGGCTCCTTACTGGGACCCCAACCAACGATGACGTTGGGACCTCAAAGGTAATGGTCTCTGTCAATGACGGGAATGGAGGTTCGGACCTCCATGAGTTCGATCTACAGGTCATCGATAGGAACGACCCTCCGACCAAGGGACCGGTCCCAGAACACCTGGAATGGATGGAGGACAATGGGACAACGGTCGACCTGAACGATTGGTTCATGGACATCGATGGGGATGTACTGTCCTTCGATGTGAACGCTTCAGGGAACATTACGGTCATAGCTATAGGCGGTGGGTGGTTCGATATTAGGTCGGCAGAGAACTGGAGCGGAAACGGATCGCTCCATGTGAGCTGTCACGATGCAGAGTTCTCAATAAGAACGACCTTGCATATCAAGGTCACATCGGTTAACGATGCACCCTCAAAGGCCACAATTACCATCCCTGAGGGGGATATTTTCGAGGATCGGCCAATTTTGTTGACAGGTGCGGCGGAAGACCCTGACCTGGACTATGGTGATGTTCTGTCCTTCGATTGGTACTCGAACAAATCCGGATACCTTGGGAACGGACCTTTGATCGGGCCCTACCTCCCTGCAGGGTCCCATAGGATCGTACTGAGCGTCAATGATTCAAAAGGTGAATGGACATCTACCTGGAGGGTCATTGACATATTGACCGTCCCTTCCAATGGTTCGGACCCTAATGATAACGGTACGGGGACGAACGATAGCATCGATGATGATGGACCCTCCACGGACGA
>CAZLVP010000041.1:0-1946 GCA_964563055.1 uncultured Thermoplasmatales archaeon | reverse complement strand
ATAACGGTACGGGGACGAACGATAGCATCGATGATGATGGACCCTCCACGGACGATGACGATGGCCCTACTGTGGATGATGATGATGATGTATCGAACGATGATGACGTACCAATGCACGATAAGGATGATGATGATTGGCATGGTCTATGGCCCATCCTATTGGTACTTGCCAGTTCAACAATATTGATACTAATTGCGCTTTTAGTGGTAAATATGTTCGTTCGGTCCCTTAGGGACAGGAGAGCGGACCTTTGGGAGGAATAGCGCGCATTCTCTAACATCTACGATCAAAATGCATGCAGACCGATATCAAGGAACGATATGGAAACGGTCACTATGATACAAAGGAGATTGACCAAGAGGACAATGAACTGGAACAACACCCTCTTCCTCATCAAGTTCAGAAGATAGGCTATCGTAAGCGTCAAGAAAACTGTCAGGGCAGCGGTCTCTTTGGGGTCCCAGGTCCAGAATGAGCCCCATGCAAGCTGTGCCCAGATCATTCCCGTTACAAGCCCGAAGAAGGTGAGCCACCATGCGATGGTCAAAGCTATCCTCAGGTCCTTCTCGACCACGGACCTTTCCTTGGGCGTGAGCAAAGAGAGCTCCAAGGATTTCTTGACAGCTATGAAGGTCACAAGATATCCCAGAATGGCCAGGGGGGGATGGATGATGACCCAGATGCTCTGAAGCTCGTGCGCCATATCTCACCTCATGCCATTCCTATCATCTGTCTGAACCAGAGGAAGTGCGTTCCGTTCGTGAGCATGTGAACGACCACAAGACCTGTCGCCAGATAGGTCCCCCATGCATGGACCCTCCTCCAGTTCTGATATCCCATGAGCGGTATCAACCTCTTCTGAAGGATCCCGTTCACGGCTATGACCAGCATGATGAGGAGAGCGACCTCGCCTAGGACGACCTCCCAGAGCCAGATCAGCTCCCGGTAGGGGCCATACCATAGTACCAACATGTGAAAGATGACCAATATCAGGACCTCGTAAGAGAGCGCACAGTGGAACTTTATCCTTCTCGGAGCTGTCTTGAACAATTTATTGCCCAATCCCTTCAGAGGACCGGTCCCACCTGTGAAATAACCCACTATCAGAACGATGAATGCGGCAATGCCCGTATACTTACCTATCTCGTGGTATAGGTCGATCCCGTCGGTCGGCGCTGGACGGACCCTGAGCACCTTTATGTACGCATGGCGCCTGGCCCCTGATTCGGTCCAGCTCACGTTGATGTGACCATCCAGAGCATCATTGGACATGGGGGACAGGTCCATTGTTGCGGACCCGCCAGACTGTATGTCCGTTCTGTCCAATGAGATATCGACCTTGCCCATGATGGACGATGATAAGGCAACAGAAATGGAGGATACTGGTCCGACCGCTCTAAAATCCATTGTCAAACCGGCTGCTGGTAGGAAGACGAGGTCTCTCTCGATCCTCATATTTGAATCGACCAAGAAAAGGTCGCTCCTCACGGTCTTGGTATAGGCGGCCGTATCCTTGTTCCCGGGGCTACTGTGCTGATAATAACAACTGTACTCGCAATCGACCAAAAGCGTCCTGACAGGGCCAGCTCCCGGTGCGATTTCCCATTCGATACATCCCTGACCCTCAGGGTCCACACCAGTCCTCCCTTGTACATTTCCCGTTCCCTGACCAGCATTGAGACCCGCTTTTATCCCGGATATTGAATAGACCGATGTTGGTACTATGTAAAGTCTGACCATTACGGTCTCATCGGGGGCACAAACGGCTGGTTGTGAGATCAATACAAGTGGCGGGTAAAATACATGACCACCGGAGCTTCCGGACGATGAATGGCAGTCCTCACAAACATCAGCTGTGGCAAAGCCCAATGTCAGCACCATTGGGAAAAGGAGGAGAATGGATATCGAAAGCGTTCCTTTCAATCCCATCTTTCGAACCCCTC
>CAZLVP010000040.1:0-10246 GCA_964563055.1 uncultured Thermoplasmatales archaeon | reverse complement strand
TACAGCTGAACGGACCGATCATTTTGCCATCATCTGGACCAATCTATCCTTGAACCTGTTTATCCCATGGAGCATAAGTCCGGTGAATATGAAGAAACTCCCCAGTATCCCCAGGAAGGTGATGACGAACATGGATCCAATGGGAAGCAATCCGGTCCCTATATCGAAGGTCGCTCTGGAATAGATGATAACGGGGGCTATGAGAACGATGATGAACGCACCTACTGACCCGAAGAACCGTAGGGGATACCGCTCCCTCACCAATCTGAGGGTATGTGTCAGTACCTTCATCCCGTGGGATATAGGTCTCTCGCTCGACCCTTTGACCCCTTCGTACCTGACCTCTATAGGGACCTCCATTATCTTGAACTTCCTCTCCTTGGCATCGAAAAGGATCTCCATGGAGGCATCCATCCTGTCGGACGTGACCCTGATAGAATCCAATGCGTTCTTCGAATAGGCCCTGAACCCGCTTTGCGAGTCCGTCAGCGCCATTTTCGCTCCCAGGTTGAATACCTGTGTTATCGTCTGTATCCCGAACATCCTGTAGAACGGGACCTTTTGGAGGGCGGACCTGGACTTGAACCGTGAGCCTATGACCACATCCGCCTCCTTATCGATTATGGGACCTGTGAGCTCAGGGATGTCCTGGGGGTCATGTTGACCGTCAGAATCCAATATCACAAGGCAGTCGGCCTTCTCCCTCTTAGCTATCAGGAAGCTGGTCCTGACAGCCCCGCCATATCCAAGGTTGGTCTCATGGCTTACCACCTGGGCCCCGGCCCTGCGCGCTATCCCCTCGGTCCTATCCTTGGAGCAGTCGTTCACCACATAGACATATTTCGAATGCTCCCTGCATCTCAATACCATCGTTCCTATGGTATCCTCCTCGTTGTAGGCAGGCATGCAGATGACGACCTTCACCATCTGAAGTCCTCCGAGGCCGATTCCCATTTCTTCATTGCCTTGATACTCTCTTCCACCACGTTCATGGCATTGAGCATCAATCCCGCCACGAGCATGAAACCGCCTATCATAATAAGGAGCGCGGCACCGAACGCGGTCGGATAGTAGAGGTTCTGGTTCTCGTAGAAGTAATCGACGGTGTAGAAACCGGTGGCCATTGCCCCCACGATGGAGATGAGCCCTAGGCTCCCATAGAACTTCATCGGATGCTGTCGTCTCAGGTTCCTGATGAACACATGTGGATTGAACCTAGGTCTTGCCTTCTCCTTCATCTTGGACCTCTTCTTGACCATCTCCTTGTACATGTTCTTCCTGTATTCGTTCGAGGAGAGCATCTTTTCAATGAATGCCTCAAAGTCGGTCTTGGACCCGTTCATGAGCTCAAGGTTCTTCCTATCAAGGGCAAGACAGCCTATCCTTCCGTTCTCGTTCCTGGGGTTTATCCAGCCGCCGGCGAAATTGGGACCTTGGATGGCAGCGGCCCGGACCAAACTGATGGCATCGTCCGCATCGTTCTCTCCGGAGAGGTCCAGGAAGATATTGACATCCCTGTCCGAACACATGGCATCCTCTATGGCCTTCCTCATTATGGCGTCCAATCTCTGGACCTTGGAATACTTCTTTACCTCTACCCCAGACCTACGCGCCACCCAGCTGGAATCATCTGTCGAGCCATTGTCTATGAAGACCGTTCTGACATCCTTCTGCCCCTCGAGCTCGAGCCTCACCTTGAAGATGGTCGATGCAAGGATGTCGGAAACGTTCCTTCCGATTATGGCCAGATAGACACAGTTAGGATCGGACATCGATGGTCACTCTTTTTACAGGGACTTACAATTCCTTTCCATTGCCGAGCACCCTGACCGTGTACCCGGAGTTCCTCCACCTGTCATGGTCAAGGATGTTCCTGGTATCCAGGAGGAACTTCCTCCTTGGCGAGAGCTCATCGATATCGAGCTCCTTGAACGAGTCATGGTCCGTTATCACAACGAGAGCGTCCGACCCTTTCACGGCCTTTTTGATGTCCGGTTCGTTCCCAGGTATACCCTTGACGAGCGGGTCGTGCAGCTTGACAGTGAACCCTTCGTTCTCGGCCACCTTCTGGACCTTGAATGCCGGGCTCTCCCTTGGGTCGTCCACATTGCCCTTGTAGGCAAGTCCTAGTAAAGTAATAACGGGGGAAGGGACGGAAGAGAGCATCTCCTTGAGATGTCTGACCACATGAGCTGACATGAGGTCGTTCACCTCCCTTGCGAGAGGTATCATCTTCGTCCTGGGGGATTTGGCTACCATGAAGAGCGGGTCTATGGCTATACAATGGCCTCCCACACCGGGACCTGGCCTGAGGATATCCACCCTGGGATGCTTGTTCGCTAGCTCCCTAGCCTCCCAGACGTTGATGCCTATGTCCTCGCTTATGAGGGCGAACTCGTTCGCTATGGCGATGTTAACGTCCCTGAAGGTGTTCTCCATGAGCTTTACGAACTCGGCAGTGGTCTCGTCGGTCTCGAAGAGCTGACCGGTCACGAACGATGAATAGATCCCCTTGACCTTCGCTGTGGATTCCTTGTCCAATCCGCCTATGATCCTGTCGTTGCCGGTCATCTCCGTGAGCGTCTTCCCGGGTATCGCCCTCTCGGGACAGTGTGCATAGAGGACCTTCTTGGCACCTTTCCTCTTCAATATGGGAAGTATAAGGTCCTTTGATGCACCGGGTGGGACGGTGGATTCGAGTATGACAGTATCACCGTCCCTTATGACCTCCGATATCGACTCCGCGGCGGACCTCACGGCGCGCAGGTCGGCTATCCTCATCTCATGATCGACAGGTGTGGGGACGGCTATGATGTAAGCATCGCAATGTTCAAGCTTCGTAGAGGCTCTGAAATTGGCCTTTGCCTTTTCAAAGAGCTCGGGAAGGCCCGGTTCATCGAACGGCAGCTTTCCGGCGGTCAACTTGTCAACGATATCCTTCCTGATATCGATCCCCAATACTTTATGACCTGCTCTGGCCAGAAGAAGTGCGTTCGGAAGCCCTATGTACCCTAGTCCTATCATTGCTATATCCATTTCGATATCTCTCCTTTAAGGTGTGTTCGAAAAGTACTTCATAAAAAGATAAAGTCCATTTATCAGGGTATTCGATAGATGATTTGGAACAATGGTGTAGGGATCGTTCGACCCTGATGAACATGAAAGAACAATCAGGAAGCTATAGGCTTTCTGCCCATTTTAATGTCAGGCTGCATCCTTCGTTCCATCTCGTAGATCATGACATAATTGCTGATGCGTTCCTCCTTCTTCTTCTGGAGGTCGCAAGGTTCCGCAGCCATATGTTCTTTGAGCGCTGACGCGGGTATTTAAAGGAGATTTCCTAACTATGATAATCGGCCAGATATGTTGGATTAAGTCTGTCAGGACCTGTACACATATTGACAGTGTTCGCTATGGGACTTGAAGGGGCACCTATCAGAAGCGCTTCCTTACTACCACCCCGACCACCACGATACCTGCGAGCGCCACTATCCCAAGTAGGACCGTGCTGCCGCAGCAAATGGTTCCAACGCTCGTGGTTATCTCAGGATCAAGTACATATTCGCTGTTACCTGAGACCTTTATAAAGAGTTGGACGGAGTCCTTCTCCTTGTTCTCGTACTTGACCATTTTCTTCTCTATGGTGCTCCCAGAGAAATCCGCCTTGAACTCTACTTTATCATTGTTCCTCTGCTTAGCCTCCACGTTGAGATAAGAGGTGTAGCTTCCATTAGAGGGGACATACTCGATACTTACCTTTAGAATGGTCTTTGGGGTCACGTCTATGTAGTAGAAGTCTACGTTGTCCCCATCGCCAACGGTCCCCGGATAGTCCTTAATGAAGTTCATCTTCTCAGCGGACCCCACATCGTTGTTCGGTTCCGTATCTGCTAGCACTACCCCGGTGGCGAACAGCAGTCCGAAGAGCACAAGAGCGGTCGTCATCTTCCACTTCATTTTCTCACCTTCCAGTGAATCATTAATTACCTATTTGAGGGATACGGCCTTAATAGATAGGTCAGGGAATTTGAGAGCTTCGCTCTACCTGCTCTACTTCATCATTTTTCTACTGAAACTATCGACGTTCAAGCTCCAGGTCATGTGACCTGGTCCTTGAGGGACGTTCTTTTCAATATGGGACCAATAGGGCCTAACTGAGAGCGATATCAAGTATCCTCCCAGCAGCCTTCCCGTCCCCGAAGGGATTGCTCCATTTCCCTGACCTGTCAAGCATCTTGAGAGAGGCCTTCATAATGGACTCCGGGTCCGTTCCAGCAAGGATGTTGGCCCCAACCGATACGGTCTCGGGCCGCTCTGTCGAATCCCTCATGGTCACGCAAGGGACGCCCAGGATGCAGCTCTCCTCCTGGACCCCTCCCGAGTCCGTTATCACCAGAAGGGCCCTGGATTCTAGCTGAAGGAACTCAAGATATCCCACTGGCTCTATGAGCTTCAATCCCAACGTATCGATGTGCTGCTCCTCCATCCTCTTCTTGGCCCTGGGATGGACCGGATATATCACCTCTGCCCCGGTCCTTGAAGAGACCTTCTTCAGACCATCGATTATCCCTTTGAACCTTTTAGGGTCGTCAACGTTCTCTTCCCTGTGAGATGTGGCAAGTATGTAACCTGCATTGGTCAGCTCCATTTCCTTCAGTATCAGAGAGCTCCTCTTTGCTATCTCCAGGTTCTGGTTCACCGCATCAACGACCGTGTTGCCTGTCAGAAAGACCTTCTTGGGGTCCATCCCCTCCTTGAAAAGGAGCTCCCTGGACAACTTGGTAGGCGCATAGAGATGGTCGCAGATATGGTCTGCGACTATCCTGTTGACCTCCTCCGGCATTCTCCTGTCAAAGGACCTGAGCCCTGCCTCGACATGTCCCGTCCTGAGGTGCAGTTTAGCGCATACTAGGGCCCCTCCCAGAACGGTATTGGTATCTCCCTGGACGAGCGTTTCGTGCGGCCTCATCTCGGACAGCACCTTGTCAAGGCCTTCCATGATCCTGCCTGTCATCACGGCATGTGTTCCAGGGCCAACCTCAAGGTTCACGTCCGGGTCCGGGAGCTTGAGCTGCTCGAAGAATGACTTGTCCATGGAATAGGAATAGTGCTGCCCGGTATGAACGATCTTGAAGGGTTCCCCCCTGCGTTCTAGTTCCCTCACGATGGGGGACATCTTCACTATCTCGGGCCTTGTCCCAAGGATTATCGCTATCATGTTCCATTACCTCAAAAGCCTTCGCTGAGAACACCGAGCCGCCCATCACTGCCCTTGGCAGGGCTCAGTTAAGTCAGGGTGCCATGCCAGCGCTACAGGTCCCGTCTGGACCTCCATCTCCCAGGGAACCATTAAAACTCTTATTTAACTTATTGTCATTACTTTCATTTTTGATACTAATGTCTACCAATCGTTCAAATGATGAGTGGTATTAAAAGAAGGCCGACACCTGGCCGAAACTTCTGTACAAAAGGCGATTGTTCTATTTTCGAGCGTAGGACATGAGGATTATGACCCTCGTCCTATCGTCCATCCCATCCCGGTCCTTGCCGGTCGTTTCGCGCATGAAGATTAATCTGACAATTATCATATATGAATATTTTGATGGTAAAAACGAAAAAGGATATTAATGGACCCTATTGAAATCGTCCTCGTACCTGATAATATCCCCTTCCTCCAGGATATCACCTAACTGCACCTCAATAACAACAAGCTCCGTTCTTCCAGGGTTCGTCAGCCTGTGCTTTGAGCCCCTCTCTACCATCACCACTCCCCCCGGTTCAAGCATAATGACCTTCCCATCAAGGAGAACCTCGGCCCTACCCTTAACGACGACCCATCTCTCTGTCCTGTGCTCATGGGACTGATAGCTCAGTCTCATTCCAGCTGAGACCTTTAGCTCCTTGACCTTGAACCCCGTTCCCTCATGGATGACCGTGAAAGATCCCCATGGTCTTGTCTCTGAGGGACATACATCCTTCATGCAGGTCCGTAGATGGGACGTCTTATTAAATAGGTTTGGGGCAGCGTTCCATTATCCTGTGGGGAGAAAGGAAGGACTATCGTTATGAACATGAAATATGCATCATTAGGGATGTGAGATGTCCCAACTGCTCTTCAAATGCGTTGATACGCCACGGCAATAGGAAGACGCTCCAGGGCCCCGTTCAGGTCCATCTGTGCAAGAATTGCGGAAAGACCTCATCGGACAGGCCCATACCCTACCTGAACACAAGGTCCATCCTGGTCATGAGGGGGATCTCCCTTTTCAACCAAGGGTATTCCCTTGGACAGTGCTCGGCGATGCTTGAACAGGCGTTCAATGAAACGGTGCCCAGGAACACCATCCATTACTGGACGACCCACTATAGGGAGGTCTTCCCTTACCTTAAAAGGAGGAGGAGGGACGAGCCCAGGCTCCCTCTTGTCACAAGGAGGTTCGGTCCTTTCAATTATTCCTATCATCGCAGGAAGGTCATGGACATCGATCAGGACCTGGTCCAGATCAAAGAACACCTCCTTAACGCTTTCAAACGACCAAGGTCGGGAAGCCCTGTTCTGGTCGGGGGTGAGGATACCTTTCCTATGGAAACCGGGCCTTTCATAACAACAGATTCGCCAGAATCAAGGATGGCACGATTGATCATAGGTTCAACACCGAACGAGGTCTACAGGGCAGCGCTCATCAATGATGTATTCACTGTCTGCAAGAACCTACCTGTACTGAAACAGAACGGGGATGGCGTTTTGGAATATGACCCCATCCCGCTCCTCCAGGTCCGGAAGAAGAAGATAAGGCTCCTTGCCTTTGTTACGGAAGCTTCCGGGAGAGAGCGTGAGATCATGAACCTTTTTATAAAGGCCAAGGCTCTCTCCCTGAACACAGGCGTGCCCCTGAACAGGTTCGAACTAGGTTGGTTCGGCACCAAAGATATGGTCCATTATGACCTCTCTTTGAAAAAACATTATTAACCCGTTCCAATTGGACTTCATGGACCGAAATAGGACCTACCGCTTCACCTCCGAGTCCGTCGCAGAGGGGCATCCCGACAAGATGGCCGACCAGATTTCGGATGCTGTCCTGGACGAGATCCTAAGGAAGGACAAGTACTCCAGGGTTGCCTGCGAGACGTTCCTCACCTCGTCCTTGGCCCTTGTTGCCGGAGAGATCACGACGAGCACCTATGTTGAGATCCCGAGCATAGTTCGTCAGACGATAAAGGAGATAGGCTACGACGACCCGGAACTGGGGTTCGACCATAAGTCCTGTGCGGTACTTACCTCGATCCATGAACAGTCGCGTGACATCGCCAAAGGTGTCGACGGGTCCGGGCTCCACCAGGAACAGGGCGCCGGGGACCAGGGTATAATGTTCGGTTATGCGACCAACGAAACTAAGGAGATGATCCCAGCCCCTATACTCTACGCTCACAGGATAACCCAGAAGCTTGCCGAGGTGAGGAAGAATAAGGTGCTGGACTACCTCGGACCCGACGGCAAGTCACAGGTGACGATGGAATACAGGGTAGGCAAACCGGTCTCTATCCCGGCAGTTGTAGTCGCCGCGCAGCACAGGGAGGGCATAGAACACAAGACCATCAAGCAGGATATCATAGAAGAGGTCATAAGGAAGGTCATACCGGAGGAGATGCTCACTGCTTCCACGGATTACCATGTTAACGAGACAGGGAGCTTTGTTATGGGCGGCCCCATAGCCGATACAGGGCTCACCGGAAGGAAGGTCATAGTGGATACCTATGGTGGGGTTGGTTCCCATGGCGGCGGTTCGTTCTCGGGGAAGGACCCATCCAAGGTGGACAGGTCGGGGTCCTATTTTGCCAGGTACATAGCCAAGAACATAGTGGCCTCAGGCCTAGCCGAGCGTTGCGAGGTCCAGATAGCCTATGCTATAGGGGTGGCAAAACCTGTTTCCCTGATGGTCCGGACGTTCGGGACAGGGAAGATCAAGGAAGAGGTCCTGGAAACATTGGTATCTAAGCTCTTTGACATGAGACCTGCAGAGATGATAAGGAAGCTGAACCTCCTAAGACCCATCTATAAACAGACAGCTTGTTACGGCCACTTCGGACGGGATAACAAGGACTTCACCTGGGAGCGGACCGACATGGCAGATGAGCTCAAGGAAGCCATTGGATTGTGATCCGTATGCCCAGCATCATCTTCGAGGAACTGGATGAAGGGACAAGGCAGGCCATGACCGCTTCCGGGAGGGGAAAGCTCGAATGGGCCGCCTCCAGGATGGTCGTTCTGAGAAAGCTCGGTTCCGAGATCATGGAGAGGGGTCACCTCGCAGGGAAGAGGATAGCCATGTCATTGCACCCTGAGGCAAAGACCGGTGTCCTAGCCCTGACCCTTGCGAGGGCTGGTGCCGTCGTGAGGCTCACAACATGCAATCCGCTCTCGACGGATGACGAGGTCTCACTGGGCCTTGGGACCTTCGATGTCGGACCAGGGACCTTGGAGGTAAGGGCCAGGAAGAACATTGACAGGGTCGAGTACTACTCTGCCCTCAACTGGGCCCTGGACATCTCACCACAGATCGTGATAGATGACGGTGGTGACCTGGTCCGGCTGCTCCATACCGAGAGAAGGGACCTATTGAAAGAGGTCCTTGGAGGCTGCGAGGAGACCACCACTGGCATAATCAGGCTCAAGGCAATGGCCGCGGAGGGTAAGCTCGAGTTCCCCATGATGGACGTCAATGATTGCGCCATGAAGCACCTCTTCGACAACCGGTACGGTACCGGTCAATCGACCCTTGACGGCATCATGACAGCAACGAACCTCTGTATCGCAGGGATGGAGGCCGTGGTCGCAGGGTATGGCTGGTGCGGAAGGGGGATAGCGATGCGCCTCAAGGGGATGGGGGCCATCGTCACTGTCTCTGAGGTTGACCCCATTAAAGCCGTCGAGGCGGTAATGGACGGATTCAGGGTGAGGAGGATGGAGGAGGCCTCAAGGACAGCTTCCTTGATAATCACGGCAACCGGTTGTTCCCATATAATCGGTGAGAGGACCATCAAAGGGCTCCCTGACGGCTGCATCCTGGCGAACTCGGGCCACTTCGATAACGAGATCGATGTATCCTATCTCAGAAAGAACGCTGTTTCGGTAAAGAGGTCCCGGAGACATGTCGAGGACCTGAAGATGCCTGACGGCAGGACCCTCCACCTCCTTTCGGAAGGGAGGCTCGTCAATCTTGCCGCCGGCCAGGGCCATCCGGTCGAGATAATGGACATGTCGTTCGCCATCCAGGCCGCCGGGGCGGAGCTCATAGCCATGAAGGGCAGAGAGCTCCCAAAGGATGTGGTCCCGTTCCCTGATGAGCTGGACCGAAGGATAGCGGTCCTAAAGCTTTCGTCCTTGGGCCATTCCGTGGACGCTCTGACCTGCGAACAGGAAAGGTACCTCTCGAGCTGGGAAGAGGGGACATAGGCCATTATCCGGGGGAAGGCTTTTAATCGATGTTACCCCATGTTCGCCGATGCTCTGTTTGAGATGTGGCCAGAGGGAACAGCATTCGGACAATCTCTGTTCAGAATGCCTGGTCGAGGGACTGGTGATGGTGGATGTACCTCTGGTCGTACTATCGAGCTATTGCCCCACATGCAACAAGGTGCTCAGGAACAGGTCTTGGTCAGATACCAAGTGGGACATATCTGAAGCGGCCTTGACGGCCACAAGGGACCAGTTGAGGGTCCATCCCGAGGTCGGTTCGGCCAAGATAGAGCTTGGTATAGTCTCTCAGGACCTCAGGGTCTTCAAGATCGATATCAAGGTGAGCGGTACCTACAAGGGCATGTTCATCGAGAGGACCTATCAGACCGAAGCAAGATTATCACCCTACCAATGCCCGTACTGTTCCAAGAAGAGCGGTTCGTACTATGAGGCCACCCTTCAGCTGAGAGGCCTGGACATGCTCTCCGAGGAGGAAAGGACCGACCTCCTCCAAAAGGTCAGGGACGATGTCGCCCGCCTGGCCCTTAAGGACCCGCAGGTCTTCATAACCAAAGAGAGCAAGGCAAAAGGGGGACATGATTTCCTGATGGGCCACGGTGGCTCTACCAGGATCCTTGCCCAGAGGCTCCATGAGACCTATGGTGGGGACCAGAAGGTATCGAACACCCTGGCCGGGAGGAAGGATGGGAGGGAGATCTACAGGATGACCTATCTCGTGAGGCTCCCAGGCTTTCTGGTCGGGGATTACATTATGACCGAGAAGGGGCC
>CAZLVP010000039.1:0-12923 GCA_964563055.1 uncultured Thermoplasmatales archaeon | reverse complement strand
GATGCCTATGGCGGCGCAGCCGATGGAGGCCCAGCCACAAGCAAGCTATCAAGGATCGGGACACACTTAATTGAACATACATGATCTGATTTGGACCTGAAGGTTCACCTCAATAGATTGGAGGCAATGACCAGCTTCTGGACCTCTGAAGTACCTTCATAGATCTCCGTTATCCTAGCGTCCCTGTAGTACCTTTCGATATTATGGTCCTTCATGTAACCGTAACCGCCGTGGACCTGAACGGCCTTGTGGGCGCACCAAACGGCCGATTCACTAGCAAGGAGCTTTGCCATTGCCGCCTCTTTGGAGAACCTTCCACCCTGGTCCTTCAGAAGGGCTGCCCTGTAGGTGAGGAGCCTGGAAGCCTCCACTTTTGTGGCCATCTCAGCGATCATCCACTGGATGGCCTGAAGGTTGGCAATGGGCGCTCCGAATTGGACCCTCTTCTTTGAGTAGGATATGGATGCCTCAAGAGCGGCTTGGGCAATGCCTACGGCCTGGGCAGCTATACCTATCCTTCCACCATCTATTGAAGATAGGGCCAGTTTGAACCCGTCCCCTTCCTTTGCAAGGATGTTCCCCTTGGGGACCTCCATGTCCTCGAAGACCAGCTCGGAGGTCAGAGAACCGTTGATACCCATCTTTTGAAGAATGTTTCCGACCTTGAAGCCTTTGTAGGTACTCTCGACTATGAAGGCCGTGATACCTTTTGGCCCAAGCGTCTTGTTGGTAACGGCAAAGACTATCACCACACCCGCTTTTGGCCCACCAGTAATGAAGGTCTTGCTGCCGTTGATGACATAGACATCTCCCCGAAGCTCGGCCGTTGTCCTCATGGAGCCCAGGTCTGACCCTGCCTCGGGTTCGGTGCCTGCGAAAGCCCCATAGACCTCTCCGCTTGCGAGCTTTGGGAGGTATTTTTTCTTCTGCTCATCGGTCCCCCATTTGTAGATCATGTAGGGGCAGAAGGAGTTGTGGACGGAAACTAGGGCACCCGTGGAAGCGCAGGCCCTCGAGATCTCCTCAATGGCCATTGCATATGTGACCGTATCGAAGCCTCCCCCACCATACTCCTTGGGGACCATTATTCCCATGAAACCCAGCTTTCCCAGCTTCGATATGATATCGGTGGGGTATTCGCTGTTCTCATCAATGCTCCTGGCCTTCGGGACGATCTCCTTCTCGGCGAACTCCCTGATCGTCGTTCGGGCCAAGGTCTGAGCGGGGGTTAGTTCGAAGTCCATGGGACCGGCCAATGGTGCCAAATGATTTATTTCTTTTCGAGGTCAGATATTATTGTAGCCCCAATAGAAAATACACTTAACGTCGAACATTAGTTATGCAAAAAGATATAATTGTTCACTGCTTAAAGAAGCCGTCTTGTCTGGAATGGTCAGCGCTTCAGGTAGTGGACCGTTCTCCTGAAAGAGGTGTGATAGATGGTCGGAATGGATGAGTCCATGAGAGAGATGATGTTGAGCAGTATCAAAGAGTACGCCAAGAGGAACTTCCCTCAGGACGTTCTCCTGAAGATAGATAGGGAGGGCCATCTTCCAAAGGAATCGGTCAGGGATATGTACGACCCAGCAAAACTTGGGATACATCTGCTGCTCATACCTCCCGAGTTCGGGGGGATAGGTGCTGGAAATTTCGATATGTACCAGGTATGCGAGCTCCTTGCATCCATAGACCTGGGGATAGCGACATCTGTCTTTGCGACCTTCCTTGGCCTGGACCCTCTGGCGGTCGGAGGCACCCCCGAACAGAAGCAGAAATGGTTCACCAGGGTCGCCAACGAATGTCTGCTCTGCGCCTATGGGGCTACAGAGGCGGAGGCCGGGAGCGATCTGGGGTCGCTCAAGACCATCGCTATTCCAGTGGTCGAGGGTGGAAGGACGGTGGGTTACAGGATATCAGGCAACAAACAGTGGATATCGAACGGCGGTATCGCTGACCTTTACCTGATCCTTGCAAAGGACACGAAGGCGGTGGGGTGGTTCATCGTTGAGAAGGGCACTACGGGTATGGAGTTCAACAATCCAGAGGACAAGCACGGGATAAGGGCCTCCAACACGGTTGCTTTCTCCATGGACAATGTCTATGTTCCCGCTGAGAACCTTGTCGGTATGGAAGAAGGGCAGGGTCTGACCCAAGCCCAGGCCGTGTTCGGCAACACAAGGCTCATGGTGGCGGCTTTCGGCCTAGGTGGGGGTTGGGACGCTCTTGGGCGGGCCATCAGTTACGCACAAGGAAGGGTGCAGGCAGGGGGCCCCCTCTCGGATAAACAGGGCTATATGCACAAGCTCATAGTCCCACATGCGGTAAGGCTTGAGGCCTCAAGGGCCTATATCGAGGAGATAGCTCATAGGCTGGACGGATCGGACAGCCATAGTCTTGCCACTGAAGGGGCAATAGCTAAATTATCCGCATCGGAGGCTGGGAACGCTGCGGCCGAAGCCTCCATACAGGCACTTGGTGGGTATGGTTATGTGAAGGAGATGGTCATAGAGAAGATAAAGCGCGATGTCAAGATAACCACCATCTATGAAGGTACAAGCGAGATCCTGGAGATGACCATTGCCCGGGATAGATGGCAGGAGCATCTGAAGACAAGGGGTGGCTATTTCTCCGACCTTGCCAAGGCCATGGATGCGCTCCATGCCCGGGAACCAAAGGTAGGCGCCTCAACAGCATCAATGGCCCTACGGGCCGTTGGGGAGCTGTTCGAGATGTGCAAGGAACAGAAGCTGACAAGGAACCAGCATGTACTTATGCGGCTCGGGGAGCTTGTGATGTACGCTGAGACCGCTGCGGCCTTTTGCAGAAAATCGGCCGAACCGGACTATTCCAAGGCCGTTAAGTTCGACAGGGAATGCTGGCAGACCATGAGCAGGCTATATTCCAGGACGGCAGCGATAAGGATCGCTCAGGAGGGGTTGAAGCTAGTGCTCGGTTATGGTGATGGTTCATCGGCGGTCTTTTCCAAAAGGCTATTACATGATGCGATCAACGACGCTCAAAAGGGGACCAGGGAAGATATGGAGCTTGTCGCCGAGAAGCTGAAGGGTGTTTTCAAGAAGGCGTAGACAAGAAGGGACCGTGAGGTCAACGATACATCGTGTACCTGTCAAGGAGCCTGGATATCCTCTCACCGGTCTCTTTGGTGATACCTTCCCTACCCTGGACCTCATTGATATAGTCCTTTGCTGCCTGGATTGAGATCTTGGATGATTTTGCTATTATGGTCGCCTTGAAGGACCCAACAAGATTGTCGTCGATCTTGGCCCCGTTGATGATCTCGTTAAGGTCGTACTTGAAATAATCGATCCTTCCCAGGTTCAATAAGGGTCGGCGCGTCCTGTCCCCCTGATTGGGTCTCCTTCTCTTATCCCTGTTGTCGTTCCTTGAACCCGGGGCCCTAGGCAAACTATCTACCTCTGGCACGGACTAATCCTACCTGTTACTTATAATTATTGCTGGCTTGGACCCCGATGGTCCAGTCACAAGTGCGTCCTCATGGGCCTTTCTTAGGGAGGTCCTTTGAGAGTTGAGCTAAGGATATATCCAAAATGTCCACTATCCTGTCTATCTCATCGTCCTCGATGATGAACGGGGGGGCCAACATGATGTGATCGCCCCCGTCAACGATGGATGACACCCTCCCAGGATAGACATAGAGCCCGTTCTTGAGGCAGATATTCTGGAGCCTAAGACCCATACGTTGGTCAACTGGAAAGGGCTTCTTGTTCTTTCTGTTCGTTACCAGCTCGATCCCTGCCAGGAGACCGATGTATCTCACATCCCCGACCATCCAATGCTTCTTGAGGGACCTCAATCCCTTGCCCAACCTTTCACCCGACCTTGCCACCTTATCCACGAGCTTCTCTTCGTTGATTATCTTGAGCACCTCTAGTCCGACTGCGGCGGATAGGGGGTTCCCGCCGAATGTATGCCCATGTATGAAAGCATGGCCTGGTGAGCTGGCTAAGCAGTCATAGATCCTCTCGTCCACTATCACAGCCCCTAGAGGGCTGTAACCGCCTGATATGCCCTTGGAAAGTGCTATCATATCCGGGAAGACCTCGTAATGCTCCATTCCAAAGAACTTGCCGGTCCTGCCGAACCCAGTCATCACCTCGTCTGCTATGAAAAGGATGTCGTACTTCTGGCATATGCCCTTGATTATTCTATAATATCCTTTGGGCGGTCTTACGGCAGGAGCCGAAGCGCCTATTATCGGTTCCGCGATGAAAGCAGAGATGTTCTCCGGGTCCTCAGCAAGTATTGCCCTCTCAAGATCATGGGCACATTCGAAGTCACAGTGTCTGGGGGATTTGTTGTAAGGACATCTCCAGCAGTAGGGGGTGGTGATCCTCGGATAGGAGGTAAGATAGGGCAGGTAGAGCCTTCTTCGGGGGTAGTTCCCGGTCATCGAGAGGGCACCTATGGTCGCTCCGTGGTAGGATGTGGTCCTAGATATGACCTTGTACTTCTGAGAGTTTCCGTTCTCGATATGATATTGTCTTGCCAGTTTCAGTGATGTCTCAACGGCCTCGCTGCCGCCGGAAGTGAAATAGACCCTATTGAGCCTTCTAGGGGTCAACTTGACGAGCTCGTGCGAGAACCTGAGGATCGGTTCGTTGGTGAACGTCGACATGTGTGTGAAGGCCACCTTACCCGCTTGGTCCACGAGGGCTTTGATCACCCTCTTGTTGTTATGTCCCAAACAGACAACTGAAGCACCTGAGGCTCCGTCGATGATCTTGTTCCCGTTATTGTCGTAGAGGTAGATCCCCTCCGCTCTATCAATGAGTGTGTACTTCTTTGTGAGGTCCCTGTAAAAGATATGGCTCGTGGGAAGACCATTATGTTGGGACATCTCATAGCCCCTTCTTGGGTGGTGTGAATATGTTAAAGGTCACGGCATCTTCCATACCGTTGTTGACGGCGCTATGGACGACCCCTCCAGGTATGTGGGCCATGTCCCCATTATTGAAATGTACCTCTTTGCCGCCTATGGTGAATTCCAATGAACCCTTAATGCAGACAGTAAGCTGTTGTTCTGGATGCTGATGGGGTTCGAAAACGGACCCTGCATCGTAACGATAGATGATCAGTTGAAGGTCACCGGCCGTGAACACTCTCCGGTGGATGCCGGGTCTTGTCTCTGTCATGGGCAGGTCATCAATTGATAAGGGCCCTACTGTACGCTCTTGACCAGTGTCCATGGACTGTGAAGTGTGGTCATCATATAGAAAACTTTCAAGTACGGCCAATTTCATAAAAGTTTGCTGGCCGTCCATCACATTTTAGCGGTTAATGATATCTATTCGAAGCAACAGTTCCGCACGGGGTGAAAAAATGGAACTTGGTCTATCAAACGAGGAGAGGGCCTTCAGGGACCGGGCAAGGTTGGTCATAAAAGAGAGGATCGCTCCCAGGTTCGCGGAATGGAGGGAGAACGATACGACCCCTAGGGAGCTCTTCGAGATATTCGGCAGCGAGAGGATGTTAGGGTTCAGAGCACAGGGGGATGATATCGTTCCTGTACCCTGGCTCCAGAACATCCATCTCTACAGGGAGCTCTCGAAGTTCTCGGGGGGTTTGGGAATAGCGACCTTCGTCCAGGCCAATCTAGGGAACGAAGCTTTCCATCTGTTCGGTAGTAGGGAACAGAAGAATGAGTATCTACTACCTGGTCTGGAAGGTAAGAGATTGTTCGCCTTTGCAAATACCGAGCCATCTGCGGGGTCCGATGCATCGGCCATAAAACTTACGGCCGAAGATAAGGGGGACCATTATCTTGTGAACGGGATGAAGGCCTACATCACCAATGCAGATTTCGCCGATGATATCATATTCACAGCGGTAACGGAACCTGATTCCGAGAAACAGCACAGGAGGGTCTCCATGTTCATAACCCCGGGAAATGCAAAGGGCCTGACAAGGACCCGGTTGAAGAAGTACGGATGGAAGGGTTCCCACCTTTGCACCCTGAACTTCGAGGATGTCAAAGTGCCCAAGGGGAACCTCCTGGGTCAGAAAGGAAGGGGATTCTACCAGACAATGGAGCTATTCAACAATGGCAGGATAGGTGTGTCATCCCTGGCCTTCGGAGCAGCCTTGGGGGCCTTCGAACATGCATACGGGCATGCCCAGAAGAGGAAGGCCTTCGGGAGGACCTTGTTCGAGCATGAGTCAAAGACCTATGAGTTCTCAGAAAACATCGCAAGGCTTCAGGCAGGATGGCTGTTGATTCAGAAGGCAGCATACGAGGCGGATTCCGGCAGGGACTTCAAGCACTACGCTTCTCTGGCGAAGCTCTTCAATACGGAAGAGGGAATGAAGATAACGTTGTGGGGGGTCATAACTATGGGGGCAAGAGGCATCATACAGCAGAACCCGATAGCTGACTATCCGCATGACTCCCTTGTATCATTGATAGGGGAGGGTGCACCGGAGGTGCAGAAGAAGGTCATAGCGCAAGGTCTCGATACGATCCTCAAGGACCTTTGACCTGTCAGCAGTGCTTGAACTCCGCCTTCCGCTTCTCTATGAACGCCTTCATGCCCTCCTTCTGATCGTAGGTGGAGAAGGATGAGGAGAAGTATGCCACCTCCAGATCGTTTGCCGTTGAGAGGTCGATGTCCGCCCCTTTGTTCACAAGGGCTTTGATAAAGGATGTCTGGATGCTCGATTTACTGGCGATCTTGTTCGCCAGGACCAATACTTCCTCCATGAGCTTCTCCGGTTCGACGACCATGTTGACCAGTTTCAGTCTCAATGCTTCCTCTGCAGTGATCTGGTCCCCTGTAAGGAGGAGCTCTTTCGCCTTCATCCGGCCCACATGTCTAGTGAGCCTCTGGGTCCCCCCGAACCCGGGGCTAATCCCAAGATTGATCTCGGGTTGGCCGAACTTAGCCTTGTTCGAGGCGATGGCAATGTCGCACGCCATCATCACCTCGCAACCACCCCCCAGGGCATAACCGTTCACTGCGGCAATGTACGGGTGCTTCGAGGCCTCTATCATGTTAAGAAGGTCATGACCGAAACCGGCGAACCTGCGAGCGAGCATGGGTGTGAGATCGGCCATCTGCTTGATGTCCGCACCTGCGATGAACGCTTTCCCTTCCCCTGTTATGATGACCACCCTGATGTCTTTGTCCTGGTCAAGATTTATCACAGCATCCATGAGCTCGAGGACGGTCTCCTCGTTCAGGGCGTTTAGTACCTCGGGTCTGTTCATCTTGATCGTTGCTATTGGTCCGTTCTTGGTAAGTATAATGTTCTTATATGTCATCTCATCGCCCCAGTGGATATTCGTAGAAACCCTTGCCAGTCTTCCTTCCAAGGTATCCCGCCTGCACCATCTTCTTCAGGAGCGGGCAGGGTCTGTACTTGGAGTCATTGAAGCCCTCGTAGAGCACGGTCATGATGCTGAGGCAAACGTCCAACCCTATCAGGTCGGCAAGCTCGAGAGGGCCCATGGGGTGGTTCATACCTAGCTTCATCACTCCATCTATGGCCTGAGGGGTCCCTACCCCTTCGTAGAGGCAGTATATGGCCTCATTTATCATAGGGAGGAGGACCCTATTGGATACGAACCCTGGGCTGTCATTGACCTCAATGGGCTCCTTGTCCATCCTCTTGGACAGCTCGAAGATCACCTTGGTGGTATCGTCCGAGGTCCTAAGGCCCCTGATGACCTCTACGAGCTTCATCATCGGAACGGGATTCATGAAGTGCATCCCTATGAACCTCTCTGGCCTCTTTGTCGCCCCTGCGAGCTCGGTTATGGGGATGGTGGAGGTGTTGGATGCAAGGATGGCCTCTGGTCCAAGTATGGAGTCCAGCTTCTTGAAGAGATCCTTCTTTATGGTAGCAATCTCGACGATAGCCTCCACTACGATATCGCACGAGGACAGGTCCTCCAGCTTGGAGGTTCCCTTGAGCCTGCCTAAGATGGCGGACCTCTCATCAGCCGTCATCTTACCCTTCTCGACCGATCTGTCCAGGAACTTAGAGACCTTGGTCATTCCGCTCTTCACGAACTCGTCTGTTATATCGTTCAGGACCACATCGTATCCAGCCTTTGCGGCAACGAGAGCTATTCCGTGCCCCATCTGACCGGCACCTACCACACCGAACCTTTTGATATCCATACTGAGCACCCCTTACATCCTCTCGACTATCAGGTTCACCGAGTTGCCACCGCCCAGACAGATCGTGGCAAGTCCCCTGTCCTTACCGTACCTCTTCAGGTTGTGGAGCAGTGTTACCAGTATCCTGCATCCGCTGCTGCCTATCGGATGTCCGAGAGCGACGGCCCCGCCGTGGACATTGAACCTCTCCTTGGGTATTCCCACTGCTTTCATCAGTGCGACCGAGGCTGAGGAGAAGGCCTCGTTATGCTCTACCAGGTCTATGTCATCGACCTTGAACTTGGTCTTTGCCAGGAGTGCCCTGACCCCGGGTACGACGGCCTCCATGACGAACTCTGGCCTCATACCGGCGGTGTTGTAATCGATGATCCTTCCCATCGGTTCCAATCCCAATTCCTTCGCCCTGGAATCGCTCATCACGACCACGGCCGAGGCTCCGTCCGAAAGCTGTGAGGCATTCCCCGCGGTCACTACGCCCCCGTCCTTGAAGAAGGGTTTGAGCTTTGCGAGACCCTCAGGGGTTATGTCGTTCCTTATACCCTCATCCTTATCGAAGAGGATAGGGTCCCCCTTCTTCTGAGGGATGGGGACAGGGACTATCTCACCCTTGAAGTGGCCCTCGCTCGTGGCCTTAGATGCCTTCTTATGGCTCCCTAGTGCGAACTCATCGATCTCCTGCCTAGTGAGCTTGTACTTCTCCGCAATGACCTCTCCGGTCATACCCATATGGAAATCGTTGTAAACGTCCCACAGTCCGTCCTTGACCATGGAATCGATGATCTTTCCATCGAACAGTCTGTATCCGAACCTTGCCTTGTCGAGGATGTATGGGCAGTTGGTCATGCTCTCCATACCTCCAGCAATTATGGTATCCGCGTCCCCGCACTTGATGGCCTGGGCGGCGAGTATGACCGCCTTCAAAGAGGACCCACAGACCTTGTCCACATGAAGTGCCCCCGCCTCATAGGGTATCCCGGCCCCTATTGCCGCCTGCCTGGCGACGTTCTGGCCCAGGCCTGCAGAGACCACATTCCCCATGATGACCTCGCTGACCTCACCCGGAGGGAGCCCGACCCTCTCCAGGACGTTCTTTATCACAATGCTCCCGAGCTTGGGTGCTGAAAGGTCCTTCAAGGAGCCCTCGAACTTTCCCTGTGCGGTCCTGACTGCCGATACTATCACTGCCTGTCTCATTCCTTTTTCCCCTGGTCATGAAAGGCCGATGGACAAAGGGATATCTTGATAAAATGTTTGCCGGTCATCCCAACACGACCTTCACTTGTCAGATGACCAGGATAACGCAGTACGAACACAAAAACTATTTAAAGGCCGAGTCTCATTTGTTCATCTCGGTGGTCGGAATGAGCCGGATGATAAGAACGGACAATAGCCTCTTCTCCCTGCAGATGAGGTGCTATTATATCAGCAATGATTACAAGGGCTTTCAGAAGGCTCCCGGTACCGAGTACCTCATGGATATATTCGATGAGGTATGAGCTTAAGTTTTTAATCCAATGAGCTCCCTCTATGAGCCCCAAGCATGAAAGGGGGCATAAGATATCCACTGTTGGTCAGGTCACTGATATTGCGGTTATAGGGGGTGGTATAGCTGGCCTCACGTCCGCTCTGGAAGCTTCCATGGCAGGGGCCAAGGTCTTGCTCCTCGATTCAAGGAAAGAGGTCGGACTGCCCGTTCAGTGCGGAGAGGCCATATCGGAGAACACCCTGAACCGAACAGGGCTAAAGGATGATGGGGAATGGATAGTCCATACTGTCGAGGGGTTCAGGGTCAGGTCACCTTCGGGCGATGACCTCTATACTAAGATAAAGGGATTCTCCGTCAGGAAGGACCTTTTCGAAAAGGAGCTGGCATCCAGGATAGCATCTTATGGTACGAACATTATTAGCTCAGCCACAGTAGAGAGCGCAGAACCTACGAACGGAAAATGGACCCTCAGGACCAGTAAAGGGACAATTGGCGCCGATTTTGTCATAATTGCCTGTGGCGCGAACCATTATCTACCCGGTTTCTTCGGGTTCGAGGAGCGCCAGAACTGTTACAGGGGCATAGGTATCAAATTGAATAGGGCGGATATGGGGAAGGACCTTCTTTTCCTTGTCAAAGGGGACCTTCGGGGAGGTTACGGTTGGTGCTTTCCGCGTGGTGATGGGGTGAACGTTGGGGTTTGCGCACCTTCCCGTCTTCAGGAACATATCCTATGGTTAAAACGGACATTGTCCATCAAGGAAGAGGAGGTCCGATCCTATCATGGCGGTATAATCCCGGTCGATGGTCTAAGGAAGGAGCTCGTTAGGAGCTCATGTTTGCTCGTAGGAGATGCCGGTGGTTTTTCGAACCCTATTACCAAAGGGGGGATCATTGGGGCGGCTCTATCCGGGGGAGAGGCGGGTAAAGCCGTTGTCAGGTACCTATCCGGTGATGGTAATGCCTTGATCGATTGGGAAAGGGGAATGAGGTCCCATATAGCATTCTCACCATTGAACTTGAAGAGGGCAGAGTTCCTTGGTTCCCTTGAGGATGAGCTTCTGAACGAGATCACAGGCCTTGTGAACGGAAGGGACGTAAATACAATACCGACCACTGAACTGATGAGGCTCGTTCTGTCCAGGCCAGACCTGATGAGGAGATTGAAGAAGGGAGTGCATCTAGTCAGAGGCGGAAGGGAATGGATGAAGTGGTCCTTCTGATCATGGTTGTTGCTGTTCGAACCTTCGGACAGCAATATTGTAGAGGTAGAAGGAACCGCATACCAGGCCGAGTCCTTCTTTTTCCACTGTGTTCAAGAACTCGTCCATGGCCTGGTCACGGTCCTTCAATGCGGAGATAGGGGTGTCCTTACCGAGCCCGAGCATGGTCGCCTCCTTGAGCTGGGGCAATGGCATACCCCTCTCCTGTGGAAGCTCCGTGATGATGGCCATTGAGACCATGCCCGAAAGGTTGCGAAGGTAATTGGCAGGGTCCTTGTCCCTCATCATTGAGAAAAGGAGGACCAACCTCTTGTTAGGTCGGAGCTCCCTTATTGTGGATGCAATGGACGATCCGGCCTCGACATTGTGTCCACCGTCCAAAAATACCAAGGAGCTTTTATGGATCCTCCTTTCCATCCTGCCCATCATCCTGGTCCGCTGCAAACCCTCTGCCAGTAGCTGTGAGATATTGCAACGGTCGAACTGCTCTTCGACCTTGTCCACACAACCCTCCACCAGGTCCTCGAGAGGTACGTCCTTGTCGAGCTTCATCCTGGTTCGTGCCAGAGCTGAAGGGAGGGCGAGCAGGGAGAGGGATAGCGCACAGGCCGTATTGAAGGACTGATGCTCACCCAGAAGAGGTGTTCTGAAGGTCCCGTCAAGGACATTGTCCAGAAGCCGCAACCTGGGTTCGAGGTTCTGAGAGTCAGTTTTGCTCACGACCTTGAGATGGGAATAAGTACCGTAATCATCGAGACGGTATGTCACCTCTATGACCCGCCAATCAGGGACAGCATGCTCCTCGAGCATGGACGACATCCTATCGTTCTCTCCCTGCCTGCAGATGAGGACCACCGGTGACCCGTTCCTGGAACAGGACTCTAGTATAGCCCTGAGGCACCTGGTCCGATCTTCCCCGCAACCCAGTAGCGGGCCGAGGACTAGGGGGGTAGATGGTTTTATTATACCTGCCTTTTCCGAAGCGATGGATGTTACATCCTCCCCTAGGAGGTCCGTATGGTCCAGCGATATGCTCGTTATGGCACACGCCTGGGGCTCTAATATGTTGGTCGCATCCCATCTTCCGCCCAGACCAACTTCGGATACAAGTATGTCCGCTCCCAGTTTCGGCAGCATGGAGAAGCAGGCGGCCGTTATGGTCTCGAAATAGGTCAGACGTTCTAGGCCTCTCTCATCGGTAAGGACCCGGACCCTGTCTATATGTCTGCCGAGCAGTTCCCTTCCGACCTCCTTGGAATCGACCAGGACCCTCTCTGTGACGGACATGAGATGGGGGGATGTGTAGAGTACCCTCTTCAAAGGGAACGAAGAGAGGGCAGCATCCGTCATGTGGCAGACAGCCCCCTTCCCATTGGTCCCTGCCACAAGGACCGAGGGGATGCTCTGATGAGGGTTATCTAGCATGCTCATTGCACGGTTCATCCGTGAGAGCCCGGGCCTGATGGTGAACTGACCTAGAGAATCGAGATATTCGAACGGGTCCATCAAGACCCGTACCTGCGAATAGAAATAATACCTCTTTGGTCCATTGCCCGATCGGTAACAAGGGGTGTACCAGTTCATGACCGAGCTCTCTTTGAAGAGAAGGACAAGGCTAAGAGCCAAGGAGGAGAAGGAGGTCCTGGCCTGGATGAAGGACGAGTGGGGTATAGAGGACCAAGGGACACTGGAGGTGGATGCAGGGCAGCTTGATGACAGGAAGGCCTATGTATCCAAAGGGAAGATCGTCGCCATCGAGGAAGGTGGGAGGCTCTTACTGACAGTTCATGGCGTGATGGTCCTCAAACCCACAAAGAGGTGGCTCGTCGTAGATATGGGGGCGGTCCCCTACCTAGCAAACGGTGCCGATGTGATGGGGCCGGGGATAGTCGATGCGAACCCGGAGATAGAGAAGGATGATATGGTCTGGGTCATGGACGTCAAGAACAAGAGGCCCCTATGCACAGGTAAGGCTCTGATCTCTGGCAAAGAGATGTTGTCAAAGCGCTCCGGGAAGGCTGTCAAGACGGTCCATTTTGTTGGGGACGAGAT
>CAZLVP010000038.1:0-13005 GCA_964563055.1 uncultured Thermoplasmatales archaeon | reverse complement strand
ACATAGATGGCGAAGTGGTCCTTCTGGAAAGGACCAAGGTCAAGGATGTCCAGGACCTCGAAGCCGCTTTCCTTCAACCCCTTTGATGTACTATCCGCAACATTCTGGGGGGCCGCGGTCACATCGACCGAGCGGGCCTTGAGCATGAGCATGCCCCGACCCCCTTTTCTCATGAACATCTCGGAGTTCCTCAGGAACATGCCCAGCTGGTCCTTCTGGGCCACGTCCTGATAGAGTGCGTCCGCTGAACCCACCATCATACGATAGGTCTCCGGATGGAAACCATCACCAAGGATGGGGACTATGTTGGGCCTTCTCTTTGATAGGGAGCTGAGCGGAGAAAAGGCCGTGGGTGAGACCTCTACGGCATAGATCGTCCCTTCAGGCATCATATCAGAAAGGTGTGATACGGTCGTCCCCTGGGCCGCTCCCAGGTAAAGGAGGGACCTGCCCTCGAACCTGGGGATCCCTTTCTTCTTGATGTAAGTCGCCATCTTGGACCTCCAAGGGACCCACTCCCTCCAGGTCCTTCCGTCACGTACCAAAAGCGGTTCCCCGTGAACGGACCTGCCCCCTTCCAGGTCCTCAGTATGGAGTTTGCCTTCAAGTTGAAGAAGCCTCCCCGCGTCCAGCATGGAAGGTCAATGCAGTTCCTGATATTTCATGCTATCAGGATGATCGTAACAAAGGCCCAAATGTGCCATTCGGAGCATCGCGGCAAAGGATTAAATATCGAGAATAGGAAGGCCCGTTCAGGGAGAAATCAGGCATATGACGCATGACAGGGAGACCGTTCCGGACAACATAGGGCCTGATACGGGCCGTGAACCGGCCGGCATGGTCTTCGGGAACGTGGGCTCCTCCGAGTTCAAATGCGTTTTGACCGACCCCTCCATCAGGGAGATGGACCACGTTGAGCTGGAACATCCGGCCGATGGACCTGTCCTCTGCACGGTCGAATCAATCGAGCTGCTTTCCGACCTCGACCAGGAGAGGGCCTTAGGACGTTTGGCCGGTACGCTTGGCAGGGTCACTTACAGGCGGGTCGGGAAGGTGTCCGTGATAGGCAGAAGGGATGCACGTGGCAACCTCTACCGTCCTCTGACCCCCATACTTCCATCGACAAGGGTCTACAAGGCCAGCAGGGAGCTCGTATGCTCCACCCTGGGAATGGGACAGGACAGGGACGGCGGGGTATATCTGGGGAAGGTCCTCCATTCTGATGTGGACGTCGTCCTGGACCCTTCGGTGCTCGTCCAGAAGCATGTAGCGCTCATAGCCAAGAGCGGCTCCGGGAAATCCTACGCTTGCGGGGTCATAGCTGAGGAGCTGAACAAGCTCGATATCCCTGTTGTCATCCTGGACCTGCATGGTGAGTACCGGACACTGGTCTCACCGAACATAGCCGGGGAGGAGTACGAGCGTATGGAGCGCTTCGGGGTCTCCCCCAAAGGGCTCGGGGACAGATTGCTGGAATACACTCTGTCCGCTCCAGGGGCCTTGCCTGGCGCTCCCCCCACATTGGGATTGGACATACGCCATTTCAAGGCGGAGGACCTGCTGGAGGTTATGGGGCTCAAGAACATAGGTCCATCCTCTTCGCTCCTCTACGTTGCCATGGACAGGGTGAGGTCGGTCCTAGGTGACGATCTCGACCTCTTCGACCTGATGACGGCGTTACAATCCGAGAACAATCCGGCCAAGTGGCCTATAATGAACGGGCTCGAGCATTTGAAACGGTTACCTTTCTTCAATTCAGCGCCCACACCCCTCTCGAGCGTAGTTGTGCCGGGGAAGGTCACTGTCATAGAGCTCAAGGACATACCCCTTGACATACAACAGATCGGTGTCGCTGCGCTCCTTAAGAAGCTCTTCCAGGCTAGGAAGGACGGGTTGGTCCCTCCGTTTATGCTCATGGTGGAAGAGGCGCACAATTTCTGTCCCCAGGGTTCGACCGTCATAACATCACAGGTCCTCCAGACCCTTGCATCCGAAGGCAGGAAGTTCGGGCTCGGCATAGCCATCGTTTCACAACGCCCAGCGAAGGTCGACAAGAACGTGCTATCCCAGTGCGGGACCCAGGTCATATTGAAGGTCACCAACCCCAATGACCTCAAGGCCATTGTGGCCTCCGTTGAGGGTCTGAACGGCAGGATGGCCGATGAGATCCAGAACCTGCCTGTGTCCGTCGCCCTGGTGGTAGGGGGGAACATATCCAATCCGGTCCTTGTCGAGGTCAGGACAAGGAGGACCAGGCACGGCGGGGAGGCCGTGGATATCCTGGGGGACCTCTCCTCCAGGTATTCCCGTCATGATGATGGGACCGTTTGATAATCGGAAGGATAGGTATAAAAGGTCGTCCGTTTATCGTCGTTCAAAGTGAGCTCTATGGAAAAGATCATGCAGATCTCGGAGGAGAGGATGAGGAAATACCTCGAGACCACCGGGAAGGCCATAGACAAGGTGAAGATCGCGCCTCCCTGCAGAAGTCACCTGAACAAACTGGCAGAGGACTTCCTTGCCATGGCCATGTCATATTATTCGGACGCCAAAGCGTTCGCAACCGACGGGAACTATGTCCTTGCATACGGGGCAGTGAACTATGCCCATGGATGGCTGGACGCCGGTGCCAGGATGGGGTTGTTCGACGTGGACGAGGACGACCAGCTCTTCACCCTTGCGGAATGAATTTAACAATCTAACATAAACTTGAAAAATATTATTGTTAGAAGAACTGGCGGGCCCATGGGGATTCTAATGTCCAAAAAATCCTTTAAGGATTTTCCGCATCTTTGGACCTTGGACAATAGATCGAAGCTCTCGGTCCTAAGACCCCAAGGGGTTCGAATCCAAGGGTACACTATCTCCGATAAAGAATAATGGCGGGCCCATGGGGATTCGAACCCCAGTCTCCGGCTCCGGAGGCCAGAAGGATATCCAGACTACCCTATAGGCCCGTTGTTTCTTTAGGGTTTATAGGGGGAACAGTGTGACACCTATAAACCCTTCGAACGGGGACCGTTCGGGTAGTTTGTGGTATCGGTACGACCTCCCTAGGGTGTGGGGGGGTTTAAGAATCCATCCCCTCCCGCTTCGGGGAAGCGGGAGAAGGATATCCAGACTACCCTATAGGCCCGTTCTTTCTTTAGGGTTTATAGACTGAACGGTATAAGGACTATAAACCCTTCGAACAGGAACTGTTCGGGGAAAAGAAGGACTGATATCATTCCTTCTTAAGGGCCTCAGTGTATCCGCACCGACCGCAGGAGAGCCTGTCCTCGTGCTGGGCAAGGAATACGCCCTCGCACTTGGGGCAGAACTTGCGCTTTCTCTGTATCTTGTTATCCTTGATATCATAGAGCTCGTTGTTCCTCATGATCATATCCCCCATCCATCACTTCGCCGGAGCTGCCGGCTGTCCGGGCACTGCCTTCTTCTTCTTCTCCATAAGACCGTTCCTGATGAGAATGTGGTCCTCTTCAGTGTCCTTGGCCCTCTGGAGGTCCTTATAGAGCTTCACATATACCTTGGATACGTCCTTGCCGAACTCGGAGTCCACGGTATCTATGATGAGCGTCTCCTTCTTCATTCCCAATACATCCTTCAGCGTCTCGGCAAGCTCCTTCCTCGAGGGCGTCCTCTCCCTCGGATGCTTCACAAGGAGCCTTACCTCTGTCCTTTCCAAAAGGATGTTGTCATGTTTCTCTACGACTTCTATCTCCATGATTTCAGACCTCCATTTCCCGGAGCATCTCCTCGACCTTTCTCCTTACCTTACCATTGACGGTAACGACCACAAGACCCGCATCCGGCTGTCCGTAGACGACCGTGGAGCCATTGGGCAGGAGCTTAATAGCGGCAAGGGTGGACAGGTCCTCCTCACCCTCGACCTCTATGAGTATGGGGCCGTCACTATCGGTCCCCGGGACTATCTCGTTGATCGCATCATCAATGACCTTGAACAGTTCACCGGTCAGTATCCCCGCAGGGTTCTTCACCTTCACGACCTTTGATGGCCTTACCATGATCGTAGGTATCTTCTTGCCCCTTTTCGTATGGTTGTCAACCAAGATGAGCTGGGGGACGAAACCCATCTCGGTCATAACGGAAGCGGTGACATCACCGACAAGGACCAGGGGTGAGCCTATCATCTCGCTCAATCTCTTCGACGTCCTCTCCTCGTTGGGAACGAGCTCTCCAAGGGGCGTCTTGAGAAGGACCCTGAGGTGGTCGGTGAGCATATAAAGCATCGGTTCACCGCACCTTGAGGGCGAACTTGCCGTTCGCCTTCAATCCCATATGCTTGGCGACCTCTGAGGTCTCATGGTCGACTATGACGACCATTCCCTGCCATTCCTTGGACAGTTCCCCGCCGCAGAGGGGACATTTCTCCTGCTCCGTGAGGAACATGCACTTCTTGCAAGCCAGCATCTGGATCACTTCTTTGTCTTTACCTTCTTCTTGGCAGGCTCTTCGCCCTCTGGCTTGTGCCTGTTGTTGTAATCATCTTCCAGCCAATCCAACTTACCGAGACCGGCCTGCCTCATCGTGAGCCCTATGCGGCTCTCCCTTGGGGACCTCTCGTTCATCGACATGGACACTATCCTTGCCCTGACCTTGTCCCCGACCCTCAAGTCCCTCTTGGACTCCTTTCCATAGAGCCTCATGTTCCCCAGGTCCACATCTATATGATCGTCCATGACCTGGCTTATGTGGACAAGGCCGTCAAGGGGTCCGAACCTGACGAAAGCGCCGAACTTCAGTATCTCGACTACGGTCCCTTCCACAACCTCGTGCAGCATCGGCTGAAATACGAGGGCTTTGAACCTGACCTTTTGGAAGACCGCACCATCCCCGTGGACGATCCTTCCCTCCCCCAACCGCTCGACCTCGGTCGCATCTATGACAAGGCGGTTGTAGATGTCCATCCTTCCCTCGAAGTTCTTCCTTGCCAGATAGTCTGCGATCTCATCGGGTTCCTTCCCTAGGTAATGGGGGGGGATCCTTATGGTGTCCTCGCGCTGGATCATCTTGTACATGATTCTCACCGTCGGGCTTGAAAGCCTGATATACTCTGAGCCATTATCTATGTACATTTAAATACATAGGTCGTGGGAGGGGGGTTAAAATACTTCTACTTTATAATGGTTCCCCCCATACCATGCTCATCATTTTGAGTACTGGAGCATTACCAGCTCGTCATTGTTCCACTTGAAGACGGGGCCATTCCTTCTTTTGAACTTCCTTCCTTCCATCAATGCCCCGGCTATGAGCGGGAGTGCCACCGACATCTCTACGTGGACCATCGTATGCGTGGCCTCCGCATCTATCTTCCCCCATGATTGGGCCTCTCCCAGGGTCGAACCGGACAATCCTCCCCATTCGGGCCTGTCCATGGTTATCTGGAAAGCATATTCGTGGCCGTCCTGCTCCCCGTAGAGCATATCGGCCATGACCACGGCGTCGTTTATGTAGTTCTTCGGGACGCCTCCCCCGAGGTAGATCGCTGCGGTGGCCCTGGACAGGTGAACTATCTGGGCCATCTCGTGGTTATCGCGAATGGTATCAAGGGCAAAGATCTCCTCTTGTGCCTTACCCTGCTCTCTTTGCCTCTTGTAGGAGGTCGCAAGCCCTATGCCTATGGACGAATCCGCAATGGCGGGGCAGTATATGGGCACCCCTTGCCTGTAAGCCGCACCCAGGATGGACCCCTTGTCCTTCTCGCAGTCCTTTCCAAGGATCGCCATGAACTCCCTTGTTGAATACCTTTTTCCCCCAAGGGACTCAAGGAGCTTCCCAATATGTATGTCGGTCTCTCTGAACTTATCCTCATCGACATAGGTATCGTAGATCCTATCTATCATGTAAGAGTGGAGGAGCACATCGTCGGAGAGCGGGTCGCCCTTGTAATGCTTGTAGCCTCTAGACTGATAGTAGTCCTGATAGACTATGGCTCCCGTGGTCACGATAACATCCACAAGCCTCATCTCTATGAGGTCGGCGATGGTCTTCCTGAGACCGGCCGCTACCAATGCACCGGACATACCCATGAGGATGGTATGGGAACCGTTCCTCTGTGTCACCTTCTTGTAGATATCGACGCACTGTGAGAGCCTCCTAGCCTGGAAGGAGGTCGAGGAGAAACCATCGACAAGGTCCCCTATCGTTCTCTCTTTCGTCAGGTCGAGCATCTTTATAGGTCTCTTCAGCAGGTCTGCTCTCTTCGGTCTGTTAGAAGCCATATTGTCCGACCTCCCTTTCAAGTGACGAATACCGCCGCTGCAACGGTAGTGGTCCATTTACCCTTGTCATCCACCTCAGCAAAGGCTGTGACGTTCTGGGTCTGGACGATCCTGCCGTCTATCTTGAATATCTCACGCTTCTCATCGTAGTTCGAATCAACATCAAAATGTATCCCGAGCGTGGAAGCGAGCATCTCTGCGGCAAGGTCCTCGGCATAATCCCCGGCGTCCTTGGCCGACTGCCCGTAGTTATGATGTTCTGAGAGGTATCCGTACTGCCTCCTGTCCTGCGGTATGGCTATCCCGATCGATGCGCAAAGTCGGCGCCCCGGCTCGTTAGAGGAGGCCTCGCTTATGACGCAGAAGACCACCTCTCCAGGGGTCAGATGCTGGAGCCCGTCCTCCTTCTCTAATATCTCGCACCCTGGAGGGAAGATGGACGAAACGTGGACCAGATTGAACTTCTGGATACCGGCATCCCTCAAAGCCAGCTCGAAGCTTGCGAGCTTCTCCCTGTGCCTTCCGACCCCTGTCGTCAGGAACAGCCTCTTCGGTGTGAAACCTTTGGTTTTTACCATGAGCGAGTGTAAAAGATTATGATATTTAAATCAAGTGGAGGAACGAACGGAGAAAACATCCTTTGACGTACTTAAAATAAAGTGGATGTGTAAAGCACCTACCCAAGGGGCTTACATGATACCCAATTTGGAGAATGAAGGCTATACTTAAATACGACCTCTTTATTAGTGGGCGCTTGCCGGGGTCTCCCATACCCTGGTGAGTTACAAGGTGATGTCGATGGCCAGGAAGCCGAACAGGATGTACCGTCAGATAAAGGGGCAGTCCTATACGAGGCACGAGTACACCGGAGGTATTCCAGCGCCGAGGATCACCCAGTTCCATATGGGGAACAAGGACGGGATATTCCCGGTCAAATACACTATAAAGGCCAAAGAGACCTGCCAGATCCGCCATACGGCGCTCGAAGCGGCACGTATAGTCACCAACAAGTACATCCAGAAGGTGGCCGGGGCTGCGAACTACAGGCTTGTCATTAGGATCTATCCCCATCAGATCCTCAGGGAGAACAAGCAGGCAACGGGGGCAGGGGCTGACAGGGTTTCCCAGGGGATGAGGAGAGCGTTCGGCAAGAACATAGGGACGGCCGCAAGGGTCAAGATCGGGCAGGAGCTTATGACCATCAGCGTCCCCCCACAGTTCGAGACACAGGCCAAAATTGCCCTAAGGAAGGCCTCCCAGAAGCTCCCTACACCGGTTTGGCTAATAAAGGACCAGTGATGGAACCCTTTTTAATGAAGGAGATTTCTCACCTTATAGATGCCCACCGTCAGGAGGTCCTCCCGCATCCCTATGGAATACACAGATCCCAGGGATGAGCTTTTGTCACGGTTCGTAGTGGACCTGGACGGGAGCAGGAAGGGTGAGACGGTAAGTACTGAAGGCGACCGTTTGGTGATAATGGAGTCTGGCGTCTTCTACCTAGTTCCTATGAGCTATGCAGTGCTTGAAGGCAAGACCATCAAGCTTAAGGGCAGGGTGAACTGGAAAAGGGCCAAGGCTCTTGGAGATAGATGGAAGGCCAGGAAGCTGGACCCGCTCTGAGGGGGTGTGCGAAATGGAGGAGTTCAAGAACAAGCTCGTGATAGTCGTCAGGAACGACCTCAAGCTATCACCTGGGAAGCTATCCGTCCAGGTCGCCCATGCCGCCGTCAGCTGCGCTCTTGCGGCCAAAAGGGACAATGACAGGTTCTTCAAGAACTGGTTCAACGAGGGGCAGAAGAAGGTCGTCGTTAAGGTCAAGGATGTAAAGGAGCTATACGAGCTAAAATCCATAGCCGAGGGATTGGACCTGACGACAGCGCTCATAGAGGATGCCGGGTTGACTGAGGTCCCTCCGGGCACCGTCACCTGTCTGGGGATTGGTCCAGGCCCCAATGCGGAGGTCGATAAGGCCACGGGGGGCCTGCCGCTGCTCTGAGGTGTTCCCATGACCCGCTGGCCTTTGAAGAGGGAAGCCCGGGTCGTGGGGGTCGATGATGGCCCCTATGTCAGAGGTTCCGAGCATACTGTGATAGTCCTTACTTTATACAGGCTCGATGGGAGTGTCGAGGGCGTTCTCAGCGGTTCCGTTCGTACAGATGGCGATGATTCATCAGAGGTCATATCTGAACTGATGATGGACAAAGCGTTCTCCGGACAGGCAAGGTTAATTGTATCCGACGGGGCCTGTCTTGCCGGTTTCAACGTGCTTGATATGGACCTGCTCCATGAGAGGACCGGCCTCCCGGTCCTCACGGTCTCCGATGAGAGGCCTGACGATAACTCTATCAGGTCCGCCCTTCAGAACCTTCCTGGTCCGGACAGGAGATGGGACCTCATAGATGCCCACAGACCGGTCGTTGTAGCGCTCCCTGATGGTGATTGTTATGTCCGGAGCGTGGGGGTCCCGGAAAAGGAGTTGGATGGCCTACTTAGGATGTTGACCTTAAGAGGGAGGACCCCGGAACCTGTCAGGCTCTCCCATATCTTCGCTAGGTGCGTTCATGATCACATCGGGAGGTTCGGGTCATGATGGACAGGGAGACGGTCCTCATCAAGATCGCACAGCTAGGGGGAATGGAGAGGTTCGTCCATCTGACCACGAGCGGATTGGGGGGGATGCTGGGAATGAGCCAGCAATCGGCCTCTTTGAACCTCCAGAAGTTAGAGAAAGAGGGGCTTCTTGAGAGGACCAGGAGGGGACGTGCCCATGGTGTGAGATTGACCAAGGCCGGTATGGACCTCCTTACAGCGAGGTTCTCCGAGCTCTCGGTCCTGCTGGGGAGGAGCAGGGAGATAGAGGTGAAAGGCACCATATCGGCCGGGCTCGGGGAAGGGGCCTACTACCTGTCGCAGGTGAGCTACAAGGAGCAGATCGATGAGCATTTCGGGTTCTTACCCTTCGAGGGGACGCTGAACGTTGTTCTTTCTCCTCTGGACGCACCTTTATTGGACCTGTTAAGGAGAGGCCCAGGGATAGAGGTCAAGGGGTTCATCAGGGATGGGAGGACCTTCGGGAGCTGTCTGTGCTATCCATGTACCGTGAACGGTGTGAAGGCAGCGATAATGGTCCCTAACAGGACCGTCCACAAGAACACCCTCGAGATAGTGTCGGAGAGAAGATTGAGGGGTGAGCTTTCCTTGAAGGATGGGGATGAGGTCAGATTGGTAGTAAGGTATCCAGTGACTTGAGAGGGCATTGTCACTCAATAAATGCATCTTTTATAGGCATTAATACCACTTTATTAATATTTTTTTTATCACGGCTCCAAGATGTTTCTTATCACTGGTGAAAAGAATAACCTGTCCTTCCTTCTGTCTTCGTAGTTCTCAAGAATGCCTAGGTCAACAAGCTGCTTTATGTTCTTCTCTGCGGTAGGGTAGTGCGATCCGATCAATCTTGCAGCATCGGGAATCTTGATGAACGGATTTATGAACAAATGATCGAGTATCAATAGTGCTTTCAGGCTCCTTGTGCTCTTTTGAACCAATTCCCTTGACTCATTTTTATATTTCTCTAACTTGAACGTCCGTTCCAAAGCGTCATTCGATTGAACCCTGACACCTTCCATAAAGAACCTCAAATATTCTTCTATCTCTCCCTTCTTGCTGACATTGAGGAGCCGGTCATAGTAGGAATCACGGTTCCTCTCGAAATATGCTGATATGAAGAGAAGAGGCTGGTATAATAATTGTTTCCTTATCAAATGTAGGATAATGAGGAGACGGCCAATCCTCCCGTTCCCATCTCTGAAAGGATGGATCGTTTCGAACTGATAATGCATCATTCCGATTTTTAATAACACCGTTTCGGGTCCATCTTCCTCTATGTATCTAACAAGGTTGGACATAAGTCCTTGTATACTCCCTGGTGCTGGTGGAATGAAATCTGCTTCCATTATATCATTGCTCTTTCCGATCCAATTCTGATGGGACCTGTATTTTCCAGGCTCTTTCCCCTCCCCCCTGACACCAGACAATAGGACCTTATGTAGTTCCATGATCAGGTCTTGAGTGATCGGAGCATCCTTTACCCTTTGGATACCTAGTTCAAGGGCTTTGATATAATTCAAAACCTCCTGAAGATCGTCCTTATCGTTGACATCCTCACCTGCATCGTTGATGAAAAGCTCAGACAAGGTTGTCCTTGTCCCTTCGATCTTTGAGCTCATAATGGCTTCTTTGTTCAGATATGGCCTAATAAGAAGGTGAGGGTTTGATATTCTGGACCCCATTCCAGAAAGGTTCCCTAAAGAGACCAATGCATCAGAGAGTGCATTCACAAGTCTGTCATTGTATTCAATCCTCAATGGTAAGTATTTTGGTTCGAATGTGAAATAAGCACCGCCTGAGGCTTGTATAGGTCTTCCGGTCTTACCATTAAAAACTTCAAGGTCCATAGCCATACCAATAGAAAACCTTATATAATAATTTTTCTAATATTACTCTTTAGGGTGATTAAAGATAATATGATGCTTACATATTACTTTTTTTAACTGTAAATAGTAATTGGACCCATACGTATTACTACTAACAGTAAGATGGTTGGAACACATTACTTTTTTGATCTGAAAATAGTAATACCGCGTTCATTGGTTCATGGTTTGAGCAGTTTCTGCTCCTGAGGTCCCAGCTCCTCGAAAGGCTCCTTTCCCAGCATCTTAGGAGGTTCCTGCCCCTGCTCTAGTGCCATCTTCTCTTCGGCACTCCTTGGGACCAGGGGCTGAGGCTCTGACCCTTTCCCTGGTGGGGGGATATAGCTTCCTACCTCTCCCTGGACAGGCATTGGGGCGGATGGTATCTGGTCGGAAGGAACGTAAGCCTGCGCAGGGGCGGGTGTCGAAGCGGGGACAGTAACAACAATGACCTCTTTCTCCGGTGATGGGGGGAGCTCCGGGACCTCTGGTCCTTCATCAAGCCCTGGAGGTTCCTGAGATGCGGTCCCGTCGTCTATAGGTTTGAACGGCTCCTTGTCGGACCTCCAGACGCGGTAGATGGTGATGGCAATTAAGGCCAAAAGGACCAATGCGATAATGATGAAGATAACCAGATTGGAGCTGTCCTTGTCATGGTCCGGACCTTCGACGATAAGATAGAAGCTCGTGGTGTTGGAATTACCGGCCTTATCGAGCACCGTGACGTTGATGATGAACGTCCCCGCTTGGTTGATGATACCTTCAAGCGTTAGCCCGCTAGCGGTTATCGGCGAACCTTCCCAATGGATCCGGTCTATCCCAATGTTGTCTGTCGCTACAGCAGTGATCAGCAGGGTTTCCCCTTTCTTGACGGTGAGGTTGGAGATCGGCTGGAGCGATGGGGCAATGTTGTCTATGACAATTATGATCAACTCCGGGGTGGAAGCAGTGTTGTTGGACTGGTCCGTGACCTTCAATATGATATGGAGAGGTTCAACGGAATCGACGGGAATATCCAGGACACCCTCATAGTGGTATGGGTGGCCCCACTCGTTCCAGATGTTTATCGAGGTATTCTCCTTGAGTATGTATTCCTTGACCTCACCTGTCGACCATACGTCCATTCTTACATCGGAGACCATCCAGTTATCCTTGACAGTGACCCCAACATTCAACTTGCCTCCTGTCGTGACGTTCCTCTGAGAGAAATAACTCTCGATCGTCGGTGGGTCATTGTCGATTATGTTCAGTCTCGGGAAGTTGAAGTAGTGAGGGATCCCATCCGCCCTTGCCTTTGCATCCCACACCTCGATCCTGTATTGGAAGAACCTGAATTCTGAATCGGATATCTCAGCAAAACTGAAAGAGAACAGGCCCTCCTCTGTCGTGGACCTGTTCATCCAAGCCCTGTACTCGCTTGTTGAATGTTCCAGATCATGGAAGAACTTGAACAGTATGGATGCGTATCTAACCTGGATATTGTCCTTCAATCTGACCTTTATCTCGAACGGATCACCGGTCGTTGGACCTGCCGCGGGTATGTATTCATGGGAGACCAGTTCTGGTGGTATGGTGTCATTGATCTTTATACCCGTTGCGTTGTGGACCAGTTCGTTCCCCGATGTGTCCCAGATATGGAACGAATATGTGAGGTTGCATTCTATCTCGGTCCTGTTCCAGAAAACATTCTCGGTATAAGGTGGCGAAGTAGGGATCTGGATAGTAACCTCCCAGGTACCACCCAACAATGGACGAGGGATGGATGTTCTAGACTTGGTACCGTTCATGTACCAATACTCTACCTGGGCATGGTCCAGATCGATATTATCAAGGGCCTTGAAACGGAACGTGAAGTTCTCCCCTGTAGATGCGCTCCTATCGGTCAGGTCCTCCAACAATAAAGGAGGATCGTTATCAACCATTCTTCTTTCGGGAAGTCTTACCGTCCTCCAGTTACCGAATGCATCCCCCATAGAAAGCGTCATGTTCAGAGGGGGACCACCAAATATTATGGCATAGAGGTTATCAAACTCATCGCTCTTGCCGAAGACGGTGGAATTGTACCAGTTGATGCCCTGACCTTTAACAAGCTCTATCTCTCTTATCGTATCGTTCGAATATCGGATGGTGAGGTTCGCCCATTCGACCCTCATATTGTCTTTGATATCGAAGGAGAAGTTGACCTCATCACCTGTGGTGATGGGATAGTCCGTCTTGTCAGCGATGAGCTCGGGCGGGTCGTTGTCAATGACCTTGAAGCTCCCGCCTATGCCCGCTGTGTTCCCGGA
>CAZLVP010000037.1:8025-16990 GCA_964563055.1 uncultured Thermoplasmatales archaeon | reverse complement strand
TCCAGGCAGCTTGCGAACGTGGTCGTCCTTGATGACGACCAGCAGAGGATAGACCTATTCCTCTCTCTCTTCTCCCTCAAACCCGGCAACAACATGACCCTCCTTGTCCCCTTCAGGGAACTCCCGACCGATGTTACGGTCAAGCAGATGAAGGACAGGGATTTCCTTGATTCCATAGGCTATTCAAGGATCAAAGATGAAGCGGACAAGCAGGACCTTAGTAAGAACATGGGCAGGCTCACAGGCAGGACCGGGGACTGGTTCGAGAGAGATCTCGTCTCTGCTTCCTTCACCCCCATAGCCGGTATCGGTCTCTACATAGAGGACAACTATGAGCTCAGCTACTCTGGAGATGGTAAGGGATTGGATCTTGGGGGGATGGCACTTTCCGGAGAGGGTGACGATGACAGCGTCAAGAAGAAAGAGGTTGAGAAGATAGACACGTACGAGTTCGATGGTGTGAGCATCTCTGTCTATTCGGTCTCCGAGAACGCCACCATGGAGGACTTCACCGAGGGGATAGAGCTCGAAGGGCTCCCGGAGATGACGAAGGAGACCCTGGAAGAGTACAAAGGCCATTATGCCGTCACCATAGACAGTATCACGGCTCCCCCTATTGACCCTGAAGAATTTACAATGATGAACGAGCTGATGCCAAGGACCATGGACGATTGGGAGCTCTTCGTAAAGCAGACCCCGAAATTAGAGGATGAGTACGTTCTCTACGACAAGGTCCAGGAGCTGGCGTTCAATGGATTCAAGGAGATACTAGGTTCGGGTGAGGACCTAATTCTCCTTTCGGCCAGATATGGCAAGTACTGGAACCAGCATTGGGAGCCAGAGGAGTGGTTGGAGGAATATCGTTGGCACCTGTACGATCAGGGTTACGGGAACCCTATAGAGCCACAAGGTACGCCCTTTGACATAATGAAGGACCTATCCGACATCACCCATACCGTATATGGGTTCACCCCCTTCAACGGGACCGTCATCTCCGTCACGACCTCGCGTGACAACGGAAACATCTACTTCCCTCTGGGAACCTCCGACAGCTGGAGCAACCCCATTGCCCGCACGGTGGTCGTTGTGAAGATGGACAGGAAGTTCTCCTTCGGTCCCAACATCGACCCGACAGCGGAGGCGTTCATGGACGGCGACCGCTACTATCTCTTCGATTTCCCGAACGACAACCCCAAGGACGACCTCCACGGTCCGATAGGCAGTACAAAGACGACGGAACTGTTCTCGGCCTCGGCCTCAAAGGCGGTGAACAGGACCTATCCCTGGGCATCGATCATCTTAGCGCTCATCCTCTACCTGTTGTTCTGGTTCGTTATTTTGAAGGCCTCCTATCTATTGATGGGAGCGACCAGGGACGGAAAAGTGTGCAGGGCTTTGACGGGCAGGAACCTTCTATTTGCCCTTCTAGCGGTCCTGATAACGGCCCCTGGTGTCCATCTGCTTTTCAGGAAGGATGTACAGGGTATCGATAAGGGGTCCGAGGATAGAAGGTTCAACAGGTCCCACGCCGTTCATTCCATCGTAATGATCTCTTTAGGGGCGCTCCTACTTCTATTGGCGGTGATCTGATGGAAGGGAGGACAGGAAAAGCTGTTCTGAAGGCCTCTCTGGTCATCAACATCATGAGCATCTCCATACTGCTCATCATATCATCGCCAGTGGTTTTGATGATAGGTCTTTTCCTGGTAAGTCTTATCAAAGATGAGCTTTTTGACATGGAGGACCCCATCATAATTGTCTTCGTACCTCTCATACTGCTCTTCGCGCTTTTGGTCCTGCTCATCTGCCTCATCATCACCGTAGGGGTCAAAGTATTTGTGGAGAGCCTGGACCCCGTCAAGGGAAGTAAGAAGGGCCATTTGGGCCCTGTAGAGATCGTATGGGCCGTTTCATTGACCGTCATAACAGCGGTTCTGCTAATAGTGCTCGGCAGGACAGGGTCCATGGAAGAGGGTGAGGCCATAGCACTCTGGATCGTGCTCATGTTCGGCCTGATACTTCTTTCCATAAACTACGGTCTGGCCACACTGAATCTGACCCGATTTCAGGGCGAAGGATGGGTCCACTTCCATAGAGGTCTCGCCAGGTTGCCCCCGCTCCTCCTTCTCCTGGGGTACCCGGCCGTTGTCCTTTTGGAGCTTCCTCAGAACGTTCCGTTCATAACGGTCCTCTTCGTATTCTGCTGGAGCATCGTCCTACTATCGCTCGTTACGACCTTGGTCGTAAATGTCAGGGCCTTCATTGCTCTAAGACCGGTCAGGGACGCATCACGCCCGGGAAGAGCGGGTCCAAGGACCATACATGCACCGGAAAGGAACAGAAGGCTCGGTCCTATCTGAGGGGCTCGATCCTCACCCTGCAGTCCACAGCAATTGCCCCTTTCTCCGAGACGAAAAGCGGATTGATCTCTACGTCCGTGATCTCGGGGACCTGGACAAGCAGGTCTCCCAATGCCTTGATGGCCAAGGCGAGCTCTTTTCGGTCCACCTCCCCCTTTCCCCGGAAGTTCCCCAGGACCGCTCTGCCTTTGATATCGTCCAACATCCTCATTGCCTCATTGTTCGTTATGGGAGCGACCCTGAAGGTGACATCATGAACCGCCTCTACCATTATGCCACCCAGACCGAACATCACGCAGGGGCCGAAGACAGGGTCCCTTATGACGGAGGCTATTATCTCCCTGCCCGAGACCTGCTCCATGACCAGGACCCTGTCCGAAATGGGCCGTACCTTTTCGAAGGCCTCTATAAGCTCCTCCATGCTGTCAATGTCCGTTACCACCCCGCCCCGCTCCGTCTTGTGCACGAGTTGGGACGAGGAACCCTTTATGACAACAGGGAACCCGAGCTCCTTGGCGGCTTTGACGGCCCCGTCAAGGTCCTTGACGACCTTGTATCTGGCGACCCTGTAAGGTCCGGCGGATAGGAGCTCCATACTGTCCTCAAGGGGCAGGAAGGACCAACCGTTCCTCCTCCCCTTCTCTATGAGCTTATTTACCTTTTTCATGTCCCATTTGGTCAAGGTGAGCTCATCTCTTTCCTCATCCTGCCGGAGGAATGCCCTGTACTTATAAAGGACCTGCATGGATGAGACGGCCTCCTCGGGGAAATGGAATGCGGGCAGACCCGCTTCGTTGAAGGCCCTTACCTGCCCGTCCGCGTCCTTGCCTCCAATATAGCAAAGGACCAGCGGTTTGGAGGGTCTCCCGACCGAGGTGATGAGGTCCTTTGTAAGCGCTTCCACATCTACCCCGGAGACCGCACCGAATATCCCTATGACGGAACCGACGGTTGGCTCCTCCAGAGCCCTCCTGAGGCATTCGATATAACCTTCCGGAGGGGTCTGAGCGGTGATGTCGACAGGGTTCGAGAGCGTGGCATATGATGGAAGTAGGGGTCCGAGCCTCCTTGATATCCATTCAAGATTGTAGTAGATGGGCAGACCTTCCAGACCGCAGCGGTCTATGGCAAGGATACCGAACCCCCCACCGTTAGTGATTATGAGGATCCCGTCCTCCTTAGGGAGCGGCAGGTCGTTCAGGGTCCTTGTCCATTCCAAGGCCTCTCTCAGCGTTGGGGCCCTGATAGCACCGCACTGCTTGAAAGCGGCGTCGAAGATGGAGTCCTGCCCTGCAAGCGATGCGGTATGTGATGCTATTGCCTTCGCCCCGGCCTTGGACCTTCCGGATTTCAGGATTATCACGGGCTTGGACCTGGAGACGTTCTTGACCTTCTTCATGAAGGCCCTGCCATCCTTGAGCCCCTCAATGTACATCAAGATGAGCTTGGTGTTCTCGTCCGTGCAGAGGTAGTCCAGAACTTCCTCGTCGGACAGGTCCGATTTGTTTCCGACGGATGTAAGGGCGGAGACCCCCAATCCCTCCTGGAACACCCTGTCCATGAGCGCGATCCCCAAAGAGCCTGATTGGGTTATTATCGCGACGTTACCGGATAGGACCTTTTCGGGGCCGAACTGGGCATTGAGGTTGGCCGGGGTATAGACCATCCCGAACACGTTGGGCCCCAGCACCCTAATGCCGTACCTCTTTGCCGTTGCGACTATCTCGTTCTCCCCCTCCACGTTACCGATCTCCTTGAAACCGGAGGTGATCACAACAACAAATGGGACCTTTTTCTCCCCGCATTCGACAAGGGCAGCGTTCACGAACTGGGCGGGGATGCATATGAGAACAAGGTCCACCTCGACCGGTATGTCCTTGATGCTCCTATGCACCTTGAAACCTAGCACCTCATCGCCCTTTACATTGACAGGGTACATCCCACCCTTGAAACCGCCGTTGACAAGATTGAAGAAGGTCTTGTAACCGATCTTTGTCGGTTCGGACGACGCCCCTATGACAGCGACGTTCCTGGGGTTGAAGAACCGGTTCAGGTCAGATAGGGGACATTCCTGTTCCATACCTCCCGAATCCCCTTCTCCATAAATAACCCTGACAGAGGTTGGGCCCGAAAAGTATTTTTAATCCTGTAGGGGCTCCTAGTTGCAGTGAGTGCGTTTGAGGTATGTGATAGTAGCAGCAGTACTTACGTTCCTGCTGATGAGGGTCCCCCCGGTCCATGAAATGGACGATCCCGCCTACTACCCGGAGCAGGACAGTGCTATCGTTCGATCGGCCCTTGAAGAGGTGTTCGACGGTCCACCCTCAAGGGGGGGCCTTATCTTGATGGACGGGGAGAGTCTGGTCCTGACAGGTACCCGAACATATTCGTACATCGGTCTCGGGAACGGTTCTAAGCTCACTGTGGAATCCTGTACGCTCTCGGTCACCGGCGACCAGTTCAACGACCCTTTCATAACCGGTTCCCCCTCACAGCTGGTCCTACGGAATTCGACGGTCGATGTGATCGGGCTAGATGCTCCTGGGCTCTACAGGACCGGTGGCCAGAACTCATCTGTCATCGTCCAGGTAAAGGACCGGTTCGAGCTCTCTTCCACAACGGTCAATGTACATGGGGGGATGGGGTTGGACCCTGTCCAGGAAGGATGCTATTTTTCCGATAGGGTCGCCGGTACTATGTTCAAGGGCGGGAATGCGACCTTTTCCCTTGGCCTGACCAAAGGTGCGAAATGTAAAATCTTTGGTTCCACCCTCAGCATCCTTGGGGGAAAAGGAGGGGATGCCCCACGAGGCCAGAACATCCTGATGTTGGGCAGCCAGAAGCTTCCTGGCGGTTACACGGTGGGTGGAGATGTCTGCGGGGAGGTCGGTCGGGGGGGTTCGGCCTCATTGTCGATGAACGGAACATCGACGGACCTTGTGATAGACGGGTCGATCATGACCGTGATAGGGGGAAAAGGAGGGAAAGCGGGGGACGGAGGATATTTCACAAGCTTGGTCGCCATGGGGTATGACACACCTCTGCCTCCGGGAGGATATACCGCAGGGATGTACATCACTTCGGGCTCTGTGCTACCCGGTTCGGTCACCGGCAATGTCGGGATGGGGGGTGATTCACGACTTGGCATCAGGGCCTATACCCTTAATCTAAAGGATTCCACCATAATGGCAAAAGGTGGGGATGGTGGTGATTCAGGGATGCCTGGTTGCGGGACCTTTTCCGCAGCAGGTGGCACAAGCTTCATCAGGGCCGGTATGGGCGGAGCAGGGTATGCTGGCGGTGCATCAACTACCAATGGAGGCCAGAGAGGTGGTGATGTCAGGGATAGGGTCGGATCGGGCGGTGATTCTGTTATAGACCTCGCCATCGAATTGGATGTGTTGAGCGTTGATAACACCCTTAAATGCGAAGGAGGTATGGGTGGTGTCCCGTTCGAAGGCGGTCTCTCCGGATGTATCGAATCCGGTTCCTTCCCAAGGGGTGGCGGCGGTGGAGGGGGCGGGTTCAGCGGTGGCGGTGGTGGCGGTCTTGAGGCCATAGGTCATTCCAAGCTTGGAGGGGCTGCTGGATGTGTTGGGGACGATGTCGGTTCTGGAGGGGATGCCAACCTGTCCCTGAGGACCAGGTATTCGAGCGGCAGTGGGGATTGCATCGTCATCACCTCTTTCGGTGAGGCCTTCACGAACGACCCCCTTGACGGACAGGACAGCATCAGCAGGTCCAATGGTGAGGTCCTCGCCGAAGGTGGAGGCGGTGCCGTGGGAAAGGTCAGGGATGGTAAGGACCTGTTGGAATATTCCTGGCCCGCACCATTCCTTGCATCTCCCCCGGAGGATGGTTTCCTTAGGGACATCTCCGAGCCTTTTGATTGGGAAGTGGGCAGCCCATCTCTCGGACCGCCCCTCTACTATCGTTTCCGGCTCCTGAGGAGCATGAACATAACGGATGTCCTGGAGCAGAGCGGATTGATCGCCGACCATAATTATTTCCTAGCCTCCGACCCGGGGGACGGTGTCTATTATTGGAGCGTATGGATAGACGGGCAGGCCCATGATTCCATCTGGGCAAGACCTAGGAGGGTCTTGCTCGATAGGATATCGCCCAGTTTGGAAATGCCCACCACAAAGGTCTGGCGGAACGGGAGCTCACCGACATTCGGCATCCAAGCCAACGATGAGGTCTCCGGTATCGGAAAGGGCAATGCCCAGTACAAGGTCCAGAAGGTGGGGACCATAACTTCCGAATGGTACGATGCCGATGTGGCGGACCTATCAGGAGGGACCTTTCTCCTGACAGGGACCGTTCCATCGGACCCCGGTGATTATGATTTGTTCTTCAGGACCACAGATAGGGCAGGGAACGGGCCGGTGATAGGTGGCCCCTACCGGATCGGTGTCGATACGATGCCTCCATTGATAAGGAACGTCTCCCCGACCGGTTGGTCCGATGGGACCGATATGATATCCTTCGACCTCATAGAGACCGGCTCGGGTGCTGTGGAGGAGGTCATGATAACTGCTGAGGGGGGGACCTCCCGGAGCATCGTTCACTGCACATCCCCACTTTTAAAGGAAAGCGGTAACAGGAGAACCTGCTCCGACGGACCGGTATTAGGGGAGGGTACCTGGGAGCTTGATCTGAAGGTCAGTGACCTGGTAGGTAATATCGGGACCTCCGAACCGTTCACATTGAAGGTGGATTTGACCCCCCCTATGCTGCTTGAAATGTTACCTTCCGATGGACATTGGACCAACATCTCCATGCCGATCTTCTCGTTCAGGGCAGCGGACCCGGGGAGCGGTATGATGACGGCCGATGTCCAAGTGATGGGTCCTTTAGGATCGGTCGAAGAGACCTTTTCCGCATCCCTTTCAGGGGACAAAGAATGGACCGCCCCGTCGGGAGAGGAGCTTTCGAACGGCATCCACAGATGGCGCGTTGTCCTAAGGGATGCGGTCGGGAACGAGTTCATCACTCCGGTACACACCCTGGGTGTGGACACGGGTTCCCCACTGGTGCTTCCTCCACGAGGGTATGAGGTCCAAGATGATCAGATCCGGTTGGACCTTATGACCATGGAGGTATCGAGCGGCATTGTCATGATAGAGGTCCAGCCATTATTATGGAGCCCCTCCGGATGGACCGACAGTACAACCATTCGTTTCGATGACATCGTCATCGCAGGCGACGGAGCTACTAGCATCCTTTTACCTACGCCCTTTGTTCCGGTCGCTTTCATGAGGGTCCGGGGGACCGATGCAGCGGGTAACACAGGCCCTTGGTCTGAGGCGTTCAGGGTGGATATCAGCGGGTCCGAGTTCGGTGTGGTCGGTCCCGAGGTGGAATTCCTCAAGGCCGGAAGCGACCTGGACGTGATCATGAACGATGACCTTGGTATCGATATGGGTTCGTTAGAGCTCACCGCTCGGTATAAGGATGGGAGACCCCTTCGTCCAGCTTTCAGGTCTGCTGTAGAAGAGAAGATGGGTCTGCCCTCGGCAGATGATACTACACATCCAGTATCCGTCCTATTAACCATCGATACAACGTCCTTTTCAGGAGCGCTGTCTCTGGAACTGCGTTGGAACAGCACTCTGCCTATGGGTGAGCGCAGATCAGTTGCCTGGAAAGGGCCTATCATGGATACCGAACCTCCAGTGTTGGAGATAGAGGCCCCACCGTTCCTTGCAGAACCTTGCTTCCCAATCAGAACGAAGATAAGGGATGCCACCTCCGGTCCCGATTATAGTTCAATGACCGTTGAAGTGGGAGAGGGGAACATTAGCGGATGCAACGGTCTGGGTGAACCCTCTCTCAAAGCCGTGGGCAATGGTGAGCACATTCTCCATGTGAACCTGACATGGGGAGTAAGGACCATGATCAAGGTCAGCGTAATGGACAATGTCGGTCACGAAGCTATGGACCTGGTCGATGTCATAGCGACAAGGCCTCCAGAGGTCCGGATAATCTCCGAGACCCCCCTTGACGACCCGTTCAGAAAGGGGGGACATCTGGAACTGAAGGCCTCAGCCTATGATCCCGACATGGAGGTCCTAATGATCAGGTGGACCGTCAACGGGACCCCTGCGGGTGAGGGTCCATTGCTGGACCTGATGCTGACCGATCCTATCCTCAATGTGACGGTCCTTGTCTCTGATGGCCATTACACAGTTTCGGATTCCGTCATATTGACCACTATTGAGAAGGAAGGGAGGGACGGGGATGGTTTTCCCCTCCTGTTGGCGGTCATCATCATGTCAGCTCTGATCATGATCGTTATCATAGCCTCGGTAGCGGTCTTCCTTTTCCTTGGGGCAAGGAAGAAGAGATCAGATGGGGAAGAGGCCGAGGATTGGGGGGTGGATGCGAGAACGAGCGGGGGGAAGGCCGGGAGGGGTCCCAGGGGTAAGGTTTATAGTGCCCCAGGGTCGTCAAAGGGACGCGGCGGGGCGGCGGGATGCAGTATATGCCTGAGAGGGCTCAAGGCCGGAACGGACCATCCCCGATGCAGGTGCGGGGCACACTTCCACAAGGCGTGCGCCTTGAGGGAAGGGGTCTGCCCCGACTGCGGAAGGGAGATAATG
>CAZLVP010000037.1:0-7925 GCA_964563055.1 uncultured Thermoplasmatales archaeon | reverse complement strand
CACTCACATGTACTCACCCAACAATCAGACCACCTCAGCTACGGGTCAGAACTGGTACATGGACCTGGTCGCCAAGGTCCCGGGTCCAGACGTATCCCGGGGCGTCCATGTCTCTTTCGCGGTCGTCGTAGGGGAAACGATAGAGGAGCTGGAAGAAGCGCTGTTCGATGCCAAAGCCGCCCTCACAGGTTTTGTACAAGCTCCCAATACCGAGGGTTGGAGGCGAGTCCCTGGATCGATGACGTTAATGTTGCGCTACTTTGGCCCCTACTTCCCTCCAAGGTCCTTCGAACTTACCAATAGATACTCGACCTCAATGACCGGTGAGTTCACTCCTTGGATGCAAGACCAGTTCCTTGACGGAGGAACGGGCGTTGACAAGACACTGACCTTTATGCTTGACGGCTCGCCAAGTGGCAGACATCAATACAATGTCACTCCCATCAATCAATGGGGTTTCACGGATTCACCAACGGTCTGGGAATGGAAGGTGGACAATCAAGACCCCACCACCCTGCTGGTCCGGGACGATACTGCCCCAAAGGGCACTCTCAGGGTGAATGCTGTGGCAAATGACGGTGAGTACTCCGGTGTAAACAAGATATACATGGGCCTTAACGATGGACCGTTCGAGGTCATGACCACCCTCTCAACGACCCAGCAGGGGACCGATCTGAAGGTTACCGCCTATGCCACGGATATGGCGGGGAACAAGGGTCCCGAGAAGGTCCTGGACCATCTTACTAACGATGGTATTGCGCCTACGATAGCCTCCATGGACATGTTCCCTGACGATATAACCGAGGACACGGAAGGGGCGGTCCGCTTCGAGGTCACAGCAAACGATGCGGTCTCGGGCCTTGACCTCACATCGGGCAGGTTCCGCTACGGTGTCGGTTCACCATCCTCGCAATGGAACACGATGTCCTACCAATACGGGACCTTCATAGGTTCTATCGAGATGGACTGGGAGGCAGCTCAGGATAGGGACCTCTATCTCGAAGTGGAGATCAAGGACAGGTCCGGGAATGCCGGGAGCAAGCTCTTGACGGAACCGATAGAACCCTTGAACGACCCACCAGTCTTCTCAATAAACATACTATCCCCGCCATGGCAGCGTGAGACTTTGAACATAGAACTGATAGGGAGCGACCCCGATGGCGACCCTGTCTCCTTCATATTCTATTATTCGACGTCCAGGGACGGGCAGTTCCTGGTCTTCACGACCTCATCCGTCAAGGAACTGGACCCGACCAGGTACCTGCTTACCCTCCCTGCGATATCCTACGAGGGCGAGCTCTTCATCAAGGGAGAGGCATCGGACGGTATCAATATCACGCCCATGAAGAAGGTTAGCACCTGGATGGACAGGGAGGGTCCTGTGCTCGAACTGACAGGACCGAAGATCAAAGAATGGTACAATGTCCCAAGGTCGATCCGCATCTCTGCAATGGACGCTGGTTCAGGAGTCTCCAGTACCTATTTCATAGTCAAGAAGGGATCGGAGGAAAGGAGGGTCGATGGGAGCGAGCTTACCATCTCGGATGAGGGTGTCCACTCCATCTCAGCGTTCGCAACCGATGGCTCCGGGAACTCCGGTAAGCTCGATCTAGGGAGCTTGGGTATGGACCTGACCCCACCCATCATCAGTAACATGGCGGTGACCCCAACCCGGCCAACCATCGATAATGATGTTGCTGTGGAGCTCACATTTTTTGACGGACTGTCCGGTCCCAAGAGCCTTGCAGGGAAGGACCTGAGCGCTTTGCTCGAAGTGTCCCTTTCAGTGAACGGCAGGTCCGTAAAACCTCAGAGCCTTCAGGTCATACCCGGGACGAGCGACAGGGCCAGAGCTCTCTTCGCAAAGCCTTTTAGGACCGGGGACGAAAGGTTCGTAATAGATGCCAATGGCCATGACATGGCAGGGAACAACTTCAGGGCCATTTCGGAACCCTACGAAATAGCTCCCATCCCGGCCGATAACTTCCTTGGCTTGACCGTTCCCTCGAGCGTGGGTGTGGGGGAGGACTTCGTCATCACCTCGAACTGGACGGAGGATATCCATCTCGAGGTCCGCTATCCCGGAACTAACTGGAGCTGGACCCTATATCAAAAAAGGAAAGAGGACGACATCAGGTCCTTCTTCCTCCCTGGTCCCTATGCTCTTGGAAAGGTGCTCATTAAGGCCCATTTCGAGGCTCCGGGAACGGAGGGGACCGACAATACCTTCCCCGAACAAGGTCATATTGAAGTTCCAATAACCGGCTATTTGGATGAGGACGGTGACAGCCTGTGCGACCAGTGGGAGGTCCGCTATGGCCTGAACCATCTGTTACCGGACGATACTGCCATAGACCAGGACAAGGACGGCCTTACCCTTTTAGATGAGATGTACAACCTGACCGACCCCAAGAAAGAGGATACGGACGGTGACGGGATGCCTGACGGATGGGAGGCAAGAATGGGCACTCTCCCCTTCGAGAAGGACGGGGACCAGGACCCGGATGGGGATGGTTATTCCAATCTCAGGGAGTACAGGGAGGGGACCGGTCCAAGGGACCCGTTGGACCACCCCAAGGAGCTGCCAAATACCCCATGGTACTGGTCCTTCCTGATATTCGGGATCCTTCTGGCAATATTGGGCTATTTCGCATTCCAGATGGTAAGGAAGAAGAAGCTCAAGGACGACCTGGAGCGCTTCGATGAGGAAGTGTCATGGGAAGATGAGGACCGATGATGGGATTCCACTGACAAAATATAAAATACGAGTTGTCCTTCAAGCAGTAGAAGAGGTACAAGCCCATGAGCGTAGAGGACCAGGAATTCGTTCAGATACTCAATATCATCCGGAGAGGGCAGCGGCTCGTCATGCAGGCGAAGAAAGAGGGGGCCGACACCAAGCTCGCCGATGAGTTCATAAGTGAGGCCAAGTACGCCCTGAAGCTCAACAAGAGGGAAGAGGCTATAGAATATGCCAAGCAGTGCATATTCGAGGTCATAAAGGTCAAGAAGGAGATGGACGTAAAGAAGCTGTCCCAGGAGGGTGAACTGGAGAAGCTGACCAAGGACCAGCTCAGATCAAAATGCATAGAACTGGGCCTTGAACCATTGGGATTGAAGACCGAGCTCCTAAGAAGGATCAAGGACCATCTTAAGAAGCTAGATGAGGTAGGTCCTATCATGGAAGAGAGCCCCAAGGTCCGGACCGATACAACTAAGGATAAGGGGGACCTGATGAAGGTCTCGGACATACTTGCGGGCAAGGAGAAGGAGGGGGTGGACGACATCAAGGATAGGCCCTACCTCCCAAAACCAGCAGAAACCCCTACAGCGAAGCCTAGCGAATGGTCGGCGGAGAAGGCAGCCTTCGAACTGACACCTGGCCTGTCCTATTTAGTGGAAGAGAAGAGGCCCGAGAGGGTCTTCATGCTCTATAAAGCGCTCACGAACATTGGGGATACGGGTCTGGCCATATCCAGGACCAACCCCAAGATCCTGTCAAGGTCCTATGGATTGAACGAGAACACAGCCATCTGGTTGACCGGTAAGGAGATACACGGTGAGATAAGGTCGGTCCTACCGATCCTCGAGTTCATAATGTCCCTCATAGAGGAGTTCATGACCACGAACCAGAAGGGAGTGATCCTCCTTGACGGTCTAGAGTACCTCCTGACCAACAACAAGTTCAATTCTGTCCTGAGGTTCCTCAGGCAGCTCGTCGATAACATCTCCCAAACGGACAGCATCCTCCTTGTTGCCCTGTCACCGGAGGCCCTGGATTCGACAGAGGTGACACTGCTCGAGAAGGACCTTCAGCCGTTGGTCTATTTGGAGTAATATCCTACCATCCTGAGGAACGCCTCCTCTAAATTCCCGTGCTCTTTGACCACATCTCGGGTGGAGGCGTTGGCAAGGACCTTTCCTTTGTTTATGATGCATACCTTGGAGCAGAGCTCCTCCGCAAGGGACAGTATATGGGTGGATATCAGGACCGTCCCCCCGCTCGAAACATAATCTAAGAGGTGGTCCTTGACCTTCCTCTGATAAATGGGGTCGAGATTGATGAAAGGTTCGTCCAATAGGAGGAGCGGTGGTCCGTGGATGAAGGCCGAAGATAGCATGAGCTTCTGCCTGGTCCCCTTCGACAGGTTGCGGGCCATGGTCTCCGTTTGTTCCTCCAGATCGAAGAATTCCAACCATCTGGTCCTGGAAACCTCTTCCGGTTCGAGCCCGCGCACATGCATGACGAAATCGAGGAACTCCCTGACCTTCAGGAAGGATGGGGGGACCTCGGATTCTGGGACATAGCCCGTATGGGCCTTTATGCTAAGCTTCTCCGCCCTCGGGTTCAATCCCAGGACACGGACGGAACCCTCATCGAGCTCCACGGAACCGACCAATGCCTTCATCAAGGTCGATTTCCCGGCGCCGTTGGGCCCTATTAGACCGTAAAGCTCCCCCCTCCCTACCTCCAGGTCGACCCCCTGGAGGGCCTTGACCTTGCCATAGCTCTTCAAAGCACCATTGACCTTGACCGCCGGCCCGTTGAGCGATGGGCTCTCCCAAGGGCCCTTACGGGTCCGGCCATCCAACTATTCATTCCTCCCTCTGAAGAGGACGAAACCTAGGGCAAGACCGCAGATGATGACGAGGGCGGCAATGATCTCCAATGAGTACCTAGGGAGCCTGAACCCTTCATCATCCTGGGCCGGGGGTTCGATAATGAATATCCGGGTCGAGGCAGGTGAGGTCACCTGACCCTCTGTGGCCCCATCGACCGGGGCATCCCAGGCCCTTGCCTCAACCATGTGTGGGCCCGCTGACAGGTCATCGATCGGAAGCATGGTGAACCAGATGATCCTTCCTGGTCCGCTGAAGGCTGGCAGACTCACCCATTCGCCCCCATCGACGCGGACCTCTATCCTGTCAATGGACTCTCTGTCGTAGGCATATCCCCTCAATGTGACCGAGCCGACCTCGTTCTTGAAGGAAGAATTGTAGGTGGGTTCGGTGATGGTTATGGTCGGGGGCGAGTCATCTATGGGGTCGATCCCGTAATAGGCATGGAGGAAATCGTCCCAGAGATGGAACCTTGCGAACCCGGTCTCGTCATAGACCGGAAGGTAGTTCGTGGGCAGTTGTGTAAGCGCGAGCTGGTCCTCGTCCTTGTTGGGGAAGTACTCCGAGAGCCCGTTCGCGTCCGGGTGCCATTTGTCCGCATTCGATACGAACATGAACTCGGGCTCTATGGCGTTCCTTAGCCTTGTACAGAGCTGGAGGACGACCGTGTTCTTTGGGAAGGCCTTCTGGATATAGAGCTGGAGTTCCTTGGTATAATCTATGACGTCATAGAGAGGGTAGCCTGTCAGATCGTAGGTGAAGATGCTTGCGGCATCATATGAGTTGCAGTTCTTCCTGGCAAGGTATATCTGGAACAGGTACTCGAGGGACCCCAGAGGGCCCCTTGTTGCGAGCTCCTCGGAGAGCTGGTCCATGGACTGGAGGACCTCGTTCATCTTGGTAAGGTCGAACCCTGCCATGGTGACCATAGGGTAGTCCTGTGGGTCGTCCTGGCCGTTCTCATAGGAATAGATGTACTCGCGGGAGATGATCGATGCAAGTTCCTGGGGACCCATGTCCGGTTTTGTAACGAGCGGTTCAAGGACCTCCTCATAGGGCCATCCGTCCCCAGGTTCGTTGTACCCCGAAGCGGCAGCTACATGGCCGAAATCCTTGATCTCGTAGAGGACCGCTATCTGTGCCATCAGGCAGGCGTCGAAGCCTATGAGGTCTATCCTCCTGTTGCCTATGAGCTGGTATATCTCCCCAGTGGCCTGGTGGAGGTCCGACATGTTGAGCATGTCATATGTGTCCGACCCCGGGACGGTGTCATCGAAGCAGATCCCCCTGAAGGCCCCGCCATGGTCCCATAGTACAAGGGCATATCTCTTTGCGGGGTAGTTCTCGACGGCCCAGCGAGCGAAATCCACCAGGGTTGCAGGGTCACCCATGTTCGGCTCAGATAGCTCCATCAGGGCGGGGGAGCCTATGTTCTGCACATCATCGTCCTTCTGGATAAGGTACCTCCTGCCGTCGGTCCAGTCCCCATTGGAGGTGTCCTCGCCCTCTATACGGTCTATCTGTACGACTATGTTCACACTATCTGTGGACCCGACCCTCTCCATCTCGTTGATGTCCTCTATGCCCGCACCCTCAAGGTTGTTGTCCGCATCGATGTAGACCATGAAGGTCCATTCCGCTTGAGAGGTCCCCTCCTGCCCCTCGGGTCCGCTCGGGAGCATGGATGTTGAGGAAAGCAGGACGATAATAAAGAACAGAGCGGTCAGTACAGAACGTCTCAAGGAGGGACCTCCGGTCATCAGGAACGGACATGTTGGTATCGATTTAACCTTTGTGGTCCTGGTAGGCCCCAGTCCATGACAAGCGGAAGGTCTTCCGAATAATACAAATAAGAGTGGCATGATGCCCCTTAACCCGACAGGAGTGAAATAGATGGACGAGCCGATCTGTCACATCGAGATATGCAAAGAGGACGATGAGATCGTAGCCCGGATCCAGAGCGATCTAGGTGGTATCAGGGAGTTCAGGTCCCATTCGTTCGAGCATACACTGAAGCTCATCGTCAACGAGCTGCAGGAAGAGCTTGATTTTGCCACCGAGGTCGGGGCCGAGGGATGATCGTTCCAAGCGAAAACCTTCGAGTATTGATAAGGTTCTTATACTAAATCGACTTCTACCAACCTCCCCCCAAAGCACTTTGGAGGGGTCCTTGGACCTCTCATCGGTGTGGTGGGGAAGGATTAAATACAGGCCCTTTTTTAGGGGGCCTTGACCGCACCCTCACGCGTTGTCCCGCGAGAAGGCTATTGCCGAGATGACCGGGGCCATCTAAGGGTGCGGACATGGGAACGGGGTCGGAGAAACCCGGACAGGTCCGTGACCTCTTCGATCCGGCATACGATAGAAGTGAAACCTGAGCGTAATGAACGTTGTGTGCAGGAAAGATGGATAGGTAACTCCATCTGCCAATTCCGGTTGATCCTGCCGGCGGTCACCGCTCTTGGAATCCGACTAAGCCATGCGAGTCGAGAGGGTTCGGCCCTCGGCGCACCGCTCAGTAACACGTGGATAACCTACCCTGGAGTGGGGGATAATCTCGGAAACCTGAGGATAATACCCCATAGGCCTTTGGTACTGGAATGTTCTTAGGCCCAAAGTTACGGCGCTCCAGGATGGGTCTGCGGCCTATCAGGTAGTAGTGAGTGTAAAGGACTCACTAGCCGACAACGGGTACGGGCCATGGGAGTGGTAGCCCGGAGATGGATTCTGAGACACGAATCCAGGCCCTACGGGGCGCAGCAGGCGCGAAAACTTCGCAATGCGCGAAAGCGCGACGAGGGGATTCCAAGTGCATGCACTTAGTGCATGCTGTTTGCTAGTCCAAATAGCTAGTAGAGTAAGGGCTGGGTAAGACTGGTGCCAGCCGCCGCGGTAATACCAGCGGCCCGAGTGGTGATCGTTATTATTGGGTCTAAAGCGTCCGTAGCCGGCCCGGTAAATCTCTGGGTAAATCGTTGGGCTCAACCCAGCGAATTCTAGGGAGACTGCCGGGCTTGGGACCGGGAGAGGTCGGAGGTACTCCGAGGGTAGGGGTGAAATCCTGTAATCCTTGGGGGACCACCGGTGGCGAAGGCGTCCGACCAGAACGGGTCCGACGGTAAGGGACGAAGCCCTGGGGCGCGAACCGGATTAGATACCCGGGTAGTCCAGGGTGTAAACGCTGTGCGCTTGGTGTTGGGGGTCCTTTGAGGGCATCCAGTGCCGGAGAGAAGTTGTTAAGCGCACCACCTGGGGAGTACGGTCGCAAGACTGAAACTTAAAGGAATTGGCGGGGGAGCACCGCA
>CAZLVP010000036.1:0-17250 GCA_964563055.1 uncultured Thermoplasmatales archaeon | reverse complement strand
ACACGGCCGGGATGATAGCTGGCATGGAGAGCGCTATGCGATCCGGGAAGGGACTGGTAACGGGGAACTATCTCCTGGTCAATATCGGTTCGGGGATATCGGTCTCGGCCGCGCTTCTAAAGGTGTGACCGAAATGTCCATTCTTTCCTTTTGGACCACATTAATGCGAAACCGTTAAATCCCACCTTATATTCCACTATCTCAGTCCCTGTCTATATATATCTGGACCCTTCCAAGGAAGGCCCCACCCCGTTCCAGGAGCTAGATGGATGTCCGACCCAAGGATAGCCCTTTACCACGATGAAGCGAGCGGCGAACGCTACGAGGAGAAAGCGTTCCAGAAGACGGGGGTCAAGTACGAGAAGATAGGTCCCAAGGAGATGGTGCTCGACATCCTGGAGAAGTACGATGTCGTGTTCCTCCCGGGGGCGTTCCCATTGAGGAGGCACGACAAGGGTGGTTTCTTCGCTTTCATAAAGTTCTTGAAGCGGATAAACGTCATCTACCGCAGCCATATCATGAACTATCTGAAGGATGGGGGCGGGGTTGTATCTGTTTGTGCCTCTGTTGCATCCATGGGAAGGAGGATGGCGCTACCTCTTCCCATTAAGCCTCTCTTCATAGGGGCGAACCCGCTTGGGATCTTCGATTTCCATGCGAAGTACGGACCGAAGACAGGTGTCGTGGACCTTGAACCGGTCGAATACAGGGATTCCCCATATGCAAGGAAGGTCGTCTCTGACGTCCTCGGTGAGTACTCGGAGGACCAGTTCTCATCGCTTTACTTCCGCGGCCCTGCCATAACATATGATTCCAAGCATGAGATCGTCCATCCCTCAATAAAGGAGGGAGAGGACAGGCCCAAAGAGGTCGTGGTCGCAAGGTACGTTGATGAGGACCCCGAGCTCAAGGACAAGGGCGCTATCGTCTATAGGGAGTACGGAAAGGGAAAGGCGATATCCTGTTCCGTCCACCCTGAGTTCTCGACATGGGACCTCTTCGATTCCATGATAGATGTTGTCGCCCGCAGGTGAGTGACGCTGATGGCCCTGGACATGGAAAGCGAGTTCTACAAGCTTGCTAAGGACATTCTCTCTAAGACACAGAACTTCTACAAGATGGCCGCCATCTCCCCGAACGATGGAAGGCTGTCGATAATGGGCGCAGAGGGGTTCCTTGTAGTGCCCAAGAGGCATATTGAGAGGTTCTCAAGAGGCACGGAGGAAAGGGCCTACGAGCTTGGGTTCGTCTGCGGGGAGGATACCTTCGGCGGGCTGATGAAGGAGTTCGATGATGAGATCAAGGACCTGCCCCCGAAGAAGCTCACGGAGCTTGCATTGTTGATGGGGAAGCAGATCGCGTGGGGCAGCTTTGAGGTTGTGAAGCTGAGCGGGTCCTCAGCCCAAGTTACCGTGAAGGGGACGACCACCATAGAGCTGAGGCACAAGAGCGCGAAGCACCATTCCATGACCTGCGGTTTCCTTGCCGGTGTCCTTACCAAGGCGTTCGGAAGGGAGATGAAGGGGACCGTCGAGGAAGTGAAAAAGGATTCCGTGGTCTTCGCTTTCTCTGGAAAATGATCCCTTAACCCACTGACTACCGGATAGGTCCCAGGTTCATTCAACGAACTGATCAGTTCATAATAGGACCGACCAAACAGTTCGATCCCAAAGGTCTCCCAGATAAGAAAATTCATCTATCGGCAAAGCAATATCGATACCGATAAGGAGGTTAATATAAATCGTTTAAAGATGGATAGATGGAGGAAAGAAAAGTGATAAACAAACTAGCCGAGAGAGGCAATTTCTAAGAAGAAAGAAAGCTTATTTTAATCAAATTCAAATTAATTTAAATAAAAATATTTAATATTTTTAGATTTTCATGGAGTTAAAGACTCTATAAGAATTTATTCATATTTCCATATTCCCAAAAAAAAATCATTTTGAATAGATTACATTAACTCCATAAAACTTATAAACTAAAAGTGAAGCCAGAATCAATTAATAGAAACATCATATTCCTTTAAATATGCGAGGTGAAATTATTCTCACTCAATCTGGGAGAGGCTATCTCTTCTGGAAAATGGAGGAGGAACTATGGACAGAAAATTGGCAACAATCACTTTGGCAGCATTTCTTTTAGCCCTCGTTTTTCCATCTGTGAATATTATGACTGAAGGAAAAGAACAAATCAGGTTTTTCTTAATAAAAGAAGGAAATATTACCTCTAATGAGACATGGTCAGGAGATATTTATCTTAAAGATGTGATTATTAAGGAAGGGATAACTGTTAAAATCGAAAGTGGTACCAATATTACTTGTGCATACTCCGCTTCTTTAATTGTTGAGGGGAATTTGAATGTAAATGGGTCCAAAACTCAAAAGGTGGATATCATCTCTGAAAATACTAATTGGCCATGGGATGGCATAATCATCTATCCGACAGGGTCAGTGAATATGCAAAATTTTTCCATAAAAGATGCTTGTCACCCTTTTTATAAAAGTATAATCACAGGCCTTGGAGGGAAATCCATAATTTTGAATGGAACTATTGAAGGTAAATTTTCAGGCCTTTGTTTAACATCAAGTGGTGGTTATAATGTTGGTCCATTAACCATTAATAAATGCGAAGAACCACTTAAAATCTATTCAAACAATGCCCTTTCAAAATTTAAAGATCTTACTTTTAATTATTGTAGAGGCCCAATTATAATAAGAGATTCAAGAGATATTTTAATATCAAGAATAAAAATCATAGGAACTACCGGGATGATGGGTTTATCTTATTCATCAAATATTACTCTTAACCATTTTTATGGAGAATTTATCCCTTATATAGATGATAATCAAACGTCGATTTTCAAAGGTAGTGGGATTTCCTTAATAGGTGAAATTAATAATTTTTCATTCAATGACATCGAATTAATAAATGTAACTTCTGGTTTATATGTTTTTTATGGAGATGTTAATAATACGGTAATTACTAATATGAGATTAAAATCCGACTCAACTAATGCTTTTAAAGCAGGAGTTAGAAAATATTATCCAAATAAAATCAAATTAAAGTTTATTAACTGTAGCCTTTCAACTAGTGGTTCATTCTGTTCTATTCAAGATGATGATCCCTATGATAATTTCACTAATCATTTTGATATTGATCTTATTAATTCTACTTATAATAAAAAAGTCCAAATAGGCAATATCGCTTATTCAAGTACAGGTTTCATAAATATTAGTTGGTATATAGATATATCAGTAAAAAACTCCAAATTAATACCACAACCATCAACACTTTTGATAAATGGAACAGTGATTCCAGACGACAGGTTAGTCTACCTAAATAATGGAGTTGGTTCAAAATTATTAATGAAATACAAAAGTATCACTCCAGATTCTATTTCAGCTCAACGATATAATTTAACAATATTACCTAATAATCACTGGTCTGAAGGAAATATTTATTCTCAGATGACCTTTGCTGAATATACTTTTTTTCAAGTTCAAATTAATCTCAAGCCAATAAGCACTTTTCCAAAATTATTATTATTAAATGAGGATAGTCAAAGATTCGTTTATTTAAATGGTTCATTTTCAGATCCGGATGGAGATACACTTACCTATAGATTAGAATCGGGGCCAAATATTAGCATTAAATTAGAAATGGAGTTAGACTGGATTGGTATCTCAATATCGACAGGAAAAAAAGATTGGTCAGGAACAAGTTGGTTGAAAATAAATGCTATAGATGCAGGAGGGAAGAGCAATTTCACTAATTCAACAATAATCGTCACTCCCGTTTATGATCCTCCTAGGTTGGTCATGCCCTTATCTGGTTATATAATTAATGAGGAAGACTACGTGGTTGTAAACCTTTCAGGCGTCGTTCAAAACATCGATGGTGAAAATATTACCTGGACAGGGACTGATACCGACTACTATGGCCTATTATGGATCGAGGAAAATGCTCTTCTTAAGGTGAATCCCAAAAAAGATTGGTATGGATTCATTTCCTTACCCCTCACTTATTCGGATGGAATAGGATTAGGTTTAACATTCCTCAACATTACTGTTTTACCAGTCAACGATCCTCCACAAAATCCTGCAAAGATACTTTACGATCCGGAAATTGTTTTTATTGATGAAAAAATAACTTTTAGAACTGGTCCAGTTTTAGATATCGATTCTTCCAATTTAACATATATCTGGGACTTTGGCGATAATATATCAAAAAAAGGAATAGAAGTAGATCATACTTTTAAAGAAAGTGGAGTTTATAATATTAGTCTTATAGTCTGGGATGGGGAGCTCTATTCTGATTGGACAAACATTATCCTAGAAGTAAAAAATCGTACTACAGAAAATGAAACGGTAGAATTATCCAATATCCAGATAATAAAAGGTGATGAATATACAATATTCAATATAAAAGCAACGAAGCATTGTATATTATACTTAATACTTGAATTTAAAAATAGTTCAATTAAATCGTATCTTATGAAAGAAGAGCCAGAAGGAAATTACACTGTGATAATTCCTAATACGGAAGCAAAAGAGATTGTAACGTATTGGATATCTGTAAAAAATTCAGGAGAACCATTGGATGGTAAGAAAAGGACAGATCTACCTGATTATAAAGAAAGAGATTTATCAAAACAAAAACAAAACTTGATTCTAATAATAATAGTTATAATCGTTGTAATAATTCTAATGGCTGTAATTATTTCTTTATATTTATCAATTAAAAGAAATAAAATGAGGGAAAATAAAAAGAGTAAAGAAGAAACTAAAAAAACCGAAATAATGAATGAAAATCAATTTATTACTACTATATCTGATAATTTGATTACTAAGCAAGAACCACCTTCGATACATACACATCCTAGTATCGAGGATTTTCATAAAATCATAATGAGTGATACGTCGATTCCTGACTTAAAAAATTCAGAAATTGATCCATTTGAGAGTGATATTGGAAAGAATTCAGTGACAGATCAAGAAATCCTTATCGATGAAATGATACAAGAACTATTAGAAAGAAATATGTATGGTTATCAAAGTCTGGATAAAAACGATATTATTAAAAGATTAAAGACATTCAAGGACGATGGAAATATCTCTGAGGAAGAATATATGGAGATTGTGATGAGGCTTACTAAGGATTCGGGAATAGGCATTACATAATTGGATAATGTCAAGTGAGGGATTTCTGGATATGGATGACCTTGGATTTGATAATCCAAAAAGGAAATTGCTTTACGGGTATATTTTAGATCATCCAGGGTCAACCTTTCAAATGCTGATGCAAGTGATAGGTTTCCCCGAAAGTACTCTTCGCTATCATCTGAACTTTCTTGAAAGGAAAAAAAAGATAGTCTATGAGAAAAAAAATGGGCAAGTCCATTATTTTTCCACAATAGGAGATGCTGAGAAAAATATTTCTGGTATTCGATTTAATGAATTACAAGAAAAAATCCTTGATCTGATTACGAAAGAACCAGGTATTACTAAGCAAGAGCTTTTAATAAGAACAAGAACAAAAACGAATTCACTTGATCTTGCATTAAGGAAATTACGAGAGAACAAATTCATTTGGAAAAGGAATACATTGAACGGCCAGGGTTTTGAAAGGATTACGAAGGAACTAATTAAAGAAGAAGTGTATTTGTTCCTTGTTGACAAACTACTTAAGGGAGAGATAGACAAAAAAGAGTTTAATAGCCTGAAATCAATATTGAATGAACTTTAAAAGTAATTTACCTAATCCCCCCCATTAAAGGCATTCAAAAACCATACATTTAATTAAATCATAAAGGGTTATTATGAGATGATGTTTTTTCTTTCCACTTTCCCCAACAAAGTGGAAAAATGGGTGTTACCTTTGATATTTAATAGTTCTCATTTGCCCGTTCATCTCTTTCCTCTTAGGCTCGGGTCCACTCTTGTAATGGATAAATTATTTCATCCAAAAGCGTTTCCTCCACCTGAGCCCGATGATCATTCGACGCATAGTGACGGAGGACCTCGACGCGGTGAGGGCCATCGCCAGGGAACAGCTCCACGAGACCTATTCCGAGGAGCTCTTCCGCTACTTCTTCGAGGACCATCCGGGATGCTTCCTTGTCGCCGAGGAGAAAGAACGCATCATTGGATTCATCCTCTCCATTCCCCAGGACTACTCCATGCTCCGCATAATCATGCTCGCCGTCAAGGGCAAATGGAAGAAACGTGGGATCGGGTCCCGGCTCCTATCCGAGGCCGAAGGCTACGCTGCCCTGAGGAAGCTCCACACCATAGTCCTTGAGGTTTCGACCGAGAACGCAGAAGCAATAGATTTCTACACAAAAAAGGGTTTCAAGGTCACCGGTGTCCTCAGAGGATATTACAACGATGGGGGGGACGCCCTCTCTATGACGCGCTATCTTCCCTTTTAGCTGTCATCTTCTTCCCTTTGACCCTGTAATAGATCATCGGGTTGGTCATCCACTCCTTCTCGCAAAGTCCGTCCGGATTGTAGCATATCCCCCCGGTCTTCATGGTGTCGCAGTTGGGTACCATATATGACGTTGCTGAGGATGTGCCGGTTATGTGCTCGATCTGATATCTCACAATATCCCCCTTGAAATCCGGGGCGTTCATGAACACCTTGAAGATCTCCTCGGAGGACATACCTACAGTATGCAGGAAGGTAACAAGGGCGAACCTTGCATGGTGGGGGAGGTTCTCCCCCGACTGTGACATTCCAAGGACCTGCCTCATGCAGGGCGGCAGTCTTGTTATGGTAAGCTTCCCCATCTCCGTGGGAGAATAGTCCTTCTTCCTCCCGTCGACCTTGGCCTTAAGCCTTACTATCATCGCCTCCAGGTGCTCGAGCTTCGGAGGCCTTACCTTCATATCGAGCCCCTCATCGACGCGCTCCCTGACCTTCTCCTGGAGCAGCCGTGTGTACTGGTCCCTGTTGAGCCTAACCTTCCCGTTGACCATACCCAGGTTCACAAGGTTCCAGCTCGCACCCGAAATATTCCGTCTAGCGGACAGATAGGATGTGAAAGGGAGCCAAAGCTCCTTGGGCTCCGTCTCTCCCCTTTCGGGCAATGCCCTGGGGTCGACCTCCCAGGGGGCCTTGACCTGACCGTTGGCCGCACCCGGGGGAGCCTGGACCGTTGGAAGCCCAAGCTCAGATCCCATGGACAGGACGATCTCCATCGGCTCTGATGAAAGGAAGGCCCTTGCCCTCTCCCCCTCATGGTGGGCGAACCATTTGGCAAGGGTCCTGTCCCCCGTGGAGGCCACAAGGAACCTTGATAGGGGATATGAAAGAAGGTCGGTGAGATTGTCCTCACGGGTCCTCCTGAAATCCCTCTCTATCTCAGCTCCGTCAACGGCATCCTCCACCCGTTTCAAGGCCATCATCTGAACGGAAGCGTTCTTCGCGGAGAGCATCTCCTCCAGAGGGATCTCCTGGGCCCTTACGTACTCCCTTGCCTGGGCAAGGAAGGGATATCTTGACAGCCGGTTCATGTCCCATTCCATATAACAGCTTCCAAAGAGGCGTTCGGGAAGTGGTCCTGCCCCTTTCGGGATGATATCTCCGCTCCCGCACTAATTATATATTGGGGGGGGTAAGCGAAATTACCATCCAAACCGTTATCTCCCCCAGGAACATTCAAGTCGAAGGGGGACCTAAAAGATGTCCGACGTCGTAGACAGGTTCGTAAGATATGCTAAGGTCTGGACCACTTCGGAAGAAGGTGTTGAGGACAAATATCCCTCGACGGAGAGACAGAAGGACCTTCTGAGACTGCTCGTCGTGGAGCTGAAGAAATTAGGATTGAAGGACCCAGCGATTGACAAGCACGGCTATGTCATGGCGACACTGCCATCCAACCTGCCAAAGAAGAAGAAGGTCCCGGTGATCGGGCTGATAGCCCATGTTGACACGTCCCCTGAAGTGTCAGGGAAAGGTGTCCGCCCCATCATGCACAAGGACTATGATGGTAAGGACATCGTCCTTCCAGGGGACCCGAAGGTCATCATCAAGGTGGAGGAGAACCCGCATCTCCTGGACAATATAGGTGGGACCATCATAACATCCGATGGGACGACACTCCTGGGCGCTGATGACAAAGCGGGCGTAGCTGCAATAATGTCGGCCATTGCCATAATGGTAAAGGACGACAAGATCAAGCACGGTAAGGTCCGGATAGCGTTCACACCGGACGAGGAGGTCGGGAACGGTACAAAGTACTTCGACGTCAAGGCGTTCGGGGCCGATATCGCCTATACCATTGACGGCGGTCAGCTGGGGGAGGTGGAGGACGAGACGTTCAATGCCATGAGCGCCACGTTCACTGTCAAGGGCATCAACTACCATCCAGGTTATGCCAAGGGAAAGATGGTGAACGCAATCCGGATAATGACCGAGATAGCGAACCTCGTCCCCGCAACGATCTCACCAGAGACGACGGAGAAGAGGGAGGGATATCTCCATCCCCATAAGATCTCAGGATCGGTGGAGGAGGCCTCTCTCCAGCTCCTCATTAGGGACTTCACTATGGAGGGGGTAGGGGAAAAGGTCGCTATCCTTGAGTCCATTGCCGAGCTAGCGCGGTCAAAGTATCCAAAGGCGACCATAGACCTGGATATCAAGGAGTCCTACAGGAACATGAAATACAAACTCGACGAAGAGCCCAGGGCCATAGAGTATGCCATAGAAGCCGTGAAGAGGGCCGGTGTCGAGCCCATTAAAGCGATTGTAAGGGGCGGAACGGACGGTTCAAGGCTCTCCTACATGGGCCTACCGACACCCAACATCTTCGCTGGCGGAATGAACTTCCATTCGAAGCTGGAATATGTCCCGGTCGCGTCATTGGAAGCATCCGTAAGGACCATATTGGAGCTTGTTAAGCTCTATGCCCAGAACAACTGACGATCATATAGGACATGGGACCTCATAGTGGCGAGAGCTCTATGGTCTTCTGCCTTTCTTTGGCATATAGAAAAGGGCCGTCCCCCCCCGGACCTCTATCAGTTCCGATCCTGCGGATGCGGCAAGCTGTTCGAAGAGGGCCTTCCGTTCCCCTCCCTCCGCTCCCGTGGAGAGCACCTTGACCTTTATGAGCTCCTTCTTCTCGAGCTGGGCCTTTAGCTCGGCGACGGTGCTCTCAGTGATGCCCGCCTTACCGACCTGGAGGGTCGCCTTGATCGTCGTTCCCCTCTTTCTGAGCTCGTTGTTCGATGTCATTCTCATCATCCCTCTTTCCGAACGGATATCTCTTGACGGCCCCGCAATGGAGGCATGTTATCACTGTCCTGCCGGAGTGGTTCCTCCATCTTCCGGTAAGGTCGGGTATCAACGGTAGGTCGCATCCTTTGCAGGTCGCCCTCTTCATATCAGGGGGCATCCTCACAGTGTATCTCATCCCGACCTTCCTGGCAAGACCTATGTACCTTTTGGAAAGCGCCAGGTCGCCCTCCCTGGCCATCTTGAAGGCCAGCATGAACAGGGTGTCCATACGCTCCCTGGCGGCCTCCCTTACAAGGGGCCTTTGCTTCCCCCTGCCGCGTCTTTCCATCCGGCCGCCATCAAGATGGATATATTTAAACCATCCATACTCACCGGAGGTCATTCTTCGAGCTCTTCCAGCTCCTCCATCTCCTCCTCCTCGGTCTCTGATGGGGGTCCCCGTGCATCGTTCGATGGATGGACCGATGGGCCTTTGGTGGGTAATGTTATCTCCATCACATTGCTGGCCCCCCTCCTCATATCCTCCTCAGATGTGTGCAGGCCAGGGGTGAGCTGGACAGTATGCTTGGAACCGCTGCCGCCCTCGGCGACCTTACCGGTGGGGTCATAGTGGAGGTCGGGTTCAGCCTCCTCCACCTCTTCTTCCCCCTCTTCCTCATCCTTATCCTTCCTCCTCATGAGGAAGAAGAGCAGCGCTCCTATGAGGACGATCACGATAACGACCGCTGCGATGATGGCCCAGAGGGGAATGCCCTCCTCACCACCGTCGTCGTCTGGGCGATCGATGATAGGTGTGGTCACTACCATGGAAAGATTGAAGGTGGCGCTCCTCCCGAAGTCGTCGGAGACCCGGAGAAGCAGCTTGTAGTTCCCTGCCGTAGCATCAGAGCTGTTCAAGACAAGGTAGAAGGCCTTTTGCTGAAGAGGGTCCAGCGATTGGGACCCTCCCTCCTTGAGCCTGAACCCCTTGGGGTCCGGCAGGACGAGCGTCATGTTGACGTTGGTCTCCAGTGTGTTGGTGACGGTCACCTGGACGGCAACCTCCTTACCTATTGTGACCTCTATCCTAGAAGGAAGTTCCACATTGACGAACGGAGGGGAGAACATGAAGGTGCTCTCCGCGCTCTTGTTCGTCAGTCCTTCTGCTAAGGCCACTATGAACCATCTGTAGGTCCCGGGGGCCTTTGCCCTGAACGTGAACGAGGTCCCAGGTAAGCTCTTGATGAGCTCTACCCCCTTGGGGTCAATGATATGCAGCTCATAGGTGAGCCTGTCCAGGTCGTAGTAGGCCCCCTTCCAGGTCAGGGTCACATCCTTGTTCACCCTGGCCTTATCAACTGGGGTAAGAGGCCAAGCAGATGGCACGGCCAGGTCAGGGAAGGAATTCACCTGGAACACCCTTGATTCGGAGATGATGTTCTTGGCCATGTCCCTTGCCCTGAACTGGACCAGGTTCTTGATCCCGGGGACCAGGTCCAGGTCCGCATCGATCTCGACAACGGATGCGTTCCCTGTACCGACATCGTACTTCTTCCAGGCCGAGTATTGCCTGTCGGGCATGGACTGCCTGTACTCGACCGTTGAGAGGTCTATACCCGATAGAGCGTCGGTGATGACCAATGAGAACCGATAGGTTGTCTTGGTGGTATTGATGAGCAACGAGGGGTCCGGGCTCTTTTCCTCGAACAGGACCTTGTGCAGGTCTATTACGAACGGTATCTCGGTCCAGGGTCCTGCCCTGCTCACATTGTCAATGGCCCATACGTAGAGGGTATGGAAACCCTCGATTATGTGACCCTCAACGCTCTCGTGGATATTGAAGAACTTCACGGTCTGGTTGAGGTCGGACGGATAGAGGTTGACATCCAGGGAATAGCAGACCGCCTTCAGACCTGCCCCCCTCTCTATGATATCGTCCCATGTCAGGAACAGTTCGTCCCTGTCATTGTCCATCCTCTCCATCCTGTCGGTGACAGAATCTGCCCTGAGGGTGGCATTAATGACCTCCGAAGGCGCATCTAGGTCCAGCCTGAACTGGAATGTGTTCCCGTCCAGAAGTTCCGTCCCCTCCCGGAACAGGTTCAGCTCATATGTGACCAATTCTTTGTCCATCCCCTCGATCGGCAGTGTTATGGACCCCGTTGTGTTGAACTCATAGGTCCACATCCCGGAATGGTCTTTGGAATCTATGAACTCCACGGTGAGGTCGTCTACCTTTGGGGACACGTCTGGAGCTCCGTCGAACACCACAGTGAACGAATCTACGGTCAACTGGGTCCTTCCCCAGAGCCAGCTCCCAGGTGTCACACTGCTCTGGAGCGGGGTCCCGAAGTGATATTCCTTGATGATGAGGTCCGAATAGACCGTGAAGGCCTTGATTTTGGTGGCCCTCTCGACGAATGCCATGTCTGTAATAGGGGTCACTATGACATCTGCAGGGGTCCTGTGGGGGGTACCGAACAGGAACTCGAGCGAGACATATATGTCCCACCGTCCGTCGGTCCCAGGGGTGAAGGTCGGTAGCGTTGTGATATCCACCCAGCTCAGATTGCCCGCCTCGGTCATGGAACCCGACCTCATCCATATCAGGGTATAGTCCTCTGCCCCCATCTTGATGGTGATGTTATAACCAAGGATGTCCGAGAAGGGCATATCGGTCCTGCCCCGGCAATGCAGCTTGTAAGTGCCCACCGTCGGGAAGGCTGATGTTGTCGGAGTCCCCTCGGGCCTTAGAAGTTCGATATAAACGGCAGAGGTCCTGAGAATGGGCTTGAACTCCCAGACCTCGGTCCCGGAACCCCGGTCCCCGGTCGCTGAACTTGCCCAAATGTAATGTGAGCCTGTCGACGGATCATAGACCTGTCCGTGGCCGAACCAGTCATGGAGGTCGTTGTTGGATGGGTGGCTCTCCCAGGATACCCACCCCGGCCTCCATATGAAATATTCCGGTGCAGTGGAGGAGGGCCACTGACCCTCCCACATCCCGAACACAAGAACCTCCTCAGTGGCGGGATCGACGGAAAGTCCCGTGTCATATCTTGCATCGGGCGGATTCTCGGCCCCCGTCAACTGTTCCCACATTCCGGAGTCCGTGTGGAAGAACCAGAAGTCGTTCTCGCTGGCCGAGGAGGTCCCGTTGTTCCTTCCACCGAACATGTAGAAACCTGTCCCCTTAGCAAAGTAACAGAGGGATGTCTGCATCCTGCCACCAGGGGAGATGGCGGGAGTGATATCGGTCCAAAGGTCCCCAGAGATATCGTACTTGTGGAGCTTGTTCGTATCCCCACCGGGTATCTGGCCACCGAACAGATATATCGTATCACCCTGAGCATCTATGACCATGTCGGCCCTGCCTCTGGGACCAGGGTAGGCATGTTCCTTGACCCTGGTCCATGAGTTGGAGTCTATACTGTACTTCCAGAACTCGTCGTAGAAGTAGTAGTGATACTGGTTCTGGCCTACCTGGTAGGAATAGTAGCCTCCATAGAGATAGAAATCGTTCCCCTTGGGATCATAGACATAGGCCATTCCGTCGCGGTAGGTAGGTGTGTTCTGGTCCGTGACAGAGGAATTGTGCCATTTCTTGTCGGATAGGGAGAAGTGGGCCAGCTGCCAGTAGCTCCCGGATAACCTCTTCAACGCTATCAGCTTGCCCCCGTCCTCGGGGTCATATCCTGTGAAAGCTGAGCCTCCTGCCCAGATAGGGTTCCCTGGCCCCAGTACGGATACGATGGAGTAGATATCGAGCTCCCAGATGTCCTTTGTACCGGAGGTATCGCCCAGGACCAGAGCGGTCCGGCCGTCTTGCATCAGGTCCCACCCCTGGATACCCCTTCTGGACATACCTCCCTGAACATAGACCCTTGTCTGAGCCCCGTTCGCGATCTGGATGACATAGGTGTTGTTGACACCGTTGCTACCGTCCAGGCCGTTTGAGAGGAGGAGGTCATCGGTATCGGGCCTGTAAAGGAAGATGGCGGACCTGTCGTTCGGTATACCAAGGTCGTTGTCCACCTCCCTCCAAGTGTTGTTGGTCACGACATATTCCCATACGTCGTTCTTGTAGTAGTTCGTCCAGCCCTGGGTATTGTACCTCCCCAGTGCGATGTACAACCGGGTCCCGTTCGATGACAAGGCGGCCAGCGCCTGGTCCCTTCCCGCGGGCTTTGGGTCCGGGGGGGTCAGCTGGGCCCAGCCCATCGTTAGGGAGAACGTGTGGATGTCGTTCCGCCAGCCAGAGCTGGTCCTGCCACCGAAGATGTAAAGCTTCTGCGATATCGGATCGTAGGTCAATGCTGTGCCATACCTAGCTCCAAGTGTCGGAACGGCTGTGTACCGGACCCAGGTCTTGTTGGAGTAGAAGAAGACGTTGAGCTTGTCAGTGGACCCACTTCCCCATGAGTTGCCTCCGAAGTAGAAACCCATCTCGCCATCGGGTGTGGATGCGAACGATCTACCATCTGAATATTGGGTGTCAGGCCAGGTCCCGGTCGCGTTCCACCTGAACCATGTCTCGTTCTCGACGAAGAACGAATAGACCTCGTACCATGAGGTCCATCCCTCTTGGGCCCTGTTGAACACTACGAACTCCTTGCCACCGTCACGGGACATGATATGACAGTTCGCGACCGTAATGTTAGCTGGCCAGCCGCCCCCAGTAAGCATCCCCCATTTTCCCATGGCCGGAGGGGTATACCGGGTCTCCTCAGTGGAGCTCCCATCGTTCCCTGATACAACCGTCACCAGCGAACCGCTTAGCAGGACCAGTGCGGCCATAATCATCGATATCTTTCTGATCCGTCCATCACCAAAGCTCATTGAGTTCCCTCCGGATGTATGCTCCAATATGCCAGTACAACAACGGGGCGATATACGTTTTCCATATTAATAATACGAACGGTTCCTTCATAGCACATATGCGCAGGAAGCAATCTTTTTATACTTACCTCGGGGGTTACCATGTTCGAGGGGATCCCCGGTCCTATGACGTTCTGTCCGGGGGCTCCGAGTGTTAAGAGTGCGTTTGTATGGCCAGGAAGACCTCTACTTCCAGGCAGGTCATGGACCGGCCTTGGAAGGATATGCTCAAGGCCGCTTCGGCCAGGGGCCTCAAGGAAAAGCCATGCTTCTCTGGGTCATGGCTCCTCCGTGATAGGCCCGGAAAGCCCAAGGTCACTCTGGAGAATCGGTCCGTCAGGACCGACCTCTTCGCAGATGGAGGAGGGTCTGGGAGATTGTACAGTTCCGATCCATACGAGTACGTTATGGGGAGAGATGAGGTCGCACAGGTCCTCTCCATCCTTGACCATCTTAGGGAGAACCCTCCACCTCAGCCCATTCTTGACGATGAACTGAAGCTGCGCTCGTACATAGAGAAGAGGGCCCAATCGAGGTTGTCCAGGACCGGGTCCGTCCCCGGAGAAAGGGTCCCCCTCCTTGCAAGGATCTGCGCCCAATATTCCTCGGGGTACGGTGCGTTGGAGCATCTTCTGAGGGACGAGAGGGTCCAGGATATCTATGTGGACCCGTCACCCGGCCATCATTCTGTCCGTGTGTCCCTAGGTGGGCTCAAGGACCCGGGCCTTGAGGGGATCTATCCAACCAACCTTCAACTGACCCGCAGCGAGGTGGAGCGGATCGTATCCATCCTCAGGTACACCTCCGAGCGTCCATTCTCCGAGGCCAACCCTGTCCTTGAGTGCGATCTAGGCCTCTACAATGCCAGGGCGACCGCCGTCTCACCGCCGTTGTCCCCTGCGGGCGTAACGATAGCCATCAGAAAACACTCCCACGATCCGTGGACCCTTATGGGCCTGGTCCTGAACCGCACCTTATCACCTCTATGCGCTGGCTTCCTAAGCCTTTGTGTTGACGGTAGATGCACCATTCTGATAGCCGGCCCGAGGGGGGCTGGCAAGAGCTCTCTCCTGGGCGCACTCCTTTTCGAAGTGGACATGTCCCAGAGGGCCATCGTCATAGAGGACACCCCGGAGCTCCCGATATCGGCCCTGAACGAGCTGGGCTACAAGGTCCTGGGACTTACAGTAGGGCAGGGCAAAGTATCCACTCCCGAGAAGGCCCTCAGGACGGCCTTGAGGTTGGGAGAGTCCGTCCTTGTGATGGGCGAGGTCAGAGGGCCGGAGACGAGGGTCCTCTATGAGGCCATGTCCGCGGGGACGGCAGGCTCCTCAGTAATGGGGACGTTCCATGCGGATTCCGCGGATGCCGTTTATAAGAGGGCCGTGGACGACCTGGGCGTTCCCCCAGGCAGTTTCTCGGCCACTGATCTTGTAGTGGTGACGGGGCTGGTCCGGCCGGGGGGGAAGAGGGCCCGGCTCAGGAGGGTCGTTCAGGTGGCCGAGCTAATCAAAACGGGTGAGGTCGGAAGGTTCAGGGACCTGTTCACCTACGACCCCCGGACCGACTCTTTGGTACCGGCCAAGGGTCTGGCAACCTCCTCGGTCCTTAAACGGATCGGTTCGACCTGGGGTATGGACCCTCTGGGGATGGAAAGTGAGATGGGGCTCAGGTCCCGTGCGATGGAGAGCGCACTGGAGACCTTGGGCCCAGAGGGGGCCCGCAAGCCTTCCATAACCGCCCTCTACAATGCATCTTTCAGGGAGGTCAGGGAAGAAATGGTGGATGGTGGAAAGCCCACTGATGCTATCAGGTTCATCTCCAAGCTCACCGAACTGCTGGAAAAGGGGGGACGTTGATGGGAGATGCAAGGCCTCTCATGGCTTCGGCGGCCGTATTCATAACCGGGGCCCTTGTCCTTGCAATGACCCTGTCCCCAGACCCATTGGGTCTGAAGGACATCGATGGAGATGGCATCTCGGACCTTTACCAGGATGTGACGGTCCTGAAGGACATTCAATTGACCTCGGACGGTGAATGGGTGGAGATAGAGGTCGGGCGCTCATCGGAGATGGACCTTCCCTTCATGCTCTTCGTGGGCATACTATTATTGATAGCCCTCCCGACAGCAGTTCTCTTGTACACCTCCAGGGGGCCTTTGAGAAGGGCCGAGAGGGACCGGCGGGACAGGACCTCCATCATGCAGGACAACGTCAGAAGGCTTGCGGCCTTCCTGGAGATCAATCCCTCCCTCCTGTCAGCTCTGAAGTGCGCCCATATCAGCCAATCGGAGAAGGAGGGTCTCATACTTGGTAGGGTCCTGTGGGAGTTGAGGTGCAGGGGGAGGACGTTCGATGAGTGCATGGCCGAGCTATCGGAGGAATGGGGGAACGAGGAGCCTATGCTTGGGAGGGCCCTGGAAAGTCTGCGTGGGGCGGAGCTCGAACCGAGCGAGGAAGAGGTCCTTACATCCGCCAGAAGGGTCGTTGAAAGGCTCTCCGAGGAATCACGGGAGAGGATGGAGGCGTACGGCCGCTCTCTCTCCGCCCCGTCAAGTGCCCTCTTCGGTCTGGGGGTCCTGCTGCCGGTCCTCCTTGCGACCATGGTGCCAATAGCGGGCATAGGGGGAAGGACCACCTATATGGTGGGCTTTCTCCTCTGGGCGGTCCTCCCAGCCTCCATTCTGGCCTTCGGAGGCTATCTGGTCAGGAAGAGGCCCAGGTTCTCTGCCGCCCCAAGGGGCCAGGCAAGGTTCAATCTTGTTCCAACGTCCCTGAACATCTTTTCCTCCGTTCTCGGTCTTGTCCTGACCCTCCTCTCCTTACGATATATCCTCTATGGAGCGTCCCCCCTCACCATACCGTTCGCTGGTATGAGCGCCTTAGAGACCCACTTCCTGATGCTCCTATGCGGTGCAGCTCTGTTGACCGGAGGGACCATAGACATGTTCTCGAGAGGTCCCGAACGGGAGAGGCTTGCGGATGGGGTGTTGGGCGTGTCCGTACCGGAACTCCTCAACGGAATAGGGTCCTCTCTTCTGGATGGGCGCTCGTTCGAAGCGGCCTTGAAGAGGGCATCCATAAAGGGTGACAGAAGGGTCCGAACGGAACTGACCAGAGCTTACCCTGTCCCCGGCATGTCAGGTCAGTT
>CAZLVP010000035.1:0-18393 GCA_964563055.1 uncultured Thermoplasmatales archaeon | reverse complement strand
CACCAGGATAGGAAGAGCCGACATCGAAGTAGCAAGCCTCCAGGTCGATATGAACTCTTGCTGGAGACAACTCAATTATCCCCGGGGTAACTTTTCTGTCATCAACGGCCCCCATAAATGAGGCACGTTGGTTCGCTAAGCCCTGCTTTCGCATCGTGGGTTGTTATTGTTTCAATCCACGTCAAGCCAGCTTTTGCCTTTACACTCATCGGTAGATTTCTGACCTACCTGAGCTGACCGTTGGGCGCCCTTGTTATCTTTTTGAGGGCGTGGCGCCCCACCCAAACTGCCCACCTATAGGTGTCCCACCTAAATGGTAAGCCGTACAAATCGAAAAGGGTAGTGTCTCACATTGTGACTCCACCTGAACTAGCGTCCAGGCTTCGACGTCTCCTACCTACGCTGCACATCCCAATCCGTACAGCAGCTACAGGCTGCAGTAAAGCTCTACGGGGTCTTCGCTTCCTTTTGGAAGGTACTGGACTGTGCGCCAGTTAGTCACTTTCATTGGATCCGACGCGGGGACAGTGGGGCTCTCGTTGGGCCTTTCGTGCAAGTCGCCAATTAAGCGACAAGGTATTACGCTACCTTAAGAGGGTCATAGTTACCCCCGCTGTTTACAGGTCCTTCTTCCGGTTGAAACCGGGTTTCAGATACCTGCACTGAGCAGGATTCAGCGACAATACACAACCTTTCGGTCTAGCTGTCACCTGTGTTTTTATTAAACAGTCGGAGCCCCCTAGTCACTGAGACCAGCTCTTACTGGAGCTGGCACCCCTTATACCGAAGATACAGGGCGATTTTGCCGAGTTCCCTCGCGTCGGTTAGACCAATACACCTTGGGCTTCTCACCCAGGGGCACCTGTGTCGGATCTCGGTACGGACTAACGATACGACCTCAGGGAAGCTTTCAGTGGGACCAGGAATCAGTCGAAGAGGCCCATACGTCCTCCTACTCACGCCTTGGCCTGCTTCTCGTCATTACAACTCTCCGCAAGCTTACCTCGCTTGAACAGGGCGGTTACCCTGCTCGACCTATCCCGATCCGGACAACCCTGAGCAAAATATCGCTAGGTACAGGAATATTAACCTGTTTCCCTTTCGGCATTCCCGATTAAGGTATGCCTTAGGATCGACTAACCCTCGACTGACGAACATTGTCGAGGAACCCTAGCCCCTACGGCGGAACGGTTTCTCACCGTTCTACGCTACTACTTGTACCAGGATTCTTATTCGAACGCGGTCCACAGGACCTCACGGCCCCACTTCTACCCACGCACGACACCTCCCTACTATAACACCTTTCAGTGATCCGATGTATCGGTGGTCATTTAGCCCCGTCCATTTTCAATGCCCATGATCTCGACTAGTGATCTGTTACGAACTCTTTGAAGGATGGCTGCTTCTAAGCCCACCTTCCAGTTGTCTTAGACCACGGACCCTTTTTGTCTGTGACACTTAATTGACACTTTGGGACCTTAACATCGGGCCGGGTTGTTCCCCTTTCGGACCCCAAGCTTACCCCAGAGGCCCTCACTCCCTGCTTCTACGGCGTTCGCACATTTGGAGTTCAGTAGAAGACCGAGAGATTTCTCCCCCTAAGTCTTCATTTGGTGCTCTACAGCACGAACTGCCTCAGCAGAGGCTATCCTGCGAGATATTTCGGGAGGAACCAGCTATTTCCCGCCTAGATTGGCCTTTCACCCCTATACCCAGGTCATCCGAGCGATTTGCACATCAGCACCGGTTCAGACCTCCACCCGAGTTTCCTCAGGCTTCATCTTACCCAGGCATAGATCGACGGGCTTCGGGTTTCCCTCCAACGACTCCGGGCGAGCACACCCCGCCCCTCGCTTTCGCTGCGGGCGGTCGGTTTCCCTATGGCTTCGTGGATGATCCACTTAACCTCGCCGTTGAATAGAACTCCCTGGCTCATTATTCGGCACGAACGATATGACGGCGCTTCTCGCTTTCCCGCCATATCAGCCTGTCATCATCTGGTTTCAGGTTCTTTGCACCTCCCGTCAAGGGTACTTTTCAGCTTTCATTCGCACTACTAGTACACTATCGGTCTCGGGACGTATTTAGGGTTGGATGTTTCTGACACCCGCATTCCCGCACGAGTTCCAACGTGCAGTACTCTTGGACCCCGGAAATCATCCTCCTTCATTGCCCATACGGGGCTTTCACCCTCTATGGCGCAGAGTTCCATGCTGACTTCTGGTTCTGAAGGTAGGATGTGACCGGGCCGCTCCACATCTCCCCGACCTTTCGACCGGGGATTCGGTTTGCCCTTTGCCGTTTTCGATCGCCTTTACTGGCGGCATCTCGGTTGATTTCTTTTCCTCCGGGTACTAAGATGTTTCAATTCCCCGGGTTCCCTATCCCAAAAGGGATTGGCACCTAAGTGTCAGGAAGTCCCATTAGGCTATCAGGGGATCAAAGGCTCCTTGTGCCTACCCCCCGCATATCGCAACTTGGTACGACCTTCTTCGGCGCCCGAGCCAAGCCATTCACCAGATGACATAGTAACCGCAAGACTACCGGCTCAACAGACGTCCGGAACGCATATGAACGAGATTCATAGGTTTCATAGGCTTGCGCCTTAACCTGTCTCCTTCCCCCATGAACTTCTGTTCGCGGGGTGCACGTCGTTATCCCCCTGGATGCATAGGCCACACTGCCCCTGCAACCCTTGGGGGAGGGGGAGTATTCTACATCCTGTATATAATACTTCCTTACCTCCCGATGCCCACAGGATGAGGGACCATGGTCTACGCTCTTCGACAATTTGGGGGCTGTTGCTTCTATGGGTCCCGAGCTATATATAATACGTCATATATCATCGGCCATTGGCACCAGATAATGGGGAGCTATTACAATGGTAGAGTTCCAACCACCTAGAGGGACAAGGGACTTCGGACCCGAGGAGATGGCACGCCGGAGATGGGTCGCGGACCTGATGAGGTCCGTCATAGAGAGCTATGGTTATAGGGAGATCGCTACTCCCACGTTCGAATCCGCTGAGCTCTTCATATCCAGGTCCGGGCCCCAGGTCGTGGACCAGATGTACCTGTTCAAGGACAAGGGCGGTCGGGATATGGTCCTTCGTCCCGAACTCACGGCCCCCGTCATGCGATTCTACTCATCGGCCCTCAAGAACGATCCTAAACCCCTTCGGATATATTATTTCGGGAACTGCTTTAGGTACGAGAGACCCCAGAAAGGCAGGTATCGGGAGTTCTGGCAGTTGGGATTGGAATACATCGGAAAGAGGACCCCGCAGGCCCATGCGGAAGTGATATCGGCCGCCATGGGCTCCATGATGCGGGTGGGGGTCCCGGAACTACGGTTCAGGATAGGACATGTGGCCATCCTAAGGGCGGTCCTAAGAGGGGTCGGCTTGGACCCGGATAAGGACAGAGACCTAATGATCGCTATCGATAAGAAGGAAACTTCGGCCATCTCATCGAAGCTAGACCACCTGGGAAAGGAGGTCTCATCATCGGTCAAAGACCTCATCACCACGACCTACACGCTCGACCAGGTCCCGACGGCCTTGGCTGATATCACCAAGATGGTGGGGACAGATATCACCGTGCCCATGAACGACCTCAGGGACCTTTTTACCATCCTTGGAGGGTCGCAGGGTACTGTTCTCTTCGACCCATCGATCTCAAGGGGGCTCGATTACTATGACGGTGTCGTGTTCGAGGCGGAGGTCCCTAGCCTTGGTGCGGAGAAGCAGGTATGTGGTGGAGGTGCCTATTCGCTCTCCTCATTGTTCGGTACAGAGGTCGAGGGAATAGGCTTTGGGCTCGGGTTCGATAGGATAATCGTATCCCTTGGGGAGCTCACAACCCGCAGACCAGATAGGGTCGGTTTCTATGTGGTCCCTATAGGAAAGACCGCATGGGGGTCAGCCTTCGAGGCCGCAGCTCTCATAAGGTCCAAAGGTATCACATGCCTTATGGAGACCATGGATAGACCTTTGAAGAAGGCCATATCCTCTGCCGTTGATAGTGGTTCCACCCATCTGCTCATTATAGGGGAGAACGAGGTGAACGAGGGTCTTTTCACCCTAAAGGAACTAAGGACCCAGGTCCAATCGAGGATATCGCTCGATGATCTGTGTATCATGCTAGATGAAATGTCAAAGGCGCATTGAGGGGGCCGTCCAGATAGGCGCTCGTTTCCAGGAATATTGATGAAAGTATTATCAATGGATATGTCGATTGGGTTGGAACTGATATAATATAAGGGACCGGTGCAGGGCCGGACCCATTTGCGGGAACGGTGAACGATTTGAGGTGCTCGTTCTGTGAGACAAATGAGCAGATGGAGGAGGGTATACCCTTCTGTGATATCTGCTGGCAGGCGCTCGAGAAGGGCACCACACCTCCCATGGATTTCCCTGATTACTTCTCGGATGGACTTGAGGAGAAGCTAAAGCAGGTGGATACGCTCCTCTTCACACTTCCCTCTAGCCATTTCCTCTGGTACTTGAAAGGGCATCTGGAGCATGAGCTCGGAGATACGAAGAAAGCGCTTCGGTCCCTTAACAGCTCCCTGAACTACAACGAGAGGTTCGGAGACTCATGGATCAGGCTCGGACTGGTCTATTCCGATCTCCACAGGGAAGATGATGCGATAGACAGCTACGAGAAAGGGCTAGAGAACCCCCTCACCGACCCAACCAACCTGATAGATGCTGGGATACCTCTTCTCGCTTCGGGCAATCCTAGGCTCTCTTCCAGATTGCTCGTCAGGGCATTGGACCTCGTCCCCCAGGACGATAGGGCATTGGTCAATTACGGTAAGGCCCTGGTCCAGCTCGGTGAGCTCGATGAGGCAAAGAAGGTCTTCGAAAAGAGCCTTCTCCTCTACCCCCACAACGAAGAGGTCCTGCGAGGGATGGCCCAGATGATGTTAAAGATGGAGGACCTTGACACCTCCACCGAGATGTACTATAGGATACTCGACCAGCATCCGAACGATTTCGAGGCGCTCCTGGCCATGGGTGAGATATCCTTAAAAAAAGGTGATCTTGGTCAGGCAATGAAGTATTATAGGGAGGTGCGTGACCTTGATGTTTCCATATCCTGGTCCGGGATAATCAGGTTCATCCTGTCCATACTCAAGAACCGTTTGGCCAGGAACGGGAACCTAGAGGGTTATAGGGAGGACCTGAAGAAGGATTACGACAACATTCTAAGGTTCATCAAGGACGTGGATTCAAGATTGACCCCTTCCCAGGGACCTGAAATGCTCCATGAGATAGAGGGCCTGACCCGGGTCATTGAAAGCCAGAGGATGACCCTAAAGGAGCAGATGGCACATTTCGAGGAGTTCATGAAGAGATATGATGAGGGGGACCCGTTCAGGACCCACCTAGAGGAGAGGATGGGGGTCCTTTCCTCCTATGTAAAGGATGCCAGGTACTTCGATGCCAGGCAGATCGCTCTCGAGCTCTCCCCCTTCCTCAGCGAGGCCCGTGCTGGAGACACTAAAAGCCTATCGAAGGTCCGTGAGGCCGTCAGGAAACGGTTGAACGAGTTCGAAGAGGTAGGTCTCGGTTCAGAGACCTTCCAGACAAAGCTCGAGGAAGCGGACCAGCTTGAAAAGGAGGGAAAGCTCGACAGGTCATTGTTCCTTTACAAGGAGCTCGAGACCTCGCTCGAAGAGCACTATCAGGTCAACGGCAAGAGGTATTACGAGTCCAAGATGAAGGAGATGCGGGAGCTCCTTGACAGGGGCCGGGACCAGTTCGACGTCACAGGGCTCACACGCCTCTACGAATCCTTTGGCAATCTCTTCCGAAAGGGACCGCTGGCCATAAGGAGCGCCTACCTGGAGTTCCTGAAACGCTATGAAGAGGATTCGGCCTCATATTATGTTAAGGAAGGTGAGCGCTTCCTTAAGGAGGTCCAATACAAGATCGTAATAATGGAGAAGGAGGGGGCAGATATCTCCACTTTGAAGGGCTCCCTGAAGAACATAGGGTCCACACTGGAGGAGGGGGGAACTGCGAAGAGGTTCTTCACAGAATCCTACGACCTCCTTGAGCATGCGACCGACCTTGAGCTCAAGAACAAGGTCAAGGGCATGAAGGAAAGGATATCCTCATTGGACCTGCTCCTGAAACAGATGGACGAACTGGGGCTCGATGACGAGCTGGCAAGGAACGTGGACCCAGTGAAAAAGGTCATCGAGAGGTCCCTGGCAGGCGAGAACTTCAAACTTGCCGAAGTGCTGACGAACGAGGTCATGGAGAACGTGGAGAGGGTCCTCCGTGAGAACTATCTCGGTCCTCTTAAGGCCGTCTTTCTGGAATCTAAAGGTGAGGTCGACAGGCTCAGGTCCTTCAAGGTTCAGGATAAAGGATGGGAAGGTCTGCTGACAGGTATCGGGTCCATGATCGATGACCCAACCCGAACCGGGTCCATGATGGATGCGGTCCGGGACCTTGCCAGGATCCAGTCGGAGGTCCATGGTTTCTATATTGACCGTCTACCGGGAGAGATAGACCTCAAGGTGGAGAGGTGCAGGAAGCTCCTGGAAGAGGGCGTCTCTCTCGGTCTTAACATGAGGAACGAAGCGGATGTGCTTCGTAAGCTGATGGCGAATGTCAAGAAGATATCATCGTTCGAGATCCTGGAGGAGGCCTCCAAGTTCGAGGAGGATATCGACAGTAGGATCAGGACAGACCTAGGGAATATGACCTCCCAGATTATTGGGGAGGTTAAGGCCAAGATCGAAAGGTATACCGCCATGGGTCTGCCCCAGACCGAGATGCTTGGTGCCGTTGCGTCCATGAACAGGGCAGAGGTCCTGATGGAGGCGGGCGATCGGAAGGATGCCTACAGGTCCGCCCAAGAGGCATTAAGGACCATCGTATCTCTCGAGGAGAGTTTCTTCAAGGGGAAGCTCAAGGAAAAGATGGCTTACCTCAAAGGACTTGAAGCCACATCCAAGGAGCTAGGGGTCGACATCTCAAGCATGGCCAAGGACATATCGAAGCTCGGGTCCGAGGAAGGTCCTGAAGCAAGTATAGCTAGGACCGATAAGGTCATCGAGAAGCTTGATTCCCTGCTCAAGGGATCAGTTAGGAAGAGGATCGATTCCCTCAAGCATGACCTGTTCGAGGTCGTCAGAAATAGTTCTGGGTTCATAACCGATGATGAGGCGAAGGGAACGGTGAAGGAGCTCGACACCATCTCCAAGGGGATCTCTGAGGGCGATCTAAAAGGTCTCCCCTTAGTGCTAAAACGGGTTGCAGCGACCATTGATGGCATGGGGGACAGGGTCAAGGAGAGGGCCCTACTGGAACGCTGCTCAGCGGCCTTGGAGTTACTATCGGAGATGGACGATGAGGGGGCGAAGGGGCTCAGAGGAAGAGCAAGGGAGCTCATCACCTCTGTCAGGAGGGGTGAGCGCGAGGGGATAGAACGCAAGATCGATGGGCTCATGGAGGAGGCAACGAACCTCAAGGCAATTTGGGATATGCAGGGAATAGAGGCCGTACTTACCGACCTTGAAGAGCTGGACGACCTGAGCAAGGAGGTGTTCAGATCGATCGAGGGCGATGAGTTCATCAAGGAGAAGGAATCCATCTCTTCCTTCATCGCCGGTCTGCTCGAGCGCACCTCAATGCTCTATGACAGACCGGACCCTGCAAAGGTCAAGGAAATGTCAGGTTCCATATCACAGGTCCGGGAGTCGATAATCGTCCTGGAGAACCGTTGGAGGGCCAAGAGGAGATTGATGACCCTCGAGAACGTTGGTGCAATGGACCAAGCAGCGGAAGACCCTGACCTGAGGAGGAACATAGCCGATGCAAGGGATTCTTACGAAAAGGGGGACTTCACTAGGTTCTTCCGGACCTGGGAGCGCATAGAGGCAAACCTATCCAAACCCCAGGTGAGACAGATCAAGAAAGAGGCAGAGCAGGTCGATAAGGCAATGCAGGTCCTTGTCAGAGGGAGGGGGCCCAAGAGGACGGATCTCAGCGTCCCTGAGAAGGGTAAGGGCAGGTCCTTTGGGGGCATTAAGAAATTGGCAAAGGACATGGCCGAGAAGAGAAAGCTGATGGAAGGAGCGGGAGATGAGAGGTCCGAGCAGAGAACGTATGGACCCTCACCCATCGAACCCTCAATGGATGGTCCAGGACAGACCATTGAGTTGAAGGGACCTGAACAAGGTCATATGGGAACGACCCAGCAATTGGATAGGATCGAGGTCCCTGTCCCCGAACCCTATATAGTCACTGGTGTAACGGAAGGTCGGCCTGCCAGACCGATCAGGATCATAGCCACCTCCTCAGTGGACGAGAAAGAGATCTCGCTGAAAGGACCTGAAGAGGAAGGTTCCCCCCAAGGAACGGGCCCCCGGACGGTCCCTACCCTTAATGGAGTGGATGTCCAGGACAGGTCCTCGAGTGTCGGACCGGTCGAGGCACCGGTAACGACGAAAGTGGAGGACAATGACATAACAGGTATAGCGAAGATGATCGCCGGATCGAGGATAGAACAGCTGAAGAGGACGGAGTCCTTCGCCATAAAGGAACCTGCTCCCAACAGACCAAAGGGGACCGAGAGGATTGGCCCGATAGGCCAAGTACAGGACACCAACCAGCAATACACCTGCATGATGGATGAGTTCCTCGAGCTCGATACCTCTCCCAAGGCCAAGACCCGGGAGAAGGATGCGAACGAGATAAAAAAGAAGCTCGAATGCTTCTTTGAGAAGCTCCCTGAGAACCTTAGGATAGACGAGGCCAGGTCATTCTACAAGAAAGGGATCAGATTGATGGAGATAGATGATAGTTCCGGGGCGATCAGGGAGTTCCGGCTCGCTATCTCTAGCGCAATCAAGATCGGCAAGCTGCATGCGGACCTGTCAAAGGCCTTGATGACCGTGAGGGGAACGATGGACACACAGACATCCGTGGGACCGGAGTTCCTCAGGATCGAGAAGCTCTATCTCAAGGCCGATGAGGCCTTGAAACAGGGCTCTCTAGAGGACTGTGCCAAGTTCATAAAGGCCATAAGGAACCTGCTTGCGGCCCAGATGAAGTGAGGCTCACTCATATCTCAATGCCTCGGCGGGGGCGATCCTTGATGCCAATCTTGACGGGGGCAGTGTCGAGAGCAATGAGAAAAAGAGAGCCCCGAGGGATATCATAACGACCGTGGCCCATGGCACTCCAAAGAGGGGGAGGTCGGCCTGAAGCTGGTCCTTCCAGATCATATAGGCCAACATCGTGCCCATGACCGCACCGACCAACACACCGGTCCCTGCGACGTATGATGCCTCGCCCAAGAACACGGCCATAACGGCGCGCCTCTTGAAGCCCACGGCCCTCATCATGCCTATCTCATGCCTCCGTTCGTAGACCGCTCTCAGCGTCACTATCCCCAGGCCGACGATGCCAATGACGAGCCCCAGCGAAAGATATGCGTTGAACAGATCGAAGAAACCGTTCTGGAACTTCAGGATCTCCTTGACGACGTCCTCTATGACTATGGTATAAAGCCCGTAGTCCTTCAAAGCCTTCCTCAATCCGTCGGAGACCGTGTTCGCATCATTGCCCCGGGCGACATCCAGCATGTGCAGGCGTTTGATGGTGACATTGTAGACGCTCGCACCAGCGGATTCGTTCGTAAAGACCGCCCTTATGGCGAACTGGTCCGTTATTGCGGCAATGGTCCTCTGAAGCCTTGTGCCGTTCTGCAGTATGATAGTGAGAGGGGCCCCCGCTTTCAATCCAAGACCGGGTGGTCCGAAGCTGTTCTCGCCGAGGGTCGAGTCAACGATGACAAGGTCAGGTTGGTCAACCGCCCTCCATATATCCTCGTCAGACCTTCCTGTTATCCCCCGGGACCTTAAGAGGGACCAGTCCACATCGCTGAACCCGTAGGTATTGTGACTCCGAAACTCCGGGGTGACCGAGCAAACTATGTGGGACCGCTCTGCATAGGACCATCTATCGCTGGAGATGTTCAGTTTGACGAAGCCTATGGCCATAGAGGTCGTGCTCTCCCATCTCAAGGCCGACATGTTCTGTCCGCCCCATTCGGTCCTCAATGTTCCCTCGAGGTCGGGTATGTCCCGGATTGATATCCCCACCACCTCGTAACCGCCTCCAATGCTCCTTTCAAGGTCCTCGATGTTGAGATTGAAGAGATATGCGACCACGGAGGTTCCGGTGACCGTGAATATTATTAGGGCGAACATGAACATGGTAGACCCCGTCCTGAACCTCTTCTTGAGCGGATAGGAGACCGCCATCCTGACCGGGGCGGCTACGCTCCCCAGCGGCCTTAGGGCCCATATTAGGGCTCCGAGGACGGTCTCCGTGTTCCATACAGCAAGGACCACACCTGAGGTTACCAGCACGAACCCTGAGAGTAGGAACATCTCCAGGTCAGAATCCAACCCTCCGAAGAAGAGTGGGGTGACCACCCAATGGAGCATGACCGCTAAGGATATCAGGGAAAGGACAAACCTGTCAGGCAGCCAGTGCCTTACGGTAAGACCTATGCCAACTATGGCCAACGAAAGACCCACCTGCGCCTGCCAGAGGCTGTCCACCATGACCCCCCATGAGACCAAGATGAGACCGGAGGACAACAGTAGGACACCCCACATTACGAGCCTGTCCACCATGACATCCAAGAAGGACGAGACCGCGCAGAGAGGCCCGCTCCGACCCCTGGCGTCGCAGGTGGCTTTGAACCTCCGGACCATGATCTGGGGCCAAGTATGGACCTTGGGAGGAGGGAGCCCTCTGACGGCCGAGACTATGTTGAGACGCGCGATCCTGTTCGAAATGAACCAAGTGGTCCCGAGCGTAATGGAGGACCCGGCAGCAAATGAGAGCAACAGAGTGCCGAACCTTATGTTGAAATATCCAAGGATATCCACTCCCTGGCCTGTGAATGACCCTATGAGCCCCTCAAGTAGATATAGCACCAGGTAAGCGGCCCCTAGCCCCACCACGACCCCCGTGAGCGAGGAGAGGAGCGAATAGAGGGCTCCCTCGATAAGATATGCCGCCCTTAGGTGGGCCCGCATCGTCCCAATGGCACGTGAGATGCCCATCTCCTCCCGCCTCTCCTCGGAGAGCATGACGAAGATGTTCACTATGAGCGATATCCCGGCAACAATGGTGAAGGCCCCTATAGTGACAAAGAGCTTTGTGAAGGTGGATATCCCGTCCTTGGCCCTTGCGACCCCCGAACCCTTGTCCTGGGCAATGCTCAAGTACCTGCCGGAACCCAGCGGGTGTTCGAACCCATCCAACGCGTCCTGGACCTTGGGTATGGCCTTCTTGCATAGTTCACCCCCTTCCACCACACCGCCGCGGTTAGAGATGAACAGTACGTTGTAAGCACCACCGCCCCAATCCCCAGGCCCCACATCGCTCCCTGGGGTCGAATGCGGGAGCTGGAAGAGCTCCCAAAGTGTGTCGTAGCTTGCGAACAGGTTCTCTCCCCCGAAGATGAGGGCTCGCCCCTTGTCGTCCAGCACAGCGGACACCGTTAGCGTAAGCGAGTCGAAACCGTTGTTGACGAACAAAGTGGTGCCCCTTACGGCGTTCAGCTTATCTGCGGCCGAGCGAGTGAGAGCGACCTCTCCCTGACCTATGTCGCCTTCCAGTTCCATGCCTTCTGAATAGAGCGGCCCGAAGACTGGCGTCGTCAAGGGGGAGAACGCCCTCACGATCATGAAAGGCTCTAAAAGGTCCTCATCGGGGTTCTCGACGGACACCAGCAGTTCCAGCTCCCACGAGAGCCCGTCCAGCAGACCCTCCCTTCCCTCCATGGACCAGATGCGGTCCGCCACCTCCTGGGCCATTTCGCCCTCGAAAACCGAATAATTGCCGGACGGTTCCACAGAATAAACCACCTCGTCCACCATGTGATAGTTCTCGTGGATGAGGGAAACGACGAAGTTGTCCACGGTGTCCCCTATGACGAGCGAGGAGCAGATTATGGACGTTCCCACCATGAAACCCAGGATCGCAATAACGGAATCTCCTCGGTGCCTTACTAGGTTCCTAGCTCCGATCATTGCCATGAGGGGCTGCCCCAGGGCCTTGAGGATTAGCAGCAGGACCGCTATACCGAAGAACATTGCTGCCAGATATGTGCCTATGGTCCTTGACCCGGCAGGACCGTAGATACCGTAGCCTGCCGATCCGAGAAGCGACAGCGTCACGGCGATGATGGCCCATTCGAGCAGGCCTCCGAACCTATCCGACCGATCCATGGTTGGGACGCTCCAAGCCGGCGTATGAGTGTTCAGCGGGTCTTTCGCCCCCTCATTTCACCCTTTTCCGTAGGGCCAATCTCAGGACAAGTGCGCAAATGAGCAGGATGGCCATGAAGCCTATTACCAGTCCGATGGTGACGACCCGCTCCGACCTTTCGATACCGACAGTCGTCTGGGGGTCTACCACCGTCACCACTATATCAGCCCCTTCCCTGAACCCTTCGGTGTCCTCACAGGTGACCTTTATTGTCCTCCTTCCAGGGAGCAGGCCCTTCAGGACTGAGAAGGTCCCCGTATAGTTCCCATCCCCCGGTGTCGGGTCCCCCTCGAGACCGTCGTCCCTGAGCACGGCCCTATCCGATAGACCGAGCTCGGACAGATCGGCCTCGACCAGTACTATCCCTGAAGGACCGTCATCATCGGTTATCAATGCCCAGAGCTTGATCTCCGAATCACTGTCAGATCGGATGTACCTGATGTTAGAACCTGAAGAGAGGACGATAGGAGGAGCGACCACCTCGTATACCAACATATAGATCTCCCGGGTGTCGGAGCCCCCCCTACCATCGGTCACGGTGATCCTGACGGGGACCGATAGCTTCCCCTTGACCTGCAAGCTCCCTGGACACGCCCAGGTCGCACTCCCCAGATGCTCTTCTATCCCCTTGAAGGTCCCAATATCGCTCTCGAAGGAGAAGGAGAGGGGGTCCTCATCATCATCTATCGTACCAACTACAATATTGACCTGTCCTCCAGGCTCCGTGGTCTCTGGGGACAATGACACTTCGGTGATCCGAGGTGGTCTGTTCGAAGAGATCACCTCTATGGAGGCCTCTCCTTTGAGAGCACCGTCAGGGTCAGAAGGGAAGGACCGCTGGACGATGGCCTCAAGTGAATGCTTTCCCACTGTACCTGCGGTGTCAAGGGTGACCTCGAACACTATTTCGCTTTGAGATCTTACCGGGCCTCCGGTCAACGTTCTGGTCCAGGGTCCCGTCCTTGTCAAGCCATCGATGGTCACCATGTCCGTGAGGTCGACCGAGAGCTCCTTCACGTCGGAACCTCCTCGATTGACTACGGCCAACCTCAGATCGATCCTCTCCCCTTCCTTGACGACATTCTGAAGACCTCGTATCTCTACAGAAAGGTCCAAAACGTCCTTGACGAGCTCGATCCTAGAATCGTATACCTCATCCGTATGATAGGTCGTCTCCCCGGTGCTCCAATGTACGGTCATCTCAAGGGGCGGTGTCCGGTCCCCTAGACCGAACTCCTGGGTGAAGGAGGGGCCGTAAGCATGTCCGGCCGTGCCCCCTTCCACCTCGGACATGCCTATGAGAGAGCCATCAGATGTGTCCCTTACCACGATTCTGCTGCCTATCGATGGTGCCCCGTTCTCATCGGTCAGGTCCACCTGTAGGAAGTGGTTCCCGCCCGTCCCCATGTTCCTGTAAAGATGTGTCTGATATGTCCCGTTCTCGTAAGGGTATTTTCCCTCCGTTATCAGGTCCAGGTCCCCGTCCTCGTCGTAATCGCACCAGCAGCCCCCGTCGGAGTCCCAGACGCGGAACCCTGCCTCGTCGGACACATCGATGAAGGTGCCATCCCCCTGGTTCTCGAAGAGCAGGGAGTATGCATAGTCCAAATACGATTTGATCTGGGGGATGAACATGTCCATATCGCCGTCATTGTCATAGTCGCCCCATGCGATGCCAAAGAAGAGCTCCTCTGTCTCGAAGCGGACCGTCGGTATCCCGGTCTGGTCCCTCACATTGGTGAACGAGAAACCAGTGTCGGGTCCGTCATTGCGCCATAGCTCCGAATCATCGCATATCCAGGTCCTGTAGGGGTCCTTATGGGCCAGGTTGGAGCACCAGAGGTCAAGGTCGCCGTCCTTATCGTAATCGCACCATTGGGACCCGGCCGTATGGCCGTAATAGGTGTCCTGGGGACCCACTAGCGGTTCCCCGGCGCATCCCTTCTCAAGGCCGACGTCCCTGAAGGTACCGTCCTTCTGGTTCTCGAAAAGGTAATTTGCAGAGACAAGGTAGTTGGAGACATAGATGTCTGTCCAACCGTCGTTATTATAGTCACCCATGTTCACTCCCATACCTGCATTGGGCTCCCCTCTTCGAGGGTTCCAGTCCACGATGCCTGCGGCCTCGGTGATGTCCTCGAAGCTGCCGTCCCCCCTGTTCCTCCAGAGGACGTCCTCGTACTTGATGTTGGCATCGTCCCTCCAATTGACCACATAGGCGTCCAGGTCCCCGTCCCTGTCCAGGTCGCCAAGTGATACGGCTATGCTGGGGCTGCTGTCGTCCACCCCGTTTGGGCCTGACAGGAGGGAGGCGTTCTTGAAAGTGTAGTATGGCGGTCCACTGTTCAGCCAGACAGAGTCGCCGAAGTTGTAAGGATGGCCAGCCGAGAATATGTCCAGATATCCGTCGCCGTTAAGGTCGCCCCAAGCGCTGTATCCCGAATTGATGAGACCCACCTCTTCGGTCACTTCCTGAAAACGGAAACTGGGAGGGCCAGTGCTACGGAACAATCTGGCACCTTTGACCAATAGGTCCTGGTGACCATCGTCGTCATAATCGCCCCATGCGAAAGAATCCCCCCTGACCCCCTCGAGCCCCACCTCCTTGCTGACGTTGATGAAGCGCGGGACGTTTCCCCCAACCCCAGAGACACTGCCGAGTGGTGAGAGACCCTCCTGCCATGGGATCATGGATAGGGCGACCTGGAACAGGAGTAGAGCTGCCATTAGTACCGTTGGACCTATGGACCTCATCTACGCACCACCTGGAGAAGGGTAAGGGCTTTAGTGGGGAATGGGTCGCTCCCTATAAATTGGGAGCGGTCGTCCATGGACCGAACGGCTGTTCTGATCAGCTTTCCTGGTCCCCTATCCGGTTCTCGAGGATCTGTATGGCCTCCTCAAGGGTGAACGCGCCAGTGTACCTAAGGTCCTCGTTGGACAGGGTCTTGGGCATGTCAATGACCCTGAACCTCTCCGCCAGGTCCGGGAACTGGATGATCTCGATTATGGAGGTCCTAATATTATCCGACCCATAGGCGAACCTGGCCATGGTGTCCATGGTACCCTCGATATTAGGTGCCTGTGGGGTCACGAGAACCTTGATTTCGTTAGACGGAAGGGCTTTGACCCGTGATAGCATTGCCTCATCGAGACCGGAACTGCCCGAGGTGATCAACTGTGCCATAAGGGAGATGGTGTGAAGGATGCGTCCGGACGGGGCCCCGACGAACCTGGTCCCGTGCTCCTTTCCTTCGCTGTCCAGGAGGAGGACGGTGGGATAGAGCTCCACTGGCGGGACGAAGGACGGGAGGTCCTCTGACCCTTCTTTGAGCGTGACGAAGGTGATGTTCTGATTTGTCTTGCAGATGTCCTCCATGATGGCCGACATCTCCTCGCAGGGCTCGCTCTTTGCCTCCGGGGCTATCAGAACTACCTTGAGCGGACCTGTGACCTTCTCCATCTCGGACCTGAAGATGGACCTTTCGTCTCCGGGCGGACTTCCCATAGCTATGCCTCCAAGCAGGTTTGGTTTGAACGGCTCATACTTAAAAAAGGTTACCATGAAGGGGCAGGGTCCACTTTGAAAGGGAATAGGGTGGGATGTACAGGCAAAGGCCTGACGGACAGCCTAACTAATCGCTTAGTTTGAGGTACCTGTCTGTAGTAGGTACGTGATGATAAGGACTTATGTCCTATACATCCCGTTACTGCCACACCATCCTGGCTATATCAACTTATGCACAGAATAGTATTCATGATCTGGTTGGTTGACCTACCAGCCCCTTGTCTGCAGCTGCTTTTCCTTGGGGATCTCAGCAATGGTCATGCCGGCCATCGGATCGCCTATGCCTTTGGAGACCTTCGCAAGGACCGCGGGATCGTCGTAGTGGGTAACTGCTTCTACAATGGCCTTTGCCATTTTCTGGGGTTCCTTGGATTTGAAGATACCTGAGCCGACGAACACCCCATCGGAACCGAGCTGCATCATCATGGCGGCATCGGCCGGTGTCGCTATCCCTCCCGCTGCGAAATTGACGACAGGAAGCCTCTGTAGGCTGGCGACCTCTATTACGAGCTCAACAGGGGCCTGGATGTCCCTCGAGACCTTGAAGAGCTCGTCCTCACCCCTGCCCTTCAAGGAACGGACCGTTCCCATGATGGCGTGCTGATGGCGGACCGCCTCTATGACGTCACCCGTCCCTGCCTCACCCTTGGTCCTGATCATGGCGGCCCCCTCGTGTATCCTCCTGAGGGCTTCCCCCAGGTCCCTAGCTCCGCAAACGAAGGGGACCTTGAACTTTTTCTTGTCAATGTGGAAATGAGGGTCTGCAGGGGTTAGGACCTCGGACTCGTCTATCATATCGACCCCAAGGGACTCTAGGATCTGGGCCTCTACGAAATGTCCTATCCTGGCCTTTGCCATTACAGGGATGGAAACGGTATCGATTATCTCTATGATCTTGGTCGGGTCGGCCATCCTGGCGACACCTCCTTGGGCCCTTATGTCCGCGGGGACCCTCTCGAGGGCCATGACCGCGACCGCTCCGGCCTCCTCGGCTATTAGGGCCTGCTGGGCGTTGGTGACGTCCATGACGACACCTCCCTTCTGCATCTTGGCGAAGCCCCTCTTGAGGAGCTCCGTGCCGTGCCTGAGCTTGGAGAGTTCCAGTTTTCGGACCATCTTGATACCTTCGGTGAGCCCCCATTAAGGACACCCTATATAGGTTTTGTCGGTTGTTGATACACGAAAGCTCATATTGCCCTCACCACCCATCAGACCGGCCCTTGAGGTTACTTTATCTATCCTGGATTTACTGAAGGTGTGCCATGGTGTTCCCGTACTGCCACGCATGCAAAGGAGTGAAGGACCTCTGTGGTCTAGGGAGGTGCCCCCTTCTGGAAAAGGTCCGGAACAAGCTTGCCCCCATAGACCTCACTGGGACCACTGTGGAGGGACCTTCGCCCCCATCCGTGTTCGTTGGCTCCTATGGATATCCCAGGATCAGCGTCGGACCCCTTGCAAGTGCTCTTCCGGTCCCAATGCCCGAAAGATTGGAATCCACCACATTCCTCTATTCAAGGGCTTTGGAGGATGTCTATTCCATAAGGGCCTCCCTCATCAGGGGGCGATATGCTCTCAACGTGAGGACGGCCTCTGATAGTGGGACCATTTCATCGGAACCGCTCTGGGAGGTCGAGAAAGGGCTCCCCTTCCGAGGAAGGAAGGTGCTCTCTTCCGTCCAGGAGATAGCCCTCTCCTCAAGGTCCCTGGACACTGTGATGGAGCTCTCGAAGCTCGAAAGGACCTTTAGGGCCCCACCGTCACTTGATACGATAACAATGCCCATGGGACCTTCCGTGAAGATAGACGATGTAAGCGTGCAGGACGGGGCAAAGGTCCCCAGGTCCGTGGAGAGGGCCTCCTCGGACACCGACCTGCCCGCGGCGGAAGCTACCGTTGGATTGTACGATACCGGCATCCAGCTCGAACACCTGACAAGGCTTTTCTCCGTCGGTCTCCTTGGGGAGGCAAGGAGACGGAGGCTTGTCCCTACAAGGTGGACCATAACGGCAATAGATGACACGCTCTCGATCGCCTTGAAGGAAAGGGTACTTGAACTTCCTCCGCTGGACAGGTACCTTCTCTATGGCGGATCCCATTACGGGAACAATTTCCTAATAGCGTTCTATCCACCACCGTTCCGCTTCGAGATGATGGAGCAGTGGCAGAGGGGTTCGCTTTGGGGTGGGGGGACGACAGTGACTGACCATGAGGGGCCAAGGGGCAGGAAGGACTTTGCCTCCAACATCACGGGAGGCTATTATGCGGCTAGGCTCCCCGTGGTCGAGCATATGATGGCAAAGGGCTTCTGTGCTGGAGCGACCGTCATAAGATGGATCACGGACGAGTACTGGGCACCGCTGGGGGTTTGGGTGGTGAGGGAGACCATGAGGAATTCGCTCAAAGGGCCACCCAGGGAGTTCGCGGAACTGAAAGGCCTCACCGAAGAGATCGATAGGTCATCTGGGATACAGGACTGGAAGCTGCAAAGCAGGTTCCTGAGGGGGACAAGGGA
>CAZLVP010000034.1:0-18883 GCA_964563055.1 uncultured Thermoplasmatales archaeon | reverse complement strand
CGATCCCTATAAAGGACCAATATTGAATCACATCTAATATTTATAAACCTTATTAGTTGGAACGACGCTATGGTCCGATAGCATCACCTATCTTCGAAGATCATGTCCTTACCTCAGATGGTCGGACCTTCCTTTACGGGCGGTCTTAAAGCGACCATCGCAATACCAGCTAGGACCAGCGGCCCCCCAACGAGGGCCCCAATCGACGGGCCCTCCCTAAGCAGCACGAACGCTAATATTGTGGAACCTATAGGCTCACCCAATAGCGATACGGAAACGAACGTCGGGGACACATACTTCAGCGCCCAGTTATAGATCGTATGACCAAGGAGCATAGGTCCAAGGGCCAGTCCCAGGAAGATAAGGTATTCGACATGGTCTGTCACCCATAGGTCCGCACCAATGAAAAGGGCCGCAAGGAAGAGGAATATGGTGGCGGACCCGTAGACGAAGAAGGTGTAGGTCGATAGTGACAAACGTTTCCTGAAGCTGCTCCCGGCAAGGATGTAGATGCCCGCCATCAAGGCACCCCCGAGGGCCAGCAGATTGCCCACGATGAGATCGCTGTTCGTCCTGAAGCCCCATGCCATTATGATGAGAGAGCCGGTCAGAGAAAGGGCCACTCCCGCGATAGCGAGCTTTCCGAGCCTCTCCTTGAAGAGGATGTACGAGATGAAGGCGACGAAGATCGGATGTGTGGTCACCAGCACAACGGAACTGGCCACCCCGGTGTATCTGAACGACCAGATCCACAGCCCGAAATGCAGGGCAAGGACGAAACCGACCGCTGTAAGGGACAACACCGTTCTGCGGGTCATATGTCCATATTCCCTCTTGAGACCTGGAACGGCAAAAGGCGAAATGAGGAGGGTCGATAGGAACAGCCTCCAGAACGCAATGGTCAGGGGATGGCTGTCGGAAAGCCGTATGAGCACCGCTGCGGTGGAAACGGCCATGATCGCAAAGAGCACCCAGAACCTTGAGAGCTCGGGCCTGAATGGGTTCAGGCCCTTCGGAGGGGGAACGCTCATCCGGGGGGAAAGCGGGGTTCCGATTAAATAATTGGTGCATCCTGAGGTCTCCCGATGGCACCGGCAGATGAGGTCATTGCCCCATTGAGGATATCCCGCAATGGGAAGTGTATCGAAATTGCCGTCCCCATCATTGCAGCCCCCATGGCGGGGGCCATAGATCCTCCTTACAGGACCCTTCTCCACAGGTACGGGTGCGAGCTGTCCTTCACCGAGATGGTGAACGCCAGGGGCCTTTGCGATGGGTCCGCAAGAAGCCTTTTCTATATCGAAAGGTCCCCCTCAACGGGTCATTCAGGGGCCCAGCTGTTCGGCAGCGAGGGGAGGTATTTCTCCAAGGCCGCGACCTTCCTGGAGACCAGGGGGTTCGATATCATCGACCTCAACGCTGGCTGTCCTAAGAGAAAGGTCCTCTCGAACGGGTCTGGCGGAGCCTTACTCCGGGACCCGGGCAAGCTCGTAAGACTTCTCTCGTCTATACTGGACCATGTAAAGGTACCTGTGGGGGTCAAGCTCAGGTCCGGGTACGATTCCTTCGATGCACCAGGTTTCAAGGCCCTCCTCAGGGACATTGAGGGAGCGGGGTCATCCTATGTAACGGTCCATCCCCGAACCGTTTCACAGGGTTTCAGAGGGTCCGCCGACAGAGGGGTCATAGCCCTTGCATCGGAGACAATTGACATCCCCGTGATAGCATCGGGCGATGTGAAAGGCCCAGGAGATGTGTTCGATTACCTTGGAAAAGGGGCATCGGGAGTGATGGTCGGTAGGGCCCTGCTCGGGGACCCAACATGGTTCGTTAGGTGCAGGGCAGCAATTGATAAGGGGCCTCACATCAGCTTTCCTTCCACACCTGAAGATATCATCTCGCTCATGGACATTACCAGGGAGCATATGGACATCTCCATATCCTTCCATGGTGAGGAGAAGGGCGTGAGGTACCTGAGGCCACATATCAGCTGGTACATAGCCCGTTACAGGGGAAGGTCCCAGTTCCGGGACAGGCTCTTCTCTCTCTCCACAAGGGAGGAGGTCCTGACCTTCCTTGATGAGGTCCAGGAGGCATGGGCCTGTGAACTGCCAGTATGACACGCCACAAAGGGGGCATTGGAACAAGTTAATAATCCGTAGGGATATCTAGTAAGTCCCCTGTCCTCAAGGACAGGTCCAGAGGTGTCCCTCATGAAATCACCGACCTTAAGAGGTCTGACCATAGCGATATTGACCATCATACTAATGGTCCCCGCGCTTCTGGCCGTTGCTTCGGTCACGGGAGATGGAGGACAGAAGGGTCATGAGGCTGCACCGACAAGGTCAGGCGACAGCATATCCCAGACGGGTATTATCGTAGATGGCTTTCAAACGGATAAGCTCTGGGCAATGGTATTCGTTCAGAACCAGGACTACATAGAGGCCCCCTCTGCCACTCCCGGAGACACTCGTCTGTACTGGTTCAGGGAGGTCGCGAATTCCTTTGCGATAAAGCTCGATGGGACCCTCCAGAGCTCCGGTACTGTCAAGAGGTCCTTGGTCGAGCTCTTCACCGCGACCGACTGTGTCTACTGCCCCGGTGCTGAGGAGTCTCTGAACGTGACGGCCAACGACCTGCATCCCCAGGAGATGACGCTGATAGAATGGCATCGAGCCTTAGACCCCGGGGCCGATCCGTTCGAGACAGGTTCATCGGGGAATAGGTTCAACGCATACAATGTGAGCGGTACCCCAATGGTGATATTCGACGGGCAGCTCGGTCTGGTGGGCGGTGCGGCATCGGCCCGCCCCCCTCAGTTCGTGACCGCTTACAAGGAGGCGATATCCCTGATGAACACAGATGAGGCTATGGTATCGTTCACAGGTTCGGGAAAGGTCACTGGCAACAGTCTTGATTTCGATATAAGCTTCGAACAGATAGCCCCCATGCCAAGGGGGTCATGGTCCTATTCCGTTGTCATCTGCGAGGACCTTCAAAAGTTGCACAAGGAGGCGATGCTGAGGCATACACAGCGTCTATCCTACGGAAAGCCGCTCCCTCTCCTGCAGGCCGACCATCCGACCATCGACCTGGACGTAGAAGGGACCTTTGCGGGTATGGACATGCAGCGGGTAAGGGAGAACGTGACCCTGAGATGGACCGCGAGCGATCCGCAGGACGGGAGCACGGTCCTAATAGACCTGCAGATCAGGGAACCGGGCAAGCAGTGGGAGGACATAGCGACCGACCTCCCAAACACAGGATCGTACATCTGGGACACTATGGCCCCGAGGTACCCTGACGGTGATTATCAGCTCAGGCTCGTCGCATCGGACAAAGATGGCAACCAGGTAAGGACAACGGAGATGCCCCTGTTCAGAATGGACAATAAGGACATCCCTATAGGCGGTCTCCTGTTCCCGCTGGGAGGCGAGTCGCTATCCGGCCCGCAGCAGATAAGATGGACATCTTCGGACGATGAGGACAAGCAGCTCCGCGCCAGGGTCTCGCTATCGAACGATTCAGGTAAGGACTGGAAGGTCCTCACCTACGACCCTGACCATGATGATTATGTGGTAGATTCAGGGACCTTCATGCTCAACACCCTTTTCTTTGATGACCTACCAACCTACCTCCTTGAGGTCGATGTCAGGGACAGCGACGGGATGGGTTTCACCCTGCGTTCGAGCGAGTTCGAGATCTACAATAACGACGCTCCCACCCTGACACTAATAAGACCGAGCGTCAGGGAGCTCTTCACTGGTAGTTTGGTCGTCTCCTACAGGGTCGAGGACCAGGAGGATGGCCCAGAGGCCTTGAACGGCCTGATAACGATAAGACGGTCCTCCGGAACGAACAGCATCGTCCTCCTGGATAGGCCTCTGAACAAGAGTGCGGACGAGCTAACGTTCCCGACGGTCCTACTATCTGGGGACGGGGATTATGTCCTGACGTTCAATGTGACCGATTCCAGAGGATTGAAGGCGACCGACCAGGTAGAGCTCTCCGTCTATGACCCGGATGCACCAGTGATCACACATCTTAGGGCCAGGGCGAACCTGACCCAGCTCCGTGTCCCGTTCATACCGCTCGAATGGGAGGCCTTAGACGCCGACAGAAATGAACAGATCACCTTCTCCATCTACGGGGCAAGTGGGACCGAGCCCGGGAACTGGTCCTTGATGGTCCAGGATATCAAGGGTACCTCCTACAATCTCTCTATCGAGCCATGGACCGAAGGGACCCACTGGCTAAAAGTGGAGGCAAAGGACTCAAGCCCGCAAAGGCTCACGGGCCACCTGGTCCTTGGCCCGATCGGTTACGATCCGTACGACCCGCCTATGGTCGCGTTCCTCTACCCTGAACCAGGGTTCACCGGGACCCTGGAGGGGACCGTGGAACTTGACAAAGCAAGGGGGGCTTTCATAAGGACGGTCCGATGGGTGGGGACCGACAGGGACGGGGATGGTCTGACCTACGGCCTTTACTATAAGGGAAGCTCTGAACTATCCTGGCGACCTCTGATCACCCAGACGGGTTCCACCTCCTACGATTGGAACATGACCGGTCTCAAGAACGGAAGCTATCAGATGAGATTGACCGTCCTTGACGATTCTATCAAGCATCTGACCGGTGAAGCCCAGGTCGGACCCTTCAATGTCCGGAACCCGTTCGACGTGCCACTGCCGCCTGTGGATGATACCGACCCTGACGATGACCTCCCTCAGGAAGAGAGCTCGGACGGTCTGGTCATGTTCGTGATGATATTGGCCTCCGTTCTCGTCGTATTACTGATCACGGGTATAGTCCTCTATATCGTTTTCAGACCGCAGAAGAAGGAGTACAAGGTCATGCCAGAAGAGGGCACCGTTGACCTGGAGATACCGGATATCGAACGGTCCTCCCCCAAGCCTATGATAGGATATTCAATGACACCACAGGGAGTGGTGATGGAGGAACTGCCGATGACGACCGCCACACCCCAACAGGGGCAGCAAGGACCCGATATAGGCGGTCAGCTCCCGGACCCCTCTGCCATGCCACAACCCCCGGTGATCCTGTCGGGGAACGTGAATTGGGAAGAGGAGCCAAAGGAGCAACCTCCCCTGGTAGCAGAGCAGGGAACAGAACCTCCTCAGGGAACGACAGTCCCTGGACCGACCGTACCACAATGAATGTCCTGTGGATATGGGGAAGCCCTAAAGGTCTAGAACGATAGCAGCCAGCCGAAATACTTGTAGAGCCAGAAGTTGTAAAGGACTATCAGGACCCCGGCTGCCATCATGAGGATACCTGATACCAGCTTGACCTTACTTGAGGACCTTAAGGCAAAATTGATGAAAGAGCTCGAGCTCGAAGCCAGAGTGCTGAAGAGCACCATCATGGTACCTATCGTCAATGAATAGACGATAAAGGCGAGGATGCCACCCAGTAATCCTATGGAGAATCCCATGAGGACCATGAAAATGAAGGGAAGGGCCATGCAGCTCGAAGAGGCAGCCCCGTAGCCGAAACCGTAAACGAACAGCCCTCCAACACCACTATCTTCAGTGCTCTTCCCACGGAACTTGGAGATCACCCAGACGAATGGTGTCTTGATGAGGTCCATTCCCTTCTCAAGGAAGGCATCCTTCCCAAGGACCGTGAGCAGGCCCAGCAGAAAGATGATGACACCCATGATCGGCAGGAGGAATATCAACAAACTTGAGACCAACGAACCGAAGATGGCCACCGCTATCCCTATCAGAAGAAAGAACGTTATGATGCCCAGGGCGGACAAAGAACCGGCAAGGAGCGAGGAGATCCTCTTTCCACCTTTATCGTTCTGGGTCTTTATATAGTAGGTAAAGTACCCTGGGAGCATCGGGAACGAGCAGGGCGACAGGAAGGTCAGGACACCAAGTACTGTCGCTGTGAGGCCCAGGGCCAGGACGGACCCGCCCCCTTGGACGATGGTCCGGACCTTATAGGTCCCATCCCTTGCGGCCTTGATGGCAGAGAGCACATCATCCTTGTCTATGAGGCTCACGTGGGTATAGGCGATGTCCCCGTTTGGTGCGACTATCACCATCTTTGGGACGCTCAAAGCATCGAAATCATCGGCATAATCTGAGCCCCTGGCTATAGGCCAGTCAGCATCGTACTTGGCCATGAAATCATCTAACATCCTGTTGGTATCGTCCTTAAGTATGGATATGCTTAAGAACTCCACATCGTCCCCATAGCGCTCCTTTGCCGTCCTGTAGACATCGACGACATCGGGCATGCCTTTGTTACAGACGCTGCAGTCCGCGAACATGAAGTCCATGACCAGGACCTTACCTTCGTAGTCTCCCGGTCTATGGACCTTCCCTTTGGTGTCCGTGACCGTGAAATCCGGTACCGTGGTCGTGGATGGCAATAGTATGGACCTTGCAGAAACGGCCACAAGGACAATGCCTATGGCTATGAAGAGGACCAAGGTCCCTTTGTTGGACAATAGCTTGAAGAAACCGCTCTTACGACCTTTTCCAAGGAAATAGAAGAGGGGACCCAGCATTATGAGCAAGACCCCGATGACCAGGAGTAGCGGTATGTCAGCGAGCGGTAGTGCCATGGACCCTTTACTGCTGGTCTCCCCCACTTCGCCCAGTAGGAACACTTCCGATACCGACTGTGCCTTCATATCATCATAGGTCAGTACCTGGGCATAGATACCCTTCCCACCGATATCTATTTCGGCCGTCCCTACCGCATCAGAATAGGCATAGCAAACACCGGCGTCATCGCAAAGCTCCCCTCCAGCTAGAACGAGCTGGACCACGTTCCACTCGGTAGCGTTGGGAGCTTCTTCGTTATAGAACAGGAAAGCTTGGGCCACGCCAGAGTCGTCATCGAAACTGACAGAGACGCTCCTGTCCTTCAGGGTTATATCCGATACTGATGGAAGGGAATTGGCCCGGTCGTAGGCGGTCGAGGTCGATGTGGCCGACTGAACGCATCTGATGGCACCCTTGCTGTTCCCTTCATTGGTACTTGCCTGCGATGTGCTATCGGAGGTGTCGAAGACTGCAGCAATAGCATAAACGTCCTGAGGTTTTATAGGGACCTTCGATTCCGGAGGTTCCCATGAGGCCGAGAACGGTAGCTCGGCGTTGTTGTTGAGAGTGAACTGCTGCCCCTCTATTGCATAACCTCTGAAGACCGCATCGTTGACCACATCATGTCCGTAGACCTTGGAAAAGGCAGTGACGTTGTTCTCGACCATGAAGATGAACAGGGACCCACGGAGGACCGGTGCTCCCACGGTCTTCGCATTGCCATCATAGGCTATATTGCCCTCGACATAGAACGATGAACCATCGAATATCTGGTCCACCTCTAGAAAGATATATGGGAAGGACCAGGTCAACCGTTCCCTGGGTCGGAGGGGTATGTTGTCATATCGGGTCTTGGACTCCTCCATGGCCCAATCGATGTTCTCTCCGTCTATGGGCCTTTGTGATGTTGAGAACCCCCCTATCTCGACATAGCCTCCGTCGAACTCGAGGTCAGGCGTCCCTGACAGACCAGGCTGATAGTACCTCATCCTTGTAGTGGCCTCTTCATTATTGAGGTCATCCACCCCTCCACCGTTCAGCTCATGGAAGACCACTGTTGTGAATGGAACGCTCCCATCTTCCGTTCCTTCCTTATAGGCGTCATGGACCGCCTTTTCCGGGCTTTCTGCATCGGCAGAGCTGCCCATGCAAGATGGACAGGATAGACCTGTAAAGAATTCCAGGAGCGGCCTGTGGACATAGTCTGATGGCGGTGGAGCGAGGACGATCCCCTCGGTCCCTGACGAGAACCCCTCCCCTGATTGTAGTGCTGCCGCTCCTATGGTGGGGACCAGAACGATAGCCAATAGGACAAACAACCATCTATGCATTGTCAGCACTATCCTGGTCGGACCAGGGGTATAAAACAGTTCTGACCGACCAATGAAATCCAACCCATTGTAAATATAAATATATTATGACTAGACGAACACAAAGCCTGTCCTGGTCCTGTGTCCGAGGGAGCAACTTTAAATCCATCGCCCAGCTCTCGGACCTGGGACCCTCAGATGGATATCTCCGACTTCGATTATGTCCTCCCTCAGGATAGGATAGCCCAGCACAGGGCGGAACCAAGGGACTCATCGCGGCTCTTTCACGTCGACGCAAGGGGCCGGGAACCGGTCCATTCCCACCATTTCTTCAACGAGCTCCCCTCGCTCATGGACGAGGGGGACCTACTGGTCCTGAACCGGACCAAGGTCATTCCTGTAAGATTGCTTGTAAGGAAACCTACAGGAGGGAAGGGCGAGATCCTTTTCTTGAATGAAGGTACCCAGGACCACACAGAGGCGGTCCTAAAGCTCAAGGGGGGGAAGGGCAGTACGGAACTTGTCACCGATGACCCAACGGCCTGTGTAAGGCTGGTATCCGATCTGGGTGAAGGGAGATGGTGGGTCGAGGTCCATAGAGGGAGCGGAACACTGAAGGGTGTCGAGCTACTGGATTGGTTGAAGGTCTGGGGGATCATGCCAACACCCCCTTACATAAAGAGGAGTATCGGGCCCGGGGACGAGTACCAGACCATCTATGCTTCCGAGGAGGGCTCCATCGCAGCTCCAACGGCTGGGCTCCATTTTACAGTGGATGTCCTTGATAGATTAAAGGACAAGGGGGTGAAGGTGGCGGAGGTCCTATTGCATGTTGGTCTTGGTACTTTCCTTCCGGTCCGTTCCCAAGACGTCCGGGAACACAAGATGTTGGGGGAGAGGTTCATGGTCCCTGTAGAGACATCCGAACTGATAGAGAGGAAGGTCAGGTCTTTTGTTGATGGTGGTGACGCCACCATCTGGGCCGTTGGGACGACCGTTATGAGGACGCTAGAATCGGCCTTCGGTCACGATGGCGTGCTCAACAGGGGAGATGGGACGACCGATCTCTATATTTGTCCTGGCCACCGCTTCTCTTTGCCCTATAAGGGTTTCATCACCAATTTCCACCTTCCCAGGTCCACCCCGCTCATACTCACCTCAACCTTCCATGACAGGGTCCATCTTTTAAGAGCATACTCAGAGGCCATTGGACTTGGCTACCGGTTCTTCTCGTTCGGGGATTCCATGATGATTAGGAGGCGCTGATCATGGAAGGGCATTTCCGATTGCTAGCAGGGGGGAAGGAAGGTCCGAGGGCTGGGCTTTTAAGGCTACCGTCAGGAGCGGAGGCCAATACCCCTTTGTTCATGCCTGTCGCCACTCAGCTTTCGGTCAAGACCCTCTCACCGGAAGAGATCGCATCCACGGGGTCCAAGGTCGTCATAACCAACGGGTTCCTAGCCTCCCTTGAGCCCGGCAGCGCTGTCATAGAGGCAGCGGGCGGTATGCATTCCTTCATGGGCCTTAAGGGCGGGATATTCTCTGATTCCGGGGGCTTTCAGTTCATAAGGAAGGGGTTCAATGCCAGAGCATCCGGTAGGGGGATAACGCTAAGGTCCCCCTATTCGGGGGAGGAGGTCCTGCTGACACCAGAATCGGTGGTGGATTTCCATCTCCGACATGGAGTAGATGTGGGAATGGTCCTGGACCACTGCCCGCCTTTCCCAGCTACACTGAACGATATCATCGATTCGGTTGGGTACACCATCGGTTGGGCCCGAAGGTCCAAAGAGCACTATGGTCGGACCTTAGATGGGTCGAACTTAGGAGAAAAGGAGCATAGGACGCTCCTATATGCGATAACCCAGGGAGGGACATCCATCGACCTGAGGAAGGAATGCACATCGGCCCTTGTCGATATGGATTTCTCCGGGTACGGGATCGGAGGTCTTTCCATCGGCGAGGGCAAGGAAGAGATGAACAAGGCCCTTTCCGCTTCCACAGGTCTCCTTCCAGAAGAGAGACCCCGATACTTCATGGGAGTGGGGGAGCCTGATGATATCATAAGGTCGGTCCTTTCGGGGGTGGACATCTTCGATTCCGTGTTCCCCACAAGGAACGCAAGGCACAGGACCGTTTTCACAGGGATGGGCAGGGAGAACATAAGGGGTCCAAGCTGGAAAGGGTCCCCCGGTCCCATCATGGACGGTTGCCCCTGTCCAGCATGCACCGGGCATACCAGGGGTTTCATCCATCATCTATTCCGGACGGAAGAGCCCCTCGGGCCGAGATTGGCAACGCTCCACAATCTGACCTATCTACAACGGTTCATGGAAAGGTTGAGAGAGAGAGCGACCGATGGGAGCTTGTGTCAGGGTACGAGAGCAGTAGATCTCATGACGGAATGAGCCCTTTCCATCATTTACCAGAGGATGAACCTTCTTTCGACGATGAGTGAACTTTCCTTGAGAATATGACCTATTCGTTCAAAAACCTAATATATAGGATGTAATCTCCTGCCCTCCTTCGCATTGCGGTCAGGTGATTTCGACCGCTAGAAGCGAACCTTCAAAGATGGAGAAAAAGGTGAGATATATGGTGAATGATAATATACGGACAAGTATGGCCATTGCATTGGTCCTTGTCCTTGTGACAGCGGGGTTCTTGGGAGCATTGATGGTCCTGCCGACAGCGCTCGGCGCACCAGGGGATTCCAAGCTGGACCCTATCTGGGATGAGGGAATGATAACCAATTTGGCCTTTGATAGGGCATATGCATACAACACATCTGAGCAGAAGGTCAACATCTCTTGGGACCTACCGGCCATGTGGGCCCCGGATGTTGTGGTGACCGACCTATGGGTCAGGATATTCAACACTGTCCTTGGGTTCAATGTTTATATACTATGGTTGAACGGGACGAGCATGACCGAGCCTCTGCCCGATCATGTGATATGGTCCATCTATACCGGTATGACCGCACGGACAGACTACGTCATAAACGTCACTCTGGTCGTCTACAGCAACATAGATGAGAAATATTACGGTGACGGCGATGAATGGGTGTTCCCTATCTTCGATGGGACCCATATGATCAAGGATGCGGCTGCCGAACCGAACAGTGTGATCAATGATGGGACGGAATGGACCAACGTCAGCTTCACCGTCCAGAGGACAGCGCTCGATATGGAAGCGCCAGACCTCCCCTTCACATCCATTGTAAAGTACAATCTCTTCAACGAGGACACTGGTGAATGGATACTCCCAACGGATTTCGGTCCATCTTCAACGGTCCCGGCTGGGGTAGGTCTGAATAAGGGGATGGAGGTCTCAGGCGGGTCCCTGATATTCTGGTTCAACTGGACCGTTCCCTTGGACCAGCAGGCAGGTTCCCACAGCCTCGCGGTCCATGTCATGGATGGCTGGAACTATTCGGAGAGCTACAATGGGACCGTCCTAACGATCGTCCTTAGGGAGCTTCCACCCAAAATGACCAACAGTTCGATCCATCTTAATGAGGATTCTTATGTCAACGTAGACCTTAACGACCACTTCTCCGACCCGAACGGACTTCCTTTGTCCTTCTGGATAGACCCATCCCAGTTCGAGAACCTGTCACTGGCATGGATGAGCAGTGATAAAGTGAACATCACGGCCGCTCCCGATTGGAACGGGGCAGAGACCTTTACAATATGGGTGAACGATTCCGCAGGGAACAATGTCTCATTCGAAATGACCGTTAGCGTGATGCCCGTCCCTGACAACCTCAGGGAGAGTCCCCTTTCAGGGAGGACGATCATGGTAATGGAGGACCTGGGTTCCGCCGATTTTGACCCTACCGCATTCTTCTATGACCCTGACGGTCCTGTGGCCATCGTTGTCTCTCTAGGTTGGACATGGGGGACGAACGAGACCAATGTTACAGTGATGCAACCCCAATGGGCATGGAACGATGGTAACTTCTCCGTCTCCGTCAATTCCTCTATGTCGACCATGGGACGCACTTTGATGGTCACGGACCTTGAAGGCGGTTCTTTCTCTCTGCCTATAACAGCTTGGGTAGGTGGGATGCCAGTTCTCAATTCGACCATGGTTGTGGAGGTAGTGCCGGTGAACGATGTCCCCCAACCTCTGTCCGATACGATCCAGATGGTCCGGAACCAGGTACTTGTCCAGGACCTCAGGGAGCTCTTTTTGGACCCTGACGGTCCCATGAACGGGCTCAACTTCACACTTGACACGACCATGACCATAGCGAACGTGACCGTTGCCTACGACAATGTGACCTTCGATATCACCATCACCCCCGGGACGAACTGGACGGGTATGACGACCTTCAAGGTCAACGCAACCGACGGCTTGGACCATATGATATATACAATGAAGGTCTCCGTGAACCTACCGACCTACAAGGTATCCGGTATTGTCTCATATCAGGACAGGTCCCAGCATCTGGTGAACGTATCCATGGACCAATTGGTCGCGACCTTGACCTTCGGAACACAGACCGTAATGACGGACAATGCAACGTTCTCCTATGAGCTCGTATTGTCAGAAGGGACCTACAAGGTCTCGATCTCATTCAACCTTCCTTCCGAAAAGCTCTATGATGAGGCCGCTAATAGGAGCGGATATCTGGTACCGGTCCTCAACGACATCGTGCTGACCTCAGACCTTGTCCTTGACGTGCTCGTCACCTGGAAGGACTACGTTGTACAGAACATGGCGAACTGGTCCGACCTGGACATAGATAACGTCCAGTTCAAAGAGGTCAAGTCAGGATGGGATGTTGTCCTCCCGGTGAAGGATGATGATAAGATAGGCTATGATGAGCTCAATATCACCCTCATCATCAGGAACAAGGCCGGAAAGGAGACCGATAACAACAATTTCGCAATGGTCTGGAACTCAACTTCCAAGGTATTCTCGGTATCCCTTGACAAGGAGTCCCTTGAGAACGTGAGCGAGGGAAAGCTCGAGTACTACTTCATGGACGATATGGGGCATAAATCACCTGTCAAGAAGTTCGTGTTCAAGGAGAAGGATGAGGGCGCTGGGATCATCACGGTGATAGTGCTCATAGTCCTCATCATCCTTGTCCTGATCGCCCTTGTCTTCATCATGAGGAAGCCCTCGGAAGATGAGGTTGAGGAGACCGAGGAGAGCGAGGACGATGAGGTGGATTCGAGAGCATGCCCCGGCTGCAAAGAGACCATAACCGACGGCGATGCCAAAGAGTGCCCCTACTGCGGTGAGGAGCTTACGGAAGAGTGATGGTGGTCTCTCAGGCCCCTCCTGAGGACGATCCCCGCACCTTCCCGGTGCGGGGATCCTATATTTTTTATTGGACCTAATAATAACGTTCCTTTTTTATCCAAGTACACCGCTTGGAGCCCTATTCCTGTGGAGGGTAGAACAGAATGGTCCCGGAGGGCGTCACCGAATCCATGAAGAGGGAGGTGTGGAGACGTGATGACTTCACCTGCAGATATTGCGGAAGGATCGTCGTTTGGGAGGACCTAAGGCTCGTACCCGCTGTAGGTCCGGAAGGCACTGTAGAGGCCGGGACCGATGGCCTGATATCCGTTTGTTCCAAGTGCCTGGACGAGGGTAAGAGCGAACCCGTTCCCGATGAGGGTGACCGCAAGCTCCTCAAGCTCAAGAGGGATATGGAAGAGCTCTCCGCATCTGATGAGGACATGGTATTGGACCGTGACCGGACATCTGGAAAATTGGCCTTTGAGAAGAAGATAAAGGACCTTGGGGCGGAGAACCAGAGGCTCCTTGGAGAACTTAACGATAAGACAGCCATGGCAATAGCTTACAAGAAGAAGCTGGACAGGGCGTTGCAGGACCTCGATAACAACAGGAAGAGGACCGAGAACGAGGTAACATTGAAGGTCAGGGACAGGACGAAGGGACTGGCCCTATCGATAATGGGTTCTTTGGAGGACCTTGACCGGGCCCTGAAGGACACGGAGAAAAGAAGGTCCGATCCGAAGACCTTCGATGGGCTCCTTGCAGGTATCAAGGGCATCAGGAAGGCATTGATATCACAGCTCTCCGGGAGCGGGATAGAGGTCCTGGACCCGCTCGGATCGCCTTTCGACCCGAACTTCCATGAGGCCCTTGGCTCCATAGAGGACAAGAGCAAACCATCGGACACGATAGTCATGGTCATGTCACCTGGGTGCCTTCTTGATGGCAAGTTATTGAAGCCGGCCCGTGTAATGGTATCGAAGGGTGGACCAAAGAGGCCCAAGGAAATGCCATCTTCGACCGCAGAAGGGACCGAGGCCGCTGTAGATCCCGATGAGACGATGGAGTGCACGGATGAGGAGGATTGGGAGGCCGAAAAGGAACCATTCGAGATGGAGAACGGTGGACCTCCCATGCAAATGGGACCTCCATCCAAAGAAGATAAGAAAGTTCCTGTAATCATTAAGAGATCGAGCCTGAAAAGATGTAGGAAGAAGAAAGCGTAGACCGATCCATTCCTTCTTCGATCAAAAGGTCTTAGTTTCTATTATTTGGATTTTCTTCGGATAATACTTAAATCCTCTAAGGATCGATATGACCGGAAAGGTGAAGCTTTATGTCCTTAAGTCCAAGGTCCGTAGTCGCACTGACCATAGCCCTCCTGTCCGCGTCCATGGTGATGGTCCTGGTCCCGGGGGTCCGGGGAGATGGGGAGGTCGGTATGATATCAGGCAGGGTCTTCGATAGTGTATCTCTGCTCCCTTTGAGCGGGACCATCGTGGTCCTTGACGGCAACTCCACCATGTGGATGACGGGGCATAACGGCGATTATGCCATCCCCGATGTCCTGCTTGGCATTCACAGGGTTAGGGCCTTCATTGACGGTTATGATGCCAAAAGCTATGAGGTGAACCTTAGCGGACCCTCAGCAACGCAGGATATCTACCTTACCCCTTCGACCGCTCCAGTGAAAGGAGGATTGAGGGGCAGTATGACACTGGAAAGGACATACGGAGAGACCGATGCGGACGATGCAGCGGTCGTGATAAAGGACATCGACAGACCTGGGCTTGGGGAGATGGTCATCGACGTCATAGGTTCCGGGCTTTCCGGGGAGTATTTCGCCTCATTGCTTCCGGGCAATCATTCTGTGCAGGGCCTGGCATACGGGCATCTACCATCGTTGCCGAAAATGGTCCTTATTTCTCCCGGCAGCATCTCGGACCTTGACATCATCCTAAGGTCCTCCGGTGGGACCGGGACAGTGTTGGAGGGGGCCGTTCGGGATGCCTTAACAGGCGCGCCTGTCGGAAATGCCACTGTGGTGGCCCGCTGCAAGGAAAATGGGATGACATATACATTCACGACAGGTCCTTCCGGGGAATATTTCTTCTCAGGACCTGTTTTGGGTGAGTATGTAGTGGTCGCTTTTGGTGTGGGATATCGTTCCGGGAGCGGGACCGGGGAGGTCCAAGAGGGCGTTCCAGAGACCATCGACATCGAACTTGACAATGTAGATGATATTTCGGGGAACCGCTCTCTGATCTGGGGACTGATCAGTTCTGAAGGTTCCCCTTCTACCGAAGCCTGGGCCTTCACATCGATGGGAGGCCATATGAGAGCAGACCTCCTAGGCATCGATGGACTGTATCTCTTCGATGAGATAGATGCTGGGAAGCGTTCGGTCGGTGCTTGGGCCCCAGATATGTACTCTGAGACCATAGACCTTGAGATAACACCCGGATCCGTTGTGAGACAGGACCTCCAACTTGTTAGGATGGTCAACACCTCCCAGGGAACCTCCCTTGTGCTCATTAGAGTCATAGACGGTCCAACAGGACATGTTACCCTTGGCGGTGCATCCGTCACGTTGTTCAAGACCGACCTGTCCACTGGCCTGGTCGAAATTTACAGGACCCTGGACATGCCACTGGACGGTTCTATGGGTGTCATGTTCCCTGTCCGATCCGGATCGAATTACAGGGTGAGAGCGGTACTGAACGGGTTCTCCCTTGATAACGTCACGGTGGATGGCAGACCTGAAGTGCTCTTGCCGGATGATGGGTTCCTAGTCCTGGGGAACCGGTTGAACGTGCTCGAGCTAAGGATGTCCAGGATAAATGTCACCGGTCCGAACTGCACTCTCTGGGGGTTCGCTGCAGCGGACGTCCTGGGAGGTCGCCCGGTCCCCGGAGCTGCGGTCTTTTTGAACAGGGGCCATAACATCCTGTCATATACGGATGAGGCAGGCATATACGAGTTCCAGGTCCCGCCGGGGGAAATGGACCTACTTGCAGCTTATCCTGGGTCCTACGGTCATTCCGCCTATGACCATACCTCTGGGGAATGGCATGTAGGGGATTTCCACGGGACGATGGGTCCAGGTGAGACACGGAGGGTGGACCTTGTGTTCCAGAAACGGAACACGGAGGACTCGACCATAGCAGGCAGGGTGGTGGACCATGTTACAGGTGAAGGGGTCCAAGGGTTCGATGTATCGATCAGGACCTCAGAGACGACCCTGCTTGAACAGAGGACCGGCCCCGGCGGGTTGTTCCATTTCACTCCCATCAAGGACCTTGTCCGTCCTTGGAGGGTCGTGGGCGGTTCCCCTAGCTACCGGGTGGTCAGGGTCGATCGGAGGACCATACCGGACGGCCCAACGACCACAGGGATAGATTTCCCGTTCGAGATGACGGTCACTGCCTCCACCTTGATATGGACCGATATCTATGTTGAAAAGAGATCACCGGAAGAGCTGGCCCAGGCGGTCCTTTGGGGATACGTTCGGAAGGCCAGCACATCCGATGCTCCGGTCCAGGGAGCCTTCATCTCACTTATGCCGTCCAGCGGCGGACAGAACTTCACCGACGATGATGGGATGTTCTCCTTCAGGCTCGCTCCGGGGAGCTACGAGATGATGACCATCGTGCCAGGGATAATGTCGATGTTCAACCACGACCTGACCTCTGATACCTGGTCACAGGGAGCATGGTCAGGTGAATTGAGGGCAGGCGAGGAAAGAAGGGTGGATATGGTCCTGAACACAGGGGATGTGAGCACATCCACCATCGCCGGAAGGGTGAGGATGAGCTCTGACGGTTCACCTGTGGAAGGGTTCAAGCTAAGGGCTCGGACCCTGTCGGGTTCCATGCCCTCGGTCATCACTACCAACGGACGTTTCATGTTCTCACCTATCTCGGACCTTGACGGTCCGTGGACCATATCCGGGGAGAGCGCAGAGAGAACTGTTTCCAAGGTAGAGCTCAGAGTACTGCCCGGACCTGTCCCGACCGTCCAGGCGTCCCTGCCTCTGACCTATCAGGTCCCGGCCGGGTCCGTTCTCTGGGTGGACATATACGTTAACATGACCACCTCTGTCAAGGACGGACATATCGTTGGACAGGTACTTGAGCCATACTCATACGAGGCACTTGAGGCAGTAACGGTCCTTGTCAGTTCGGAAATGGACCTGGATAGTACGATACGGACGACCGTTACGGGGAGCGATGGGAGCTTTGAGCTCGATCTACCAGCAGGGGCATATCAATTGAGATTGGTCAAGGAAGGGTACTCGCTGCTATCGATAGCGGTCGAGATAGGAAATGGCCAGGAGCTCATAGAAAGGTTCTACCTTGTACCGGATGGGACCCAGAACGGGAAGGCGACATTGTTCAGGTTCGTGGACTCGGTCAAGGGAACGCCCGTCAAGGAGCTGAAGGTGCAGATAGGGGGTATAGGTGCTTTCGTCACCGATGAGGATGGACAGATCAACGTCGAGATACCGTTCTCGGGCAACTACACATTCACGGTGTCGGGGTCCGTCGAGGGCATAGAGAGCGTTGCATCGGGTAACATCACGTTCGGGACCGACGGGACGCTTATGATAGCTCCGGGTGATGAGTACATCTTCACGATGAGACCCTATATCCAGAAAGGCTCCGAAAAGGATTCGGGTCTGAACGAGCCTCTCCTTATAGGGTTGATAGCCGGCATATTGATAGCGCTGGTCGTCGGGCTCATCATAGGCCTCCTGATAGCCAGGAGGCCGAAGGAGATGGCCTTCTTCGAGGAATGAACGATAGTGTATGAACAAGGGAAGTTTAGTCACAGCCCATAAATTCAATAACCATATTTTTTATGTGCTTCATGGATAGGTATAAGTTCAGCAATACGCACCTGTTTCTCATCTTCCAGTATTGAATAGAAGATCGTCCAGGTCCTTCCAATGTGCATCCGATATCTTAGCTTCCCTTTTATCGGAAGTCGTTCTTTGTCACCTGGACCTCTGCCTGGGTATGGATTCACTTTCAATTTATTCATATTCTTTATTATGATGGAAGAACTCTTTTCATCCAGGTATCGTAGCATCTCCTGGACCTCCTCTGTTAGATAGACCTTATAGGTCATCGATATCTACCAGGTCTTCGGTGCTCATACTTTCGATCTTTTCCATCCTGTCCATCAGTTTCTTTCGGTTATATGTCTGTAGCATCTCCTTAAGAAGATCATCATAGGTTCGACCCGCTTCTTTGGCATTGTGCAGTTGGCGCCATATGGCCTCGGAGACAGGGATCCGCTTTGTAAGGGTCATGATATTGATATTGGCTTGAACCTATTTTAATTTTGTGCATTATTGTAAATAGTTACAATATTTAACATAATGAAAATCAATCGTTCCTTAACTCGACGGATCGCACCATCGATCTTTAACCCCTGTGGGATCGATCAGAGATAAAAATCCACCAAACCCCGAACAAAGTCCTTTGCTGGCCAACTTCCCCCCTCCTTGGCTAATGCCTGCGTTGGTCAACCACGCTGCGCTTTCGTTCCGTATCCTTTGGATAAATCAACTCGGGGGACTTCACAGAGGATCATGCGATCCCACTTTTCTCCCCAGTGAAGGAAAATTTATCTGTCGGTAAAGGGATACTATCTCAGATCCGGAGGTAAGAGAAAAGAATCAAGGATGGTAAACTATGGAGGACAGAAAAGTGATTCACACTCTAGCCG
>CAZLVP010000033.1:0-20147 GCA_964563055.1 uncultured Thermoplasmatales archaeon | reverse complement strand
CCCCCCAAAAGAGGCAATAGTGCTTTCATTTTTCGATATTATATTTAAATCGTCAAGGGTATTTTAAAGATAAAATGAAAAGAGGTGTTTAATTTTCCACTTTCCCCCACAAAGTGGAAAAAGCGTATCTCCGCTACTATTTATAGATTATTATAGGAAATTATTTGTGCTCTCTATCCAATAGAAAATATCATGTCCCGAAACCGAAGGCCGTCAAGGTACATCGTACCATTCAAGGGAGAAAAAATAGAGGTTGATTACAAGGCTCTGAGAACGATCAAAGAAAGCCTTACCTTTCATGAGGTTCAAAGACTGATCGATGCCTGCGACACAATCACGGAAAAAGCCCTTGTTGAACTTGCGGTCTCAACAGGGATCAGACGTAACGATATCGTTAAGATCGAGATCAACAGGATAGACTTCAAAGAGAACAAGCTCATTTTCTGGGAGGAAAAGAAGGACCGGTTGTGGATCGTAGCATTATGTCCCGAGGTTCTGCAAACATTGAAGATGTACATAGCGACGCTCCCAAGGGACCAGAGGTACCTTTTCAGGTTCTCGGGACGGACAGCATATAACATAGTCCAGAATCTTATATCAAAAGCGAGGATCAATAAGCACATTCCGTTCCACGCTCTGCGAAGGACCTTCATTAGGCTTTCGAAAAGAATGGGTCGGGACATCCGGTTCGTCATGGACCAGACCGGTGATACTGCAAGGGTCATCATCGAGGAATATGAAGGATATACCATCGATGAGATGGCCGAAATGATGAAAGAGGACAATATACTTAGAAGGGCGAAAGCATCCCCCGACCAGGAGAATGAAGGGTTATCAGCATTATGGAAAAGGAGAGTAGCTAATGAAGCTTATAAAGAAATTATGAACCTTGACCATTTCAATACCATTGAGGATGGTTAAAAAGATCTTTCCAATCACTGATATCAACACTAACGTTCATTGTTTGATATTTTCGGAAAAATCGATGGAATTACAAAGACGAGGATATTGAGACAATATACTTAATTCAGAGAAATGGCGCGAGGGGGGGGACATATGATGTGTCAATAGAGCGACGATGGACCAACATCAGATGTCCAGCTAAAAAGATGATATTATTAAAAGATACTTTTTAGTGTCTTTCCTCAATGTCAAGCGCCATTTCTCGAGAACATAGAACGATTGACGATAGAAAAATGGCGCGAGGGTGGGGATGTTTGGAGTGTCCTACAAGCGACGACCATCTAATTCCAAACAGCCAGCTAAAAAGGTTGGATCGTTGCCTCATCCTTTTTAGCGTTTCTCATCAATGTAAAGCGCCATTTTCCGAGATTAGAAATTAATTGACGAAAGGAAAATGGCGCGAGGGGGGGGATTTGAACCCCCGAGACCTATGGTCAACGGATTAGCAATCCGTCGCCTTACCGGGCTGAGCTACCCCCGCAGATGGTCCATATTACGGTCAAGGTCCATAATCTGCTTCGACATTATCTTTTCGTATAAAAATGGACCACATAAGGGACCAACGATCTTTGGAGTACCTTCATTGTATGATCCAACTGCATCAATGTTGCTTTTTTCCCTTCTCTATCTCCTCCAACATCGTCCTCTTCATCACTTTCTTAGTCGCATAGTCCCTGACAACCATAATCGGTTCCATCGTCTTTGGGTTCAATCCCGTCCAGTACATCGCTGTCGAATCACACATTGGTATGGGGGTGAAGAGCTGGAACTGCTCTATGTTCTTCAGTTTCCTTGCCTTCCTCGCCATCTCTTCGACCTTCTTCTCCGTGTCCCCGGGATGCCCTATCATCAGATAGTACCTCAATGTCTGCTTTGTCCCCCTGTTGATATCATTGAACCTCTTCACGAACTCCATGAAGCGGGAGTTGTCCTTGTTCATGAGGGAGACCACATCATTGCAGAGGTGCTCGGGGGCTATCTTCAGTGTTCCCGAAACATGGTGCTCGGAGAGCTCCCGTATGTACTCATCGCTCTCCATTGCAAGGTCGAAGCGGACCCCGCTCCTCACGAAGACCTTCTTGACGCCTGGCAGGACCCTTGCCTTCTTCATCAATGATATTATCCGCGAATGAGACCTGTTAAGATTCTTACAGGTCAGGCACCATCTCTCGCATCTATCCTCACAGTCCATCCCGTACATGTTGGCAGTTGGTCCTCCAAGATCGTCCACGAAGCCTTTCCATTGAGGATGCCTTGTCATCCTGGCTATCTCCGCAAGGATGTTCCCCTCGGACCTTGATATTATCTTGTCCCCCTGATGGAGAGCTATCGCGCAGAATGAGCACCTCCCCATGCAGCCTCGATGGGTCACAACGGAGAAATGGGCCAGTCCCAGGTTGGAATCGGGATGGAGCTTCCTTGAGAAAGGGAGCGAGTAGATACGGTCCAGGTCCTCGGTAGTATATTCCGGGTAGCGGTACTGAAGAAGGAAGCTGCCTTCGAGCTGCTCCTGGGCCAGGTCGGTGGAGTTCGATAGCAGTGTCTGCATCCTTGCGAACTCTTTCGGGTCCTCCTTGACCTCCTTGAAGGACGGGAGGACCGTGAACCCATCAGGGACGGTCCTTGACCTGATGCAGGTCCCTTCTATGCCTATGAGGTCCTTTCCCTCCCTCGATCTGTTGGCGATCTCAACGACCTGTTCCTCACCATTGCCATAGACCAGTATGTCGGCCTTGGAATCGAAGAGGACCGACCTTCTGATATCGTTGTCCCAGTAATCATAATGGACGAACCTGCGGAGGGACGCCTCTATCCCGCCTATCACGATCCTGGCCCCTTTGAAGTTCTTCCTCAAGGAATTGCAATAGGAAATAACGGCCCTGTCGGGCATCTCCTGGGCGGAGGAATGCTTATCGAACTCCCTCCTCCTCTTGAGGGGGGTGTAGTTGTTGAGCATGGAATCTATGGAGCCGGAAGTGACACCGAAGAACAGTCCAGGGGTCCCAAGTCTTTTGAAGTCCTCGTCCTTGACGGGTCTCTCGATGATACCGACCGAATACCCCCTTGCCTCCAGCACCCGGGCTATGACGCCGACGGGTGAGAGCGGGTGGTCGTCCCAGACCTCGGCAGTGACCAAAATGATGTCGAAAGGACCCCCGCTACGGGCTATCATCGGAGAACGTCAGTGCGCTCTGCTGAAATAATCCTTTACCTTGCTGTCGGACAGAAGGATGGTATTTATGATACCTATGATGAGGATTATTATCCCGTGGACGGTGGTCATTGCCATCGCTCCCAAGATGATATCTACTATGCCCATCCAGAAGGGGGAACTCTTCAATCCCTCCCCCTTCATGATACGTGCTGCCGTGATTATTTCGAAGACACCCCATGAGACATAGGCAAGGGGCCATATCAGGCAGCAGAGCATCAAGATGAAACCTATACCAAAGGTGAGGATACCGAAGATGACCCCCAGTATCAAAAGGGTTATGACCGCCCAGACGGAACCGAGTATATGGACCGCTCCGTTGACCATCATAAGTATGGCGGCGGTGTTGAGGTTGGAAGGTATCTCGGCCTTTTCGTTCATCGGGTCCGTTCCCATCTAATGTCACCGCTTCGGATATAAGATGGACATTCTTTAAAACTATCCTGTCGATCGACGGTAAAGAACCAAGATATAGTAGGAAAGGAATAACAGAACATGAAAAGGGCCTGGGTCCTGCCTGGCGCGGTCATCTTGGTGTTCTCCGTCCTGCTCCCCCTGCTCTTCCTCTCTTTCCATTTATTGCCCTTCGGCGTCCTTGAGGGTCTGTCCCTGGGTATCGATATCTTCTGCTGCTGCGGAGGGAGCCTGCCATTCTTCCTCGTAGGTTTAGGCCTGGTCACTTTCGGTCTGATATCACCCGATGTCGAAGGGAAGGCTCGCTGAGCTTCTACCCCTTCATGCCCTCTTTCTTAATATGGAGGCTGAGGACAGCCCATCTCATCAGTTCGTCCTTGTCCTCCAAGACCTCTGCCGGTACCTCGTAATATGACATGGTCACGTCCTTGTCCGGATAGGGCTTGAAGGGGCCCATTCCTTTTTTGATGTACATCTTACGGTTTGAATCGTTGACCTTGAGATAAAGGGTCGAACCATCTATCAACCCCATGATCACCCCATCCACATATACCCCCGCCCCTCCGAACATCTTCTTTACCTTTACCTCACCCATACCTTCCAATTGTTCTATCACATATCGTGTGAAGGTCTCGTTCACTGCCAAATATATCCCGCCCAGCTCACTTCGAAAGGTATCTTTTTGGGTCCTTATCGAACATGTGCTTGCATCCAGGAGCGCAAAAGTAATATTTCTTACCCTCATGAACGCTGGTCCATTTTGCCGTGCTCTCTTCCACCTTCATCTTGCATATCGGGTCTATTGCTGTCATTCTATCACCTCTTTCTTTTGGACGGAGGGACATATCCTTTCAACATCAACGAGAGCGAGATGACGGTCACCGAGCTCAATGCCATTGCCAGCCCGGCGAACTCGGGCCTGAGCGTTATCCCGAACAAAGGATGAAGCGCACCGGCCGCGACCGGTATCAAGGCGGCATTATAGAAGAACGCCCAGAAGATGTTCTGTTTTATCCTCGTCATGACCTTTTTGGACAGCTCCAATCCTGCAACGGCATCCCTCAGGTCACCTTTGACAAGGACTATGTCCCCGCTCTCCATGGCAATATCGGTGCCGCTCCCGAGAGCTATCCCCACGTCAGCCTGGGCCAGGGCCGGGGCATCATTTATCCCATCCCCCACGAAGGCCACCTTGCGCCCCTTGCCCTGGAGCTCCTTGACCTTCTCGGCCTTCTCGTGGGGCAGGACCTGGGCCATCACCTTGTCTATGCCCACCCTCTTCCCGATGGAACGAGCGGTCCTCTCATTGTCCCCCGTGACCATTATGACCTCGATACCTCGTGATACGAGCCGTGTCACAGCTTCTGCCGAGCCTTCGGAGATGGTATCCTCTATGGCCATCGATCCGTGATAGACCCCGTCCACTGCCACCATGAGGACCGTCCTTGCGTTCGCCTCGAGCCTTTCAATACCATTCAAAGCAAGAGCGGGGACCACGACCTTCGCATCGTTCATAAGGGCCTTGTTGCCCACAAGGACATCATGGCCGTTCACCCTGCCTTTGATGCCCTTTCCCTCGATCGCCGACACATCCTCAGGTCTGAACAGTTCGATCCCCTTCGCCCTCTCAAGGACCGCATGCCCCAATGGGTGTTCGGACCCTTTTTCCAGGCTCGCGGTCATTAAAAGCAGTTCCCGTTCGGTACCTTTGAAGGGGACGATCTCGACCACTCGCGGTCTGCCCTCTGTTATCGTACCGGTCTTATCAAGGAGAACGGTGTCAATGGAATGGGACCTTTCAAGGGCCTCTCCGTTCTTTATGAGTATCCCCAGCTCGGCCCCCCTTCCTATTCCGACGGTCACCGCGGTGGGAGTTGCCAGTCCGAGGGCGCACGGACACGCGATGACGAGGACAGATATCAGAGTCGATAGCGAGAACAGAAGCTCCTCACCGACCACTATATACCAGACAACGAACGACAGTATGGCCACGATCAGTACGAACGGTATGAAATAGGACACTACCTTGTCAGCGAGCTTCTGAATGGCAGGTCTTGATCCCTGCGCCTCCTCGACCAGTCTGATTATCCCGGAGAGGACGGTGTCCTTTCCGACCCTTGTCGCTTCCATTCGCAGCAATCCCTGCCCGTTCACCGTCCCGCCTATCAGAGGGTCGTTCGGTCCCTTGGGGACCGGCAGTGGCTCCCCGCTGAGCATGGACTCATCAACATTGCCGCGGCCTTCCTTGACCTTACCATCAACTGGGACCCTCTCCCCCGGTTTGATGGTGATAAGGTCTCCGACGAGGACCTCTTCGGCGTCGATTTCGAGCTCCTTACCCTCCCTTATGACATGCGCGGTCCTGGGCTGAAGGCCTATGAGCTTCCTGACGGCAGCGTTCGCTTTCCCTTTTGCCCTTGCCTCGAGGAACCTTCCAAGCGTCAGGAAGCCAGCGAGCATAAGGACCGTATCGTAGAAAATGAAATCCATGTTCAATAGGAGCTCGAATGTCCCAAGGACGGATGAGATGTAAGCGACCCCCATTCCCAAGGAGTACATAACATCCATGTTCAGGTTCCCATGCCTTATCGCCATCACGGCAGCTCTGAGAACAGGATATCCTATGAATGCGAAGACGGGGGTGGTGATGATGAACATAGCGATGTGCATCATCATATCCATCTCCATAAGATGCATAGCGAGCATCATCAAGAGACCGAGGCCAAGACCAAGGGAGAAACGTATGGCACGGAGCGTTTGCTCCTTTCTATAGAGCTTCTGCCTGACCTCTTCACCCTTTTCCTCCTCACTACCCAGGTATCGATATCCTATCCCCTCTACCGCTTTTTTGATATCCTTGGAAGTGACGGTTCCCGGAACATAGGTAAGATAGGCCTTTTCCGATGCAAGGTTGACCCTGGCCGATGTCACGCCATCCAATCCTAGGAGCGACCCCTCAACGGCCTTGACGCACATGGCACAGGTCATGCCACCTATCTGGACGGTACTTTTCTCCTCCACCACGCCATAACCTATCTCTCGGATACTCGCCGATATCTTCGGAATGTCGACCTTTGAGCCATCATACCTAACCGATGCTATCTCGCGGGAGAGGTCTACGCTTGCCTCAGCTACACCAGGTATGTCCCTCAGCGCACTGGTAATGGCCTGTGCGCACATGGCGCAGGTCATCCCGGTCACTCTGATGTTTGTGGTCCTATCCATGGTCCTATCATCCTATATCCGTCCCATCAGGGCCCTTTCATTGACCTGATGGTCCCGAGGACTTCCTGGACATGGCCCTCCACCTTTACCTTCCTCCAGACCTTCCTGACCTTCAGTTCCGGGTCCAGAAGGAAGGTGGACCTCTCCACGCCCATGAACTCCTTACCGTACATGCTCTTCTCCTTCCATACGCCGAAGCTCTCCATCACCTTATGGTCCTCATCGCTCAAGAGCTTGACCTTCAGGTCATGTTTGCCAATGAACATAATGTGCGAATCTGCCGGGTCCGGGCTGACCCCTACGATAGCGGCACCCACCTTGGAGAAATCCTCGACAGAGCAGCTGAAGTCCTTGGCCTCGAGCGTACATCCGCTGGTATCGTCCTTGGGGTAGAAGTACAGGACCGTCCATTTGCCTTTAAGGTCCTTGGCGCAAATCATCTTCCCACCCTCGTCAGGCAGGCAGAAATCGGGAGACCTCTTGCCTATCATTGGGTCAGTCTTAGCATCCATAGGATCACCATAGGGATCGAAGTAGGTCACTGTATAAATCGATTGACCCTTATATTTCAATCACCTTTATGACTGGACGCCCATAGCTCTTATCATTGAAATGGGTAGGGAAGGACGGTAGGTCCAAAGGAGGGTCAGAGAGGCCTCAGTCCGTCCGTTTGTATGATGGTATTGGGGGTATGAACTCTTTCAACCTCTCTATGGAAGGATGGACCTTGCCCCATCTTATCAGGGAGAAGGCGACGTCTATTATCTCCGGCCTGGCCTCAAGGAACCTCTCGTACTCGATCCTTATGGAATCGTAATATTTCCTAGCGGTTATCCAATCCGGGGCGGCGAATATCACAAGAAGGTCGTATATGCCGTTAAGGTAGTATGTGTCCATGAGCCTGATGTCCAGCTCACCTGGGGCGTTCGTGACGTGCCTCCTTATCAGAAGATCGGCCTGGTCCTGTGTAAGTGGTTTGAACTTCAGGAGCAGGATGAAGGCCTTCCAGTCTATTGCATCCTCATCGACCACGGCAGTGTAACCCCAGACAGCACCGCTGTCCTCCATCTTCTTCTTCTCCCTCCAGACCTTCTGCCTGTATGAACCGCATGCCCGGGCTATCTCCTCAAGGCTCCTAGTGGGGTCCCTAAGGAGCTCGTTCAAGATCCTCTGACCCTTGAATTCCGTGGTAATGTTCCTTTTCTGGTTCGGTGACATATATGTTCACCTGTTTGGGCGAATGTATTGATTCTTATAATACTTGCGTAAGAAATCAGGACACTTGTAACATTATTTTAGAACACCCTGAAATCGGAGGATACCCCATAACCTTGCCTTGGACCGAGCGATTTCCTTAGCAACATTTAAAAAAGGTGGAAAGATATCCTGCTTAGCGTGTCCTGGAGGTACCCCTTGGTACAGGCCAGGACGGTCTCCTTGGACAAGGGGGATAAAGATGCTGACAGAGATCACGAACATCCAGAACATGGAAGTGATTACGGACAAGGGTTTGTCCCTTGGTTACGTCGAGGATGCCATAGTCGACTTGGACACTGCAGAGATCTACGAACTTTTGATCTCACAGACCAATCCGGACCTGGTGGACGAAGGTGCCAATGTGGGTGTACCTTACAGATGGATACAATCCATATCGAAGGTCATACTCCTGAAGCACTTCCCAGGCAGGATAAGGAGGCGTTCCGAGATAGAGATCCCGGCCCTCCCCCAGGACGGCAGGAAGAGGAAGCTCAGGGTCATGAGGAAGGAAGGCGGGGAGGGTGGGCTCTCCCGTTCCGGATGGAGATAGAGCGGTAAGGGGTTCGTCCCGATGGCGATGAAGGACCTTACCGACCTAGAGGCCCGTGTCTATGAGTTTATCAAGGCCAACGATTTCTCGTCAAGGCCCTGGATAACCTCCAACGAATCCAGAAGGCTCGGTATCACAGAGGAAGCTCTATATAAAGCTCTATCTGAGCTAACTAAAAAGATCAAGGACAACATCTGGATCTATTACGAGGCGGGACATCTCCACGTTGTGGCCGACTAGACCGCCTCGCTCAGCAGGACCTCGATAGTGGGTCCTTCATCGGTCATGTCAGCGAACACCAGTCCGTTGTACCTGTTGATTATCCTTCTCACTATGAACAGACCGATCCCTTTGGAACCTTTACTAGTATCCGATGGTCCTATGGACAGGTCGTGATCGTCCTTCACCAGTGCCTTGGTCTGACCACCAGTGATCCTTATTCGGACCGGTTGGGGGATGAGCTCGCTCCTGGAGATGTCCCTTCTGACCTCAACTTTCACGCTTCCACCTTTGGTCCCTGCTTCCAGGTAGTCCTCGAAGATACGGACGATGGCCTCCTCCAGCAGGTCGTCCGCCAGAACATGCAATCCGGAACTGTCCACATCGAACCTGATACACCCTTTCTCCCGCCCTTTCTGAACTCTGTCCATGCTCTTTAAGAGCACTTCATCCATATTGACGGGTGATGGTTCCCATTGGGGTCTTGTGAGCGTCACCACTCTGACATCGTCGATGATGGAGGTAGCTCTCAGCACCTCCGAAATGGCCCTCTTTGCGAGGTCCTTTTTCCTCTCGTCCGAGCTCTCGACCTCCATCAGGTCCAGGCAGCCCATTATCCCCGCATTGGCGTTCTTGATGTCATGAAGGAGGAGGTCAGCATAGAGGGTGAGCTCCTCGATGGCAGAGACAAGCTTGTCGTTCTGCTCCTTCAGGGTCCTTTCGAGGTCCTTGGTCCTTGATATGTCCTGGCCGACCATGAGCACCATCGATATCTCGCCAGCTGGATCGAAGACCATCGTGTTCTCGAGCAGGATCGTCACCGTGAGCCCTGAACTTGACCTTACCCTGCTCTCGTATTGTGTCCGCGCACCTGAACCTATGTCGAACTTGAAGACCTCGAGCCTCCCCCTCTCGGCATCCGTATCCGAGAGAAAATCGAACCATGATGCTCCTACCACTTCCTCTGGGGCATATCCCAGCGCCCTTCTGGCACCGTTGTTGAAGAGCTTGATCCTCCCCTCTCCGTCGATCCCAATTATTATCGCATTGGAGGTCTCCAGAAGGTCATTGATCATTCCCGGGAGGGTCAGACCATCAACGGTCGACCCCGAGGCCCGAGACGTCGTCTTTGAACTTGTACCCTTTCTGGCCATTGTTCTGCACCAGCCCCTATACTTGAGGTCCTGATATTGTGTCAATCCATCTCGTTATTATTTAAAGATACGCCGGTCCTTATCAAAAGAGGACCTTGAAGTTTCGCACAACTCCCGGGAAACCGTTTTGTAGCTATAGGCGGATGGAGATGGGATGGCCCGGCCGGAGATCGTTAGGACCGACACATCCTGGACCGAGAGGTACAGACCCAAGGACCTTGACGACCTTGTCGGTCATATTAAGCCCGTTGCGGAGCTGAGGGCCTGGGGAAGGTCCTGGACGTCCGATCGGACGCCAGGTAAGAAGGCGCTAATACTGGAAGGGGACCCTGGGGTTGGGAAGACCACCGCGGCCCTGGCACTTGCCTCTGAGATGGGCTGGGACGTGGTCGAGCTGAACGCCTCAGACTCAAGGAACATGGAATCCATCAGGATGCTCGCGACGCGGGGGGCTCTATCAAGGGACATAACCGACACTGACGGTTACATCGGGTCCGAGCACCACAGGCTCAAGATGATCCTCCTTGATGAGGCTGACAACCTGTTCGAGAAGAGCGCCTCCGGTGAGGACGGTGCCGATGTGGGCGATAGAGGGGGAAAAAGGGCCATAGTCGAGCTCGTCCGTATGACCAAACAGCCCGTAGTGCTAATAGTGAACGACCTCTATGGGCTGACGAGCGGCACAGGTGCATCATTGAACCAGACCTGCCTGAAGGTGAGGTTCAGGAAGGTGTCCAGCGCCTCGATCGCTAAGAGACTGAGGTTCATCTGCAGCAGGGAGAAGGTCGCGTGCGATGAGGACCTAGTGACGGCGCTCTCGGAACGGGCCGATGGCGACCTGAGGTCAGCGGTCTCTGACCTTCAACTATTGTGCGCAGGCAAGACCAGGATCGGTCTGAAGGATGCCGATGTGCTTGGTTTCAGGGATATAAGGGGTAGTATATTCGAGACCCTGGACCGGGTCCTCAAGGCATCCTCGCTCAAGGCCGCCAATAAAGGGATGGAGTCCGTTGATGAGGATATTGGGTCCCTCATCCTCTGGATGTCGGAGAACGTCGATGTGGTCATGTCCCATCCTGAGGACATGGACAGGGCCATGCAGCTCCTTTCCAGGGCCGATATCTACTTAGGCAGGGTCCGAAGGAACCAGGACTTCGGTCTTTGGAACTATGCAAGGAAGCTTATGGCGGCCCTGTCCATAGCTCGGAAGCATCCCCACGGTTCCAAAGAACGCTACAGGTTCCCCTCATATCTTCGCTCCATGTCAAGGACCAAGGAGTCAAGGAGCGCGATGAGGGAGACCTCCCTTCGGATCGGAAGGCTCATCCACACATCCTCAAGGACCGTGATGGATGATCCCATCTGGAGGCTGGCCCTCCTCTGTGAGCGGGACCATGAGCTCGCAACCTACCTTGTCGCCCAGGCAGACCTTGAGGTCCAACATCTCAATGTCCTTACCGGTGGAAGGATGAGGACCGCCGATATGGATGAGATAATGGAGGGCGCTAAGGCACTGTCCTCTTTGAGGTCAAGGCCTAAGGGCATAGAGTTCGATTTCCAGACCGAGGATGACGTTGATGATGAGACCACCGAAGAGGTGGCTCCGGTCCCAGAGGTCAAGGTTGTAAAGGAGCAGGAAAAAGGTCCCCGACAATCGGGGATATTCGATTTCTGACCCACTTCAAAGCTCAAGCTCGCCTGCTGTGGGGGATGGAACGCTCTGTTCCTTTTTACCGACCGGTACCCTTGAGGTCCTCTTGAAGAGGCCGAACCCCTCCTTAGCTTCGGGGGCCGGTGATATCTTTCTTGATCGGACCCTATCCTTGCGTGCCTTCCTTCTCATATTCTTTATATCGCGCCAGGCGGCCTTCCTTTCCTTGTAGGAACCATCCCTCTTATCCTCTGGAAGCCTCTGGAACCTCTTGTTCCACATGCGTCTGTTCATTGTCGAGACCAGGACCACTCCAACCACTATGAGGCCCAGTACGACCACCACCTTGAGGATGGTGAATGCGATCGCTTTCAGGTCGGTAGGTTTGCTCCTATGCGTTATCTTCAGCATCTTCGTCTCTGAGATGTTGAGCTCAGGCGAATACCCTATGGTCACGAAGACCTCGATATCCTGGCCAATGCGGTTATCCCTTTCCCAATAGATCTCCCTGGACAGGTTCAACGAGTTGGAAAGGGAGGTGAGCTTTTCGTTCGGGACAATCAGCTTATTGACCATGACCTGTGTGAATATCTTTGTCCAGGGTGCCATGAACGCATCCTTGTACTCCAGTATGACGTTCTCCTTAGTGATGCGCACATCATGTATGGAGAGCGAGTTCGAATCGAAACTGAAGCCCGAATCCAGCGAACTGGAACCGAACTTGAGTGTGGCACCACCGTTGCATCTTGCCTGGATGTAGAGCGATATGACGGAGCCGGGGTCTATGGTGGTATCGTTACCGGGTGGGAACGAGGCACGGGCTATGATCAGAGTGTCCTGCCCCATGTTGATCCTAGCACCACTGACCGATGCCTGTAAGAGGACCGAATCGTCCCTCATGAGCTGGAAGATGAAATCGGAACTGACCGTTCGGTCCGTGTTCGTGCACCATATCCCTATCTCCATCTGTCCTCCCAGGTTGATCCTCTGGCGAACAGATTGGCTGTACCATGTCCCAACAGGCTTCCAGTAGGTATGTCCGAGGGGTATGATGCCGAATCCGCGCAATCCGTCCCTCACGAAACCGTCCGGGATGGTCACTGCCTGGAACTCGTCCGCGACCTGCGACTTTAACGGTTCTAGCGACATACCCTCCATCATATACAGTTTCATGGGATTGAGCTGTGGGGGGGCCACCTGGGCATCGCTGCTGACTGGAAGGAGGAGGGCTGCTAGGGAAATGAGCGCGGTGAGTATGAGTACTGATGCTAACCTGAACACTAGAGCGCCCTTCATTTACTACACCTTTGACCTTATTACGGCCTGCTGGTGTCCTTTCGGCCGGCAAAGAATAAAAGGTGTTCGTCCGATATAACCTTTGTTGAAGGTTGTTGGCCATAGGGGACGGGGCGCAGCCCTCAAGAAGATAATTATATGTGCTGAACCTAGACGCCAATATGGTCCATCCCAACAGAAGGCGGTATGTGGTGGTCCATGTACTGTCACCTCGCGATCTGGGAAAAGGTCTGCTGATCAAGCTCATCAGGGACAGGACCAGGTCCCTTCCAGAGGAGAGGTTCCAGGAGGTCAAACCATGGCTCGTCTATTTCGAGCGGGGCTGGGCCATAATCAGGACTGGTCATAGGGGTTATAACGAACTCCTGGACATCCTTCGGGCACTTGATGGTTTAGTGCTCAGGGAGGGCCCTCTCCAGTTAAGGACCGTAGGCATTTCCGGAACGCTCAGGGGTGCCTTCCTAAAGCATGTCCCTGAACCCGCCAGAAAAGGGCTTACATACAAGAAGGACGAGGTCGGTCCCAAACCGGATGCTTAGCGGACGGGCCCAACCCAATAAATATTTAAGATATCAGGAACCTCGCCCTCCGCTGAGATAGAACATGGAAGGGGCCAGGTCCATGACCGGGCCACTCCATAAAGAGGGATATATATGCAGCCGGGAAACATGGCATACGATAGGGCAATAACGGTGTTCTCTCCTGACGGCAGGTTGTTCCAGGTGGAATATGCCAGGGAGGCCGTAAAGAGAGGTACCACAACCGTTGGACTGAAGTTCAAGGACGGGGCGATACTGATAATAGACAAGAGGATAACGAGCCCCCTTATCGAGCCCAGCTCCATCGAGAAGATATTCAAGATCGATGAGTACATCGGTTGCGCGACCTCGGGGCTTGTCGCAGATGCCAGGGTCCTAGTGGACAGGGCAAGGGTCGAAGCACAGATCAACAAGATCACCTACGATGAGAGGATACCCGTCGATGTCCTTGTGAAGAAGATCTGCGACTTCAAGCAGAACTACACCCAATATGGCGGGGTGAGACCTTTCGGCACAGCGCTATTGATTGCAGGTATCGATGACAAGGGCATCCATCTTTTCGAGACAGACCCCTCTGGGGCCATGATGTCCTACAAAGCGGGCTCCATAGGGTCCGGAAGGACCGTCGTAATGGAGATATTCGAGGAGAAGTTCAAGCCCAACATGAACCAGGACGAGGCCATTAAACTAGGGCTGGAGGCCTTGATGGGTGCGACCGAGGAAGGAAGCCTGAACACCCTTGCCGTGGAGATAGGCCTTGTCAAGAAGAAGGAACCTTTCCAGAAGATCGACCCGAAGAAAGTTGTCAAGCTGGTCGGCGATATAAAGAAATGATACGAAAAGGGGGGAGGTTAGCATGGTCTCCCTTGATAAGGCCGTGATAGCGCGACTTGAGAAGATGGGGGAAAACTTCGAGATATTCGTGGACCCCGACCTGGCACAGAAGTACCGGGAGGGTGAGAAGGAGATAGAGCTGGGGAGCATACTGGCAGTCGAGATGGTCTTCAAGGACGCCCATAAGGGCGAGAGGATGCCATCTGAGACCCTCCACAAGGTCCTGGGGACGTTGGACCAGACAGAGGCTGCTAAGATAGTCCTCGAAAAGGGGGACATCCAGCTCACTACCGAACAGAGGAAACGAATGCAGGAGGAGAAGCGCAAACAGGTAATAGCGCTCATCGTCCGGAACTGCATCAATCCGGTGACCAAGACACCACACCCGCCTGTGCGGATAGAGATGGCAATAGAGGAAGCAAGGGTCAACATAGACCCGTTCAAGAGCGCCGAATCCCAGGTCCAGGACATAATCAAGGAGCTTAGGCCCCTGATACCTATTAGGATGGAGATGACCCAGATCGCCATCAAGGTGAACGGGACACATTATGGTAAGCTCATAGGTGAGTGCCGTTCGTTCGGGAAGGTTCTGAGGGACGAATGGACCAAAGGCGGGGAATGGATATGCCTTGTGGAGATCCCCGCCGGGCTCCAGATCGAGTTCTACGACATGCTCAATAGAAGGACCCATGGAGAGGTCGAGACCAAGATCCTGAACCATTGAGGTCGGTCCCGCCGGGTGGGAACTTATTTATATAGATTCCTTTTTAGGGTCCTTCCCGATACGGGCAGGTCCCGACAGGGAGGGGCTATCATGGCAAGAAGGACAAAGAAGGTCGGATCCTCCGGAAAGTACGGAACGAGGTACGGCCTCAGCGTCAAGAAGCAGATGAAGGCTGTCGAGAAGAACAAGGGCGCCAAGTACGCCTGCCCCAAATGCTCGAAGGTCAATGTGAAGAGGGTCGCAGCAGGGATATGGGAATGCAGGTCCTGCGACCTCAAGTTCACCGGCGGGGCCTACCAGCCCGTTACCGGCAAGTTCAAGCTCATAGAGAACCGCCTGGGAAGTGTATGATATGTACCGTTGCGGAAGGTGCGGGGAGAAGCTAGCCTCCGAGTTCAGCCCCATAGGCATACAATGCAGCAAATGCGGTTTCAAGGTCTTCTACAAGGAGAGGCCCAACAGGAAGAAGGTCCTGAAGGCCGTCTGAGGTAGGACATTGAGCGACGTTAGGGTGATCGCTGAGCTGCCCTTGGAAGGATATGTTCTCTCCAGGGTCCTCGAACCTTTGAGGCTTGAAGCGTTATCCCCTCCTCCCGGTGGGGAGGTCCATTTCTTGGAAGGTCAAGACGCTCTCGTCCTTGAGCTCGGTTCGGATGAGGCATCCACGGCCAGGGCTATGTGGAACTCCTACATGGGATTGATATCGGCTGCGATCCGGACCGCGAAATGATATCCGTCCCACGTCGAAAACATATATAAGGACCTGAGGCATCGTGCCCAAAAAGGTGTTTTAAAATGGCCTATCAGATACCAGTAGAGGTCCAGGAGAAGATAGCCAGGTTCGAGCAGCTAAAGGCCCAGCTCCAGATGGTCGTCGCCCAGAGGGCGGAGATGGCCGGAAGGAAGCGGGAGCTCGAGTCGGCCCTGTCCGCATTGAAAGAGGTCAAGAAGGAAGAGGTCTACAGGCGGGTCGGTGAGCTCATGATAAGGGTCAAGGACACCAAGGGATTGGTGACCGAGATGACGGAGGAGCTCGACAATATCAGCATAAGGTTGACCTCCATGGAAGGACAGGAGAAGACCCTCCGCGAGATGTACGAGCGGCTTGGCAAGGAGCTTAACGAGGCGCTCAAGGGGTACAAATGAGCGGAGCTTTCGGACCGAGACCAGTGCCAAGACCGGACGGTTGGGCGTTCGGGAGCGGCATCCTCCCCTATCCAAGGGACAGGGCGCTCCTTTGGAAGCTGATAACCGAGATCGTGGATGGCCGTGATAAAGGAGTGATGGTCTTCGCCCATCACAATGCCGACCTTGATGCAGTTGCCACTGCGCTAGTTCTGAAGATGGCATTTCCCTGGGTGAGGTTGGGGGCCTTCAAGAGCATATCCACACCGGCAAAGAAGCTCCTTACCGCCTTGAAGGAGGATATGGCCATTGACCCTGATCTCTCCTCTTACGGGCTCGTGGTGATAGTAGATTCCTCATCCGCTCTCCAGGTATCCGATGGGAACCTCTCCTCATGGCCCCGCCACTGGGTGCTCGACCACCATGCCGAGCATGAGAGGTGGGGGACGGAACATTACAACGACCCTAACATGGGGGCATGCGTCGAGATCGCGCTCCAAATGGCTATGATGACCAACATGCTGGTCCTGAGGGAGATGGCTCTTGCGGGGATCGCCGGCATCATCGCCGATACCGGGAAGTTCAGGTTCGCCAGGGCTTACGAGATGTCCGTGTGCTCGTTCCTTCTGAACGGGTCCGATGTCAGGATGGAGGACGTCCTAGATACCATAGAGGGAGAGGAGTACTTCGACGTCTCCAAGAAGATAGCGCAGCTGAAGGCGATGAGGCGGGTCCAGTTCCAGAAGGTGGGGGACCAGATAGTTGCGACCTCCAGGGTCACATCCTTCGAGGCGGCCGCGGCAAGAGCGCTCCTGGTGGGGGGGGCCGATGTGGTCTTCATAGCTGCGGACAGACCCGATGAGCTCAGGATATCATCAAGGGCCAAACCCCACATCCTCAGGCTCGGGGTGCATCTGGGGCATTTCATGGAGGAGATCGGGAAGCTCACCGGGAACGAGGGCGGTGGTCATGATGGGGCGGCGGGGTTGAACGGGAAGGGGAATGCAGACAAGATACTCTCACTATGCATGAACAAGATGTCCCGTCTAATTGAGGACAAGATGGGCGATACGAAACCCAAGCACGTAGAGGAGATAGAGCCACTTAATGGGAATGGTCTCTCCACCTCCAGTTGAAATTACCTGCCCTAATCTCACCAATTTTTAACGGGATTCGGATCATATCGGTACTTGGTGCCCGTTTTTGGGAATTCCCAAAATCCATTTAAATAGCCAGATGTACATCCTCTTTCGGGGGAAAAGGACATGGACCCTGTAGATATATATCCTTTTGACGGCAACACTCGTGAGTTCGTGAAGGCGGGCAAGGCTGATCCCAACTGGAGGCTCGTGGTCGGACTACAGACACAGATATGGGTGCAGTTGTTGCTTCTTTGCTGCATCATCACAATACCCCTCATGCCCATCGCGGCCATACTGATATACATCTGGTCGATCGCTTACGTCAGGTCATATCATTTCCAGTTCACTGAGGATAGGATCATAGTGACACGCGGAGTGATATCGAAGAGGACCGCGCACATCCCCTATGAGAAGATACAGAACCTGGTCATAGGACAGTCCATGATCGAGCGGTTGGCGGGAGTTTACTCCATAAGCGTAGAGACCGCCGGGGCCCCTGTAAGGACCTCGGGGCTCGCGTTCTATTCGGACGCTTCGATCCAGGGGCTGTTGGACCCTGAGCCTCTAAAGGACTTTATCTATTGGATGGTGAAGAGGAAGACGGAATCAGGAGATACGGATGGGATAACTTTCACCTCGGCGAGGATGAAGAAGGACAAGACCGATATCGCAGTGCTCAGGGAGCTTCAATCCATATCATCCACCCTTCATTCCATGGAGGCTTTGATGAGGGCCCAGAATCCCTCGATAGACCAGAAGAAGATAGATTCTGTCAGGGCAATAAGCGTCCAATGCCCGACCTGCTACCACACCTTCAATTCCCCCATGGGGGCGAATGTGAGATGTCCCTCCTGCGGGACAGAAGGTCAAGTGGGGATCTGAAGGGGTATTGATTGATTAATGGCCCGGATCGAGACTTTATAAATCATATAGACAAGGGTGCCAGTCAATTAGTCTACTCGTGATTAGTCTAATCGTAAGTAGACAAAATTATTTATCCAACATCGAGCAATATACCTACATGGTCGTATTCATCGACAGGGACGACGAGATGAGGACGTTACTGGAACGTTTCGACTCGAACAGGCCCGAGCTTATTGTCATATACGGTAAGAGAAGGGTAGGCAAGACAGAACTGGTAAAACATGTCCTCGGGACCAGGAAAGGCGTCTATCTGCTGGCCGATAAAAGGAGCGACAGAGACCTCCTGCTCGAGTTCTCCAAGACCATGGGGGCTTACTTCAATGACCTCGGAATGGAGATGAGCGGAGCCCCGGATTGGATCACATTCTTCCGGTACATCGCAGAGATGATCGGAAAGGAGCGAATGATGCTCGTGTTCGACGAATTCCCCTATCTGACGCAGGCCAACAAGGCCATACCCTCTCTGTTCCAGAAAGGATGGGACGAGCATCTTAGCCGTTCCAACGTTCTCATGGTCCTTATGGGATCGTCCATCTCGATGATGGAAAGGGGGGTCCTGGCATACAAGAGCCCTCTCTATGGCCGCAGGACCGGTCAGTTCCTCCTTGGACCGATGGACTTCCAGAACAGCCGTGAATTCTCGCCTGGAAGGGACCTTGTGGAGCAGATAGAGAACTATGCCGTCCTTGGGGGGATGCCAGCCTATCAACTGCAGTTTGACTTTAACAAGCCCCCTCTTAAGAACATACGCGATAACATCCTCAAGAAGGATTCATTCCTATACGATGAGGTGGAGTTCGTCCTCAAAGAGGAGCTGAGGGAGCCGCGCATCTATTTCACGATACTCAAGGAAATGGCGTTGGGACGAACGACCGTCAACGAAATATCGCAGGTCGTAGGGCTCGACCGGAACCGGCTTTCCAAGTACCTGTCCACATTGGAGAGATTGAGGATAATTAAACGGGAGCTACCCGTGACATTGAAGGACCCACACAGGTCAAGGAAGGGGGTCTATGTCATCGAGGAGAACTTCTTCAAGTTCTGGTTCGAGTTCGTCTTTCCGAACAGAGGTAGGATAGAGGCAGGACACACGGACCTAGTGCTTAAAAGGATCGAAGAGAGGTTCGATAGTTACGTATCCCGATCGTTCGAATCCATTTGCATGGAAGCAGTGAAGAAGGGCATTTTGACAGGAAAGGATGACGAACCGTTGGTGAATGTCGGCAGATGGTGGCAGGGAGAGGAGGAGATAGATATAGTCGCTTTGAACGAAGAAACAAAAGAGGTTCTTTTCGCCGAATGTAAATGGCAGCGTGGAAAGGTCGGAGCGGATGTTGCGACAGATCTCCTCAGGAAGGCCGAGTTGGTGGAATGGATGCCGTCAAATAGGAATGAGAATTATGCCATTTTTTCAAGGTCAGGGTTCAAGGTCTCTTGCAGGAAGTTCTGTGACGAGAAAGGAATCAGGATGTTCGACCTGGATGATATCCAAAAAACATTCGGAGCATGATCCATAAAACAATCCTATGGTATCAAACATCCCTACAGAAATCATTATTACACCAGGAATCCCTAGCAGCCCTGTAAATGTCTGGAGAGATGATGATGGTTAGAGGAGACCTGACGCTAGGGCTCATAGCCTTGTTCCTTATGGCATCCTTTTCTCCGGTCGTGATGGATGCTGGGGGAAGGGATAGTATCAACCAAGTCCCAAATTATAACGCTCCAGATATCGAAGAAGCAATGGAAAAGGTACGGGACAATTCTGCTTTCATAGAGAACAAAGGTCAGATCGATTCAACCGATATCAAATTCTATTCAAATGATGGGAATGTATTCTTCACACCAACAGGAATGATGTACCGGTTCAGGGAAATGGAACCTATTGAGGATGAAGAAGATGACGATGGACCATTTC
>CAZLVP010000032.1:0-22233 GCA_964563055.1 uncultured Thermoplasmatales archaeon | reverse complement strand
AGGCGGGGTGGAACGTTGTGAGGGCCTATTTCGACGGAAGGAACCACTGGGTGGAAGCTCAGCGTTGACGATGGACCCATGTCGGAAGGGGACCTACGGTCAGTGATGAGAAAGCTATCCCTTGTCCTAGATCCGATCCCTCATCATAACTTGATACCATACTATCAACTTTAGGCTGAAACTTGATATTATAATATCAACTTGCCAAGGTTAATATCCTTGAAGGTCCATTCCATCTATCAGATGACGGACCTATCGACCCTCAGGGACATCGTCGATGACGGATCGCTCAAACTGGCCATGAAAGAAGTTCTGGCACCCCGGGACCTCACCGAACCTCTCTATTCCAGAAGGGGGTTGGAAGTGATCGAGGTGGTCACGGGAGTGAGGCGGTCCGGGAAGAGCAAGCTTCTTCTCCTGATCGGTCGCAGGATGAAGGAAGAGGGGAAGAAGGTCTACTACATCAACTTCGAGGACGACCGGTTCTTCCCAGAAGATAAGGACCTTCAGAACATCACTTCCTTGATGGACCTCGAAGGGGCTGCGTTGTTCCTGGACGAGCCTCAGAACATGCCCAGATGGGAGCGGTGGGTCAGGAGGATGCATGACCGTGGCATTAAGGTTTTCATCACTGGATCCAACTCCATGCTCCTGAGCGGCGAACTTTCAACGGCCTTGGGAGGTAGGCGTAAAGAGCATGAGGTCTTTCCCTTCTCGTTCCCGGAGTATCTCAGGGCCAAGAACTTGGTCAACCTGCCCTCAGACCAGGTCCTGAAGGTCTTGGAGGATTACATAGTCAACGGAGGTTACCCGTACCCAACCCTGTCTGGAGATATGGATATCCTGTCAGAGTATCGGAGTGACATCGTTGAGAAGGATATACTGAGGAGATATAAGGTACGGAATCCCATCCAGTTCAGGGACCTGTACAAGTTCATCCTTTCCAATCCCGGGCTGTACCTATCCGAGAGATCGGTCAAAGGGTTCATACAACTGAACCATGTGACGATCAGGAAGTATCTCGATCATATGGAACAAGCCTTCACCGTCATCTCTCTACAGAAATTCGCCAGATCGGAAAAAGAACGGACCATCAATCCCAAGAAGGTATACCCCATCGATAACGGACTGCTTCTAAGGAGGAAAGACAGGGGAAAACTTCTTGAATCATGTATGGTCCAGCATCTAAGGAGACATACAAAGGAACTGTTCTATTGGAAGGACAAAAGCGGACGCGAGGTCGACGTGATCCTACCGGAAAAGAAGCTCGCGCTCCAGATCGTCTACGAGCTGAACCAAGATAACATCGACCGGGAGGAGGTCCCGCTCGTATCTGCCGAAAGGGATCTGGAGATGAGGCCATTGATAGTCTTCATGTATTCGAATGTCGAGGCGCGCTATGAGATGATAAGGGCCCCTCATTTCATCGGACAACTTGACCAGATGTTCGGAGAAGAGGGATGAACCTGATCTTCGGCGATGGTTTTATCCCAATCCACCCCTTTGACCCGTTCCGATGAGATCGCTCGCTTTCGTCCTGAACCCCATCGCGGGGATGGGAGGCAAGGTCGGTCTAAAGGGGACCGACGGAGTAATTTCCGAGGCGATAGATCGAGGGGCGACCCCGAGGTCCCCGGAGAGGGCCAGGGAGGCTATAATGAGGCTTGCTGAAGCCTACTCCAGGCACCGCCTTACGGAAGCAATAACATGGCTCACGGCGGGTGGCCCCATGGGGGCAGACCTGTTGACCTCCGTTGACTGCCCCTTCTGGAGCGTGGAGGTCGTTCATGGCCCCAAAGAACATTCCACAGCTGACGATACCAAGAAGGCCGTTATGAAGGCCGTTGAACAGGGCTGTGAGCTCATAGTCTTCTGCGGGGGCGACGGGACCGCAAGGGATGTCCTCTCCGTCGCGGGTAAGGTCCCCATGTTCGGCATCCCGGCCGGGGTCAAGATGCATTCCGGTGTCTTCGGCACGGACCCGCTCACCGCAGGTGAGCTCCTGGAGTTCTTCTTAAGGGGTGACCTCACTACCGGACAGGGCGAGGTCATGGACCTGGACGAGGAGCTCTACCGTCAAGGGGAATGGAACATCAGGCTCTTCGGTATAGGAACGACCCTCTTCGAACCCTCGTTCGTCCAATCAGGGAAGACCATGGTCAGGGAGGACGAGATAGAGGATGTCGTCACTGCCATGGCAGAGGACATAAGGGACCGCTTCGCCTCCTTCAAGGATGCTCTGTTCATCATGGGGCCCGGTGGCACCCTCCATTCGATAGGGACAAGGCTTGGGTTCGACAAGACGCTCCTTGGCGTGGATGCGGCGATGAACGGGGCATTGATATCAAGGGACCTTGACGAGAGCTCGGTCCTTGCCCTTGTCAAGGAAGCGGCACGGAATGGGAAAAAGGTGTTCGCCCTTGTCTCGCCCATAGGAGGACAGGGCTTCTTCCTTGGAAGGGGCAATCTCCAGCTCAGCCCTGAGGTGATCAGAGCGATAGGTCCTGAGAACGTCGTTATCATTGCCACCCCCCAAAAGCTCGAGGGGATGGACCATCTTAGGGTCGATACAGGGGACCACGAACTGGATTCCTTGTTCAGGTCCATGGGTTACATGAGGGTGATGACAGGCTACAGGACCTATAAGCTGAAAAAGATATATTAAGAAAAAAAGGGGGCCGAAGCCCCCTTTCAGGTCATTTTTCCTTGTGCCCTTTACTGGAACGCAACGCCACAGCTCGGGCACTTACCCGATGTCTCCTCGACCACCGCTCCGCAGTTGGGGCATTCCAATGCTATCTCGAACTGGGCCCCGCACTTGGGGCATTCGGTGTCGTAGGTTCCAAGGGGCGAATTGCACTCCGGACAGGCGTCACCGATCTCCTCCTCGTTTTTCTCCATATCGTCTATGAGCTGTTCAAGGTCCTGGACCTCCTGAGAATCTGACTCGGGGGCAGCTGGCTTCGATGGGGCCACCGGTTCCGCCGTTTTCACCTCAGCGATGTCCTCTAGGTCCTTATCGTCATCGAACTCCTGCTCTTCATCCATGGAGGGGGGTGCGGTCCCGTCCTCAGCAGATCCTACCATGGCCTCGTCCATCCCCATTTCGCCTGGAGGGGCTTCGGGGCTCAGTTCCTGGGGCTCCTCTTCGCTATCCTTGTCCTTGAGGACGAAGAATATTACGGCAAGGAGTATCAGGACCACGGCGACGGCTATGATGGCGTAGACTATCCATTTGTTATCTTCTTTGACATCCTTCTTCTCATTGACGGTTATGCTTAAGGAGCCTTGAGCCGTGCCACCAAGGCCATCGGTGACGGTCACCCTGAAGGTGTAGGTCCCGGGGAACAATCCGGTCACGACTATCCTTCTCCCGGTCATGGTCCAGGCTGGGTCCGAGACCAGAGACCATGTAAAGGTCAGTGTATCGTTAGTATCTGGATCTATGGCATCGACATGGAGCACAAGGGGGTCTCCCTCGGTTATGGGTGTGAGGTCCGCATAGGTCCTGGTGACCGATGGGTTCCTGTTGGCTATGCTCGGGTCGTCAGGGGCTGTGTCCTCAGTGTTCGGTAAGCCGTCCCCGTCACGGTCGTTGTCGTTCTTATTGAATATCATATCACCGTCAAGGTCAATATCAAGGGGTGTTGCCATTGACGATGGCACTTGGTCAGTGTATGAAACCTCTGATGTCACGAGCTCGAGCCATTCCGCCTTGGGGACCGATTCATCTATCGTCAGGGTATTGTACTTCCACATGTTGATGGTGAACGTTTCTGAAGTGCCGTTTGCGGTCGCCCTTATGAGCGGTTTGACAACGGTTCCCTCTACTGGCATGTCCAGGACCGCGATCTGGTCCCCACCGGTCTCGTACTTGAAGCCGTACATGGACGTCTGGAAGTCAGAGGCCCTGGAATTTGTGAACAGCATGGAGGACCCGTAGAGGACCTCAAGGGAGGCCGAATCGGATGCGAGCTCGATTATGATGAACTCATAGTCCTCATCAAGGACGACGAACGGATAGGGGAACGGTTCCACAAGGGTCCTGGGGGAGCCAGGCTCCTCGGTCAGCATATCGGCGACCTCGAGCGATATCCCCTTGGCCCCGCTCTTAACACCCTGTATGCTGGGGGTGGTGATGTCGAGCGTGATGGTTATCCCCTCGCTCACCAGGGGTTCGAGGGAGTAATCCAGGGCATCATCTATGTTGCCGGACACATCGTACTGGGACGAGTTCCCGAAGATCCTGCCCGGAAGGTCGTCCTCCGCCTGGAACCTTGCCTCGGGACCGGAGATGGTCGTGAAGGTCCACTCGTGGATGAGGGATGGTATCTTCCAGGAAACGGTACCGTTGTCCACGGTCCCGTCAGGGACGGTCACAAAGACCGTGTCAATATCGTTGTCCTGGTCCTGGTTCTCGACGGTCAGGTCCAGCTTGATCTGCTGGTCGGCGCCGTATATCAACAGGTCAGAGGGGAGCGTAGGGACTGTCACATGACCGGTGTTCTTTATGACATCGGTCAAGACCTCTCCCGCATCTATGCTGGAGCCGAACCCGCCGTGGGACCTGTCCGCCTTGATAAGGGCGGCGAAGGCCGCGACGACGATCACGACAGCGATCATTGCAACTAACTTTTCCTTGTTCTTGAATTCCATGACGACACATCCCATCATTGATATCTGGCCTTGGGCCCCATCTGTAAAATGTCCTGTTAGGACACCCTATATGGTACTATCCGGCCGATTGTTTGCTATTTGCAGGTATTATAAAAAATCTTTCCCCATCATTATCATTAAATGCTATTATAAAACGAGAAATGGATAATGGGCGAAATTACCGGGTGAAAGTCACGATGGGACCGTTCTCAGGCGCCCTGTAGGATGAGATAGACCTTCCTGATGACTATTATGCCGAATATGAACAGGAAGGTGTAGATGAAGAAGTTGACCCTGTCCTTGAAAGGGTTCGACGTCGTTGCGTCCGTTAGCTCCCTGAGCACTAATATCCCTAGTAGGACAAGAACGAACAGGACCTCAAGGGAATCAACGAAGAGAAGGCAGACCGAGGTCCACAGGACCATCGATAGGACCATCCTGGTCTCTGGCCCCAATGACTAATCCCTCCCGAGCTCGTAGACCACCCCATCCTTGCCTTCTTTGGTCGAGAGGACCCTAAGAGGCCTCTTGTGGACCCTGGCCAGAGCGCAGAGGACGGCTGAGCAGCCCACGCATCCGACCCTTTCATGGAGGTTCGGATGGTCCTTCCAGGCCTTCGAGCAGGCCCCCTTCATCCTGGAATGGACTATGGTGACATCGATCACATCGCCCCTGTCCCTGATGGATATCCCTTTGTAGAGGCCGGTCCCCTTGCTCAGTCTCTCTAGGGCCTCCTGGGCGGAGGTGGGTCCATCATCAGCGAAGACCTTTCCTGTCGTTCCTTCGACCATATCGACAAGGTCCCTTCCAGGAGGGACGATGGATATCCCCATGGAAGGTCCGGTGGTCCCCACGTTGAAGACCGTCTGGTCGGATATCTCGGGGAGAGGGAAGCGGACCTTCTCAAGGGGGATATATACCCTGTCCTGGAGGAGCCTTCCACCGGGAGGCATGTAGGTCCCCTTTCCGTCCAGGTTCAATGCGTCAAGGAGACGGCCGGTATTGGTATCGGAAGACCTAACGAAGGTGAGAGCGAGATCCTCCGGGACGGACCTGAAGGAGAAAAGGAAGACGGCGAAAAGCCCCATCAGGAGGAAGGCGAACCCCGCCCTGCCGACCATTTCGGAGGCCTTCTCGCCCAGATCGATGATGGAAGGGAACGCTCCCAAGGAAATGGATATGAGCATAAAGCCCAGAAGCGATGAGACGATGCCGCCTATCCTTGCGAAGACCTTCCCGAGCCCCATCGCCGCTTCCATGCCATCTGCGTAGATAAAAGTGTCGAAACATTTATCCATGTTCCGGATGGTTACTCCAAGCGGGATGCGCTGCCATAGGTTCCTCTCATTGCTTTCTTTCCTTCTCCTCGTAACAGGAGCTGCCTTGGCGGTCAAGCACCATGAGAACTATGATCAGGCCAGGGTGGACCTTCAGATAATAAACGAGTACATAAAGGACGCCAAGGATGCCATAAATGAGAGCCTTGGGCACTGCATGGCGCTCGAAGCGGACCAGGCCATCGTCTGGTCCCTCGAATTCTCCCGTAAGGTAGATGCTGCGGAGAGGACCCTTGAGAAGGTCCCGGAAGAGGTGTACTCCTACCCTGTGCTCTTTGGATACATCGCCGGTCTAAGTAGGATCGAGGTGAACCTGACCGATACGGTCAATGCCCTATCGAAATCGGTCCTGGCCTCTAAGGACATAGCCCTAGAAGACGGTCCGGTCTGGACGGAGGCTGCCATCAAGGAGGACCTGACGAGGATAGACAATGCCTTTCTGGACCTCGAGCTGGGCCTGAGTATGCTCGGACCCTACAGCGCTGCACTCGTGGATGACCTGGTCCATTTCGAAGAAATTGGCGGAGATGTCTCCCACCAGAAGGCCCTAGCCTCCAAGGTCGGGGGACTGGTACTGAACATCTCGATTGGCCTCGATGGCCCATGGGAGCTCCTTTCACGGTTCATGGTCCATCCTATGGGATCGTGGGCATCGGAGACAGGTCATCTTGTATCCGAGGAGGCATTGGACCTGGAGCTAAAGCGTTGTTCTGGATTACTGCTCTCGGTCCTTCCCCTCCTCACCGGCGGTATGAAGGTCCCCGTGGGGTCCGTGACGCCATCGCTCGTCGATGCTGCGTCCAGTTCGAGCTCGTTCCAGGCGAACCAAACGACCCTCCTTTTCTCCCTGGACCTTCTAGAGATGAACGGGACTGGCCTGAACGATATGGTCCATCATTTCGAGAAGTGCGGTAGTTCGCTCTCGGCCATGGAGGACGCCCTCACCTCCATGAAAGAGGACCTGGCCATCCTATCACCTTACGACAACGGTTCCGTTGCTGCGGGTCTGGAGGCCTTGGATGCCCTGATGGAGAGCTACAGGAAGAGGCTCCTGGAGGTCGAACTGCTCCAGACAAGGTTCGAGGCCATGACAGATATCGTGAACAGGACGTTTTGGGCGAACGTCCTGTACGTGGACATAGATGATGATGGTAACCTGACCGCAAGTGAGGTCGGGGCGGTCTCCCTTGGCAGCGGACCGTCGGGGCAAGCTGAGGTCCTTGGGAGGGAATGGTACTCTCTCAGGTCCGAGCTCATGTCGCTGCCGGAATGGATGGTCCTGGAGATAGGGGACACACAGTTCTTGATCGATGAACTGGTCGAGAGTGCTGTCCAGTTCACCTCATCGCATTATGACCTCGAGCGTGACCTGGCCATCCTATTGGCCGGTGCAAGGTCAGAAGCCTCTTTCAAAGGACTAATGGAATGCTTCGGCCATCTATCGGTGATGATGACGGTGGTCGAGAGCGTTCCGGCCACCTTGCTTTCTCTGAACGAGAATGGCATCACCACCCCTGGCCTCTATGTAGCCCCACTGGATAGGATGCTGGAGCTCTACAAAGGGTTCCTTCTGGACCTGGCATCGCAGCTCAACAAGACATTGCTTTCTATAAAGGTCTGGCCGTCCGTTGTACCGTATGACCTCATGGCCCAATATTCGATAGTGCTCATCAACAGGGACGGGACGGGGGCATTAACGATGGCAGACGGTCCCTTGGTCGAGGTGGACCTTGACGGTACGGTCATAGAACGATTGACGGTCAGGAACGGAATGGCCAATGGTAGTTTGATCATAGATAGGGACATGGCCCTTGGCGAGCATGTCCTTAGCGTAGAATTCGATGTAGGTCCAGAGGGATTTTTGAACGATAGCGATATCCTCACGGTCAGGAGGCTAGGTGTCGTACTGACCCTGAGCGCGGCCAGGACCGTTCTGGATATAGATGGGAACGTAACGGTAAGGGCCGAGGCAAGGGACGAGCTCCTTAGGCCCTACAAGGGCACCCTTGTATTGGGGGACAAATCGTACCCCCTCGACGGTCAAATCGATATCGTCGTCGAGTTCGACCGGCTCGGGGAGCAGATTCTTGTAGTTTCCATACCTCCAACAGACCATTTCGAAGGGGCAAAAAGTCCCATCTTCTTTATTGTGAACATTGCTTCAGTTATGGTCCTGACCGTCGATAGGACCTCTGTGTATGTGGACGAGGACCTGAAGGTCAATATATCGGTCCTTGTCGGGGAGGGGCAGGCAGCGCTACTGCTCGATGACCGTGAGATGGGACTGGGCATGATGAGGAACGGGACTTGGAAGGCCTTCAGCATCAACGCCTCCGAACTGGGTCCCGGGAAGCATGTCCTTCAGGCAAAGTTGGTTACCACAGTCAGCTGGGCAAGGAGCGGATGGAGCGAACCGGTCCAGGTCGAAGTGCTCGAGAAGGTGCCTGACGACGTTCTACCGCCCATACCCAATGACACAGTCCCCTGGAACGAAAAGGAAAAGCCGTCGTTCTGGGACCGTCTGGTCCCCGATTGGGGGTTCCTTGATAGCTTAGTGGTCAAGGTCGTTCTGATAATGCTCCTGGCAGCATCCTTTGCCGTCATCATCGTCATCCTTGTGGTCCGTCTGCGCAGGGGCCGGACCGGGAGAGTGGGTAAAAGGCTCCCCACGCTCTACATGAGAAGCCGGGTAAAGAGGGTTGTGGATAGAAAGGGACCCGAGGTGGAAGGGCCCATCAAGAAGGGTCTGGACAGGCCAGAGGAAGAGGTCAAGGTCGCTGAATTGAAGGGAAGGGAGGACCAGGGCAGGGAAGAGCTCATCAGGATGTACCTGGAGCTCATTGATGGTTCATCGGAGCTGGGGATAAAGCGCTCCATGACCCACAGAGAGGCCGCGAACAGGCTTGCAGAGCTGGGTCTGGACCGTAAGGTCTCAGAGAGGCTCTCCTCCAATTTCGAGCGCTCCATCTATGCGATGGGAGTACCTGAAAGGTCGGACCTCAAGGAGTTCGGCCGGGACAAGGGCTCTGCCTCCGGTTTCATAGCCTCCCTAAGGGAGAGGCTTCGTCCCATCCTTGGGCCGGGGAGGGGAAAAGGATGATAGAGCAGGTCAGGTCGGCCTACAGGTACCTCCTTGTGATGGGCGTGGGCGTACTGCTGTTGGTGCTTGCCCTTTTCGTTCCGGTGCTCTCATCCAATGCCGACTTCTCCATATACAACACGGGCTGGAACGGATGCTCGACCCTGGGCAGGACCGTTTACACTACCGGGACCTTCAAGCCCACCATAGATGTCTCGGCCTCCTCGGAGGAGCTCGTCGTTCATACATCCCTGCCCGACCTTGAACCAAAGCTCGAACCAGGGGAGAGCGCCATCATGATCATCGGTCCGGACATTACGTTCACCAAGGAGGAGGCGGGTTTCGTGCACAGGTTCCTCATAAGGGGCGGGAGTGTGCTCCTGGCCGATGACTTTGGCTCCGGAAAGGGCCTTCTGACCATGTTGAACACAACGACCACCATATCAGGCCATCTGATGGTCAGCCTCTCCTTCGAGAAGTCCGGGGAATTCTCCGTAGCGTCCGATATGGCGGACCACCCCGTGACCGATGGGGTCACCATGCTTCTCCTCAATCTCCCCTCGACCATCGTCCCGTCACCGCTCGCAAAGGTACTGGTCAACACGAGCGAGGCATCATGGCTGGACATAGATGCCGATAACAGGCTCGACCTGGACGAGCCCAAGGGCCCCTTCCCGCTCCTGACAATAGAACCGTACGGCAGAGGGGAGCTCATGGTACTTTCCGATCCCTCAATCATGATAAACCAGATGCAGGGATTGATGAACGATACGACCCTGGTAAGGAACATGGTGAGCTACCTGACCAACGGCAGGAAGGTCCTGGTGATGGACGAGACCCATAGGGACATAGCGAACCCAGTGCACGCGCTGAACGTCTACGTCACCAACATATCCCCATGGATGAAAGGTGCTATCATAGGTGGCTCCTTGGTGCTCTTTGTGATAATGGGGAGCTCTATCCCCGCCAGGTTCATGGACCGTATGGAAAGGCTTTTAAAAAGGCTCCTCGGTGGGGAACCGTCCAGGTCCCGGACCGTCGATGAGGTCTTCGATAATGTAAGGAAGCAGCATCCGGACTGGGACACCAGGTCCCTGGCGAGGATCAGGGCATCCATAGGGGAATGAACATGACGACAAGGTCGAGCGAGCTTTTCACCAGGGTCCGTACCGGCATGGGCGGGGTAATAATAGGGTACAGGGACATAATCGAGGACCTGCTCATAGGCCTTGCAGCCGGTGGTCATATCATGCTGGAAGGGGTGCCTGGTGTGGCCAAGACCACCCTTGCCAAGACCTTTTGCGAGCTGACGGGATTGAAATTCAAGAGGGTCCAGTTCACGCAGGACCTGCTGCCATCGGACATCACCGGACATTATTTCTTCAACCAGAAGAAGCAGGAGTTCGAGTTCAGGCCTGGACCGATATTCGCTAATGTCGTCCTCGCGGACGAGATAAACAGGGCTCCATCCAAGACGCAATCGGCCCTTTTAGAGGCGATGGAGGAGAAGCAGGTGACCGTCGAAGGCACGACCTTCAAGCTCAATGAACCATTCCTGGTCATAGCGACCATAAACCCCGTCGAGCTCGAGGGGGTATATACATTGCCCGAGGCACAGCTCGACAGGTTCATGATAAAGGGGAGGATGGACTACCTTGCGGACGAGGACGAGCTGAAGCTCCTTGAGATGAAGAACGGGAAATGGAAGGACACGAAGGCCCTACCTTTGAACGAGGACATTTTCGGGACCCTGACCAAGGAGATAAGGACCTGCAGGGCCGATGGCTCCATACTGAGGTACATCAGGGACATAGTCAAGGAGACCCGGAAGGACCCCCAGGTCGTGCTTGGGGCTAGCCCCAGGGCCGGTGAGCTGATATTGTACGCATCTAAGGCATCGGCCATATTGAACGGAAGGGACTACGTCGTTCCCGACGATGTCAAGAAGGTCTGCAGGAAGATGCTGCCCCACAGGCTCACATTGTCCATGGACAGCGAGCTAGAGGGGACCACGTCCTACCTAGTTCTCGAGAAGGTCCTGGACAGGGTAGAGGTCGTCAAGGCCTGAGGTGATCGCATGGGACCCCTTCCGTCACCGTTCCTTGCCTATGACATCAGGGGAATGGTCCCCGCCCAGCTCAACGAAGAGCTCGCCTTCGAACTGGGGCTCGCATATTGTGATGTCATTGGGGCCAAAAGCACCGTGGTGGGGAGGGACATCAGGCTATCGTCCCTGAGCCTTGCGGAGGCGTTGATGGACGGACTGAGCGAAGGCGGGTCGGAGGTCCTTGACATAGGCCTGTGCGGTACGGAGATGGTCTATTTCGCCACATCGTACCTCCGGGCCGATGGCGGGATAATGGTGACCGCATCCCACAATCCCAGGGACCACAATGGTTTCAAGCTTGTCAAGAAGGGTTCGGTCCCTATACACGGCGGTAACGGACTGTTCGATATCAGGGACAGGACCATCTCAGGTTCGGTCCCTAGGTCGAAGGTCAAGGGGAAGGTCCTTGAGAAGGACATCACCGGACCTTACCTGGACAAGCTGGTCTCCTTCCTTGGGGACAGGACAGCGGTATCTAGGTTCAAACTGGCGGTCGATCCCGGGAACGGATGCGCAGGCCCCATAATGTCCCAGTTGGAGGAAAGGCTCGATCTGGACCTGGTAAAGGTCAGGTTCGGTCCCGACGGCACGTTCCCATCGGGGGTCCCGAACCCCATCCTTCCCGAGAACAGGAAGGAGGTTACGGAAGCGCTCCTTTCCTCTGGAGCGGACGTGGGCATCGCCTGGGACGGTGATTTCGACAGGTGCTTCCTCTTCGACGAGAACGGTTCCTTCACCGAGGGGTATTACATCGTCGGTCTTCTGGCCCGAAGGATGCTCGAAGGGATGCCTGGGGGAAGGATAGTCCACGATACCAGGCTAGTTTGGAACACCAGGGAGCTTGTCCTCCAGGCAGGAGGGGTCCCCCTCATGAACAGGACAGGGCATGCCTTCATCAAGGACAGGATGAGGTCCGAGGACGCCATCTACGGCGGTGAGATGTCGGCCCATCATTATTTCAGGGACTTCTACTACTGTGATACAGGAATGGTCCCTTGGCTGCTTGTCCTGGGGACCATGGCACGTGATGGCAGGGCCCTCTCCGAACTTTTAGGGGGAATGCAGGCCAGGTACCCAGCGAGCGGGGAGATCAACAGGAAGGTCGATGACCCGGCAAGTGCGCTTCTGAGGGTGGAAGGCCGTTTCGGTAGCGGGGCCGTATCCATCGATCGGACGGACGGGGTAAGCATAGAGCACGAGCGTTTCAGGATCAATGTGAGGTCATCCAACACCGAACCGCTGCTCAGGCTGAACGTCGAGACCAGAGGGGACAAGGAGCTGCTTTTGAACGTTGTCGATGAGGTCCTTTCCCTAATTGAAAAGGGGTCTTAAGGGGACCCTTTTACCGTTTGGGAAAGATTTATCCATTATAAGGTCATACCAATGGACCATAATGGGTCCCTAGGACATTATTTGAACACATAGGGTACCTTCTGCGAATAGGGTGTTAGAAGGTCACTGCTTGGTCGGAAGTTATCTGTGATTTGATACGGGGATGGAAATAATGAAGATATTGGTGAATGAGAATTGGATAGACCTTGAATCACCCATTTACATGTCCGAGGAACAAAGGACGAGGTTCATAGGGTTCCTGAGGGAGAACTTCGGAGAGGTAGGCATCCTGGAGATAGAGGAGGCCACCAAGGAGTTCGGACCCAGGGAGGTCGTTATGAAGGAATGGACTGAGAACGACCTGCTCGAGCTCCTCAGTTCAAAGGACAACGAGGTCATAGCAAAGGAGATGGACAGGACCATCATGAGCGTCAAGATGAAGAGGGGCTCCTTCGTCCCGACCTTCTGGAAATGGATGAAGGACAACGGCCGGACCGCCCCGGCCGACCTTCCAATGGTACGTGAGTTCCTACGGGAGGTGTACGGCAGATGAAGGTCCTTGTGGGGAACAACGGGAACGTGGACCTTGACGGTCCCATGGAGATGAACAAGAAGCAGAGGAAGGCCTTCTTCGAGATGATGGGCTCTTTGTTCGCGGTGGTCCAGCAGGAGAAGAGCAACGTGGTCCGTTTCGAGAGGCTGGGGAACAAGATGTTCCTTAGGGCCTGGGAACCGGAGGAATATGCACTTCTGTTGGAGATAGAGGACACAAAGAAGATATCGGAGAGGCTCGGAAGGTCATGGATGAGCGTCGATATCAAACGGGGCGAGTTCTTCTCCAATTTCATGATATGGGTGCAGAGGAAGGGAAAGGACATCCTCAAGGACGATGTGACGGGCCTCATAGAGGAGTTCCTCAAGGAGAAGGAGAACGACAAGTTCCTCAGGAAGGAGAAGAAGAAGCTCGACAGGCAGAAGCGCAAACAGATAAAGGCCCTAGAGGAACGGATAGATAACATCAGGTCCCCCGCAAACCGGAAGAGGCTGGAGATAGTCAAGAGCATGAGAAGGGAGATAGACATAGATGCTATCATCAACGAAGAGGTCGCCAGGGTCCAATCCGAGATAGACTGCATCAAAATAGAGCTCGGAGAGGAATGAGCCATCTCAAACCAATTGCTCTTGAAAGGCACCCCATCATGGACAAGACCTTTGAATGGTCGTTCGGAACAAGCCCTATGTCCTTTTAGCTTGATGATCACTGGAGCGGTCGTTTTCAAAGCTGAACTATACATTAACTTGTCTCATTGATGATCGGTGCATCATTAATGATCTCATTTTCCATCTTCCTCTATTCGAAGAAGAGGTATCCATGAGATGATCCAAATATTGAACGAATAGGTCCGATCTATTGTCCAAGGGTATTGTTCTGATAATAGGGACAATCATCCTTATGGTCCTGCCACACGTCCGGGTCGAAGTAACTTCCATGATAGGCACAGTAGGACCGAACATCACGGTCATGACATGAGCGGTATCCGTCGTAATCGTTCCCATCACGGTCATATCCGTGGCATGACCCCCTCCTCCAGTTGGTGAGGGGTTCGACCCTTTCCAGAAGGCCGTCAGCGGACAGGACCATGGTCAGTAAAAGAGCCCCGGTCAGGCCAAGGAGGACCGATCCGATGGCCACTAGCTTAATCATGGACATGGTTTTTTGCACAACATCTAGATGCTATTAAGGTTCCGATTATACATTGACAGAACAGGGTTTGATATATCTCTATCACAGATCATCATTGATGTCATCCAGTAGTTAAGGTTCGTAAGTTCCGCAAGTAAATGCCAATATATTCCTCCTTTAGGGCCCGGCATTTGTGATGTTTTGATCGGTTCTGAATTCCTACCAAGGTCCTTCTGAACGATCACCAGAGGTCCCCTGAGCACATTGGACCAGGGTCATCATCTTCACTCCTCATCTTGAGGTCCCTTTCTGCTCAAGGCTATAATCATCACTATCAACAATATGACAAATATGACGAACGCGATCACTATGAACAATAAGATAAGGACCCACCAGGGGAAATCGTCCTTGTCATCGTCATCATCATCCACATCATCGTCGTCATCATCATCATCATCCGGCCCAGGGATCACGGGAACGTTAATGGAAACTTCGACGGTCTTCGGACCTTCCCCAATGGAATTCACGGCTAGGACCGAATACCTGTATGTCGTCCCGTTCACAACGCTCTCGTCGATGTAGGTGAGAACGTTGTCCAGTGCCTTGAGGCGTGATAGGTCCCCGGCACCGCTAGCCCTGAAGATGACGTATCCCGTCACCGGACCGCCACCATCACTGGTGGGTGGTGCCCAGGAAATGACGACCCCATCCGGGTCCAAGGACAGGGTGAGGTCGTTGGGGACCCCTGGTGCGGTCAGGGCTGGGATGGTCACCGGTACGGTAAGGGCCGCTTCGGAAAGACCAAGGACGTTCCTTGCCCTGACCGAATAGTAATAGGTCCTCCCGTTCATCACCGAAAGGTCATAGAACTCCAGTCCCGTAACGTTCGTCAGGAAGGTCATATTATCGGGACCATCTCCTCTGTAGACCGAGTATCCTATCACGGGCCATCCGCCATTCAACGAGGGTGCTTCCCATTGAAGGGTAACGTTGAGGCCGTCGACGGTGGCTTTCAGGTTCTGGGGAATTCCTGGGACGGACTCGCCTTCTATGATGACCACCGCATGGTCAAGATCGAGCCAATTGGTCGGCCTTATGATCACCGTCTGTCCAGGCTGGACGGTGATACCCGAACGGCTCGCCGTTGGAAGGTTGGGAGCTGAGGGGCGGGAGGTCCCGTTCCACACTGATTCCCAAATGACGTTCCCTTGGAACTCCACATCGAATGTTGTCGGAGCGTTCCCGTTATTGGTGAACTTGATACCGGAATAGTCATCGTTGGTCCCTATGCCATGGGTGCCGGAGTCTGTCAGTGTCGCATTGATGATCCGGTAGACCCTTTCACGGTTGCCGAACCTGTTCACCTGGGCAAGTGTATAGAGCTTGGACGGGTCGGTGGTACCGTATTCCATATGCCCCCTGTAAGGGTTCCCTTCAGGGTAGTCGATTGAGATCTCATCTGTGGAGGAGGCCTTGACCTCCGCTCTCTCTATGGAGAAGGCGTTGGTCCCATTATTGATGGCTGACCAGTTGTAAGTGCCATCGGCCGTTCCTGTCACGGTCGCGGTGTAATTGCCATCGGGTAGGTACCATGATTGCGCCTTCCACCCAGCACCGGAGAAGAACGGCATAGGGGCCGCTCCCGGGATGCCGAACTCAAGCTCCCCGCTCTCATCATAGCCTACCCTGCTCCCGTTGTCGCTCTCGATGGCCACACCGGCATCGCCACAGAGCAGATGGGTTATGCCATCTATGCTCAGTGGCATGGTCTTGTGGGCCCTGACAGTGGACCATGGGACGAACGCGACACCGACCTTACTGCTCCAGAGGTTCCCGTCGACAGCCCGGAAGGACCAGTCCCAGTAGACACCGCTCTTGTGAACCTCTATGTACGGAGGGTTGTCGTTGTGATCATCCCCGCTCTTGCACATATCTATCGCCTTATCAGGGAACGAGAACTCCTCCCTGTTCGAATCGTAAACGTAGAACCTAGTATGGGTCGCATCCACCTCTTCGTAGGCATATGGAACTACCGCGTGGGCGCCTCCACCGCAGACCATGGTCGCTATTCCCAGGTCCCCGGAGTCTATGGAGGCCTTGACCTTGTTTGCCCAGGCACCCAATCCAGTGTACTCGGAGGATGGGATGAGACCCCCGATGAAGTTGGCAAGATAGTCGTTGAGGACCTCTGCGGACATCTGGGCCCCTTGTTGATAATCCACATGTTCCCGGAACTCCCCACTGTTCGGTATGTCCCGGGCATTGTAATAGGAACCGTAGTCATTGGGTTGGATCTCGTTGTGGTAGAGCCTCAGGGCAGTATTGGACATACCGAAGCACTCACCGTTCCTTGCCATCCACCAGAACACCGCTCCGTAATAGATCGCCGCGAGCGGATCGGGGGCGAACGGTTCCTCTATCTCGTAGCCTAGACAATACCACCCGGTCCAGGGTGTCCAGATAGGGAGACCGATGCAGACCCATAACTTCAGATAGACATCGTCACCGAAGGCATCCTTGTAGCGTCCCTCGTTCCAGGGTGCCCAGGGGTAGGATAGGGAACTCTTCGTTGGATTGTGGAAACCGGGGGCGTTCTCGAACTGCCAGGTCGGTTCGGGGAATATCTCGACCTGACCCGTGGATGTGACATCCCCCATGGAGGTCCTCAGGGTTATCGAATGCTTGCCGTGGGGGACCGATGAAGTGACGAAGAAGGTATAGGAATGTTCCGGGTCGGGGCTCAAAGGAGGCACGGGATCGGTCGATACCCATCCCATGCTTACACCACCCATTATGATCTCGGCGTTCCTCAGGTCGGTCCCTTCGATCGTTATGGGAGTACCGACCCAACCCGTATCGGGAGTGACCTTGGTGATGACGGGGGGTCTCGGTATTATTGTCACGGAGACCCTGTCCGTATTGTAAAGGATCGGGTCCGTGTGCACAATACCGTCGCTTACGGTCAGGTCGAACACGAAGGTGACCGGGAAGGAGGTGAGCGACATAGAGAAGAAGGGATACGCGGTGCTGGGATTGGACAATGTCACATCAATTGATACTGGCGATACCTTCGTCCAGGTGTAGGACAAGGTCTCGTAGTTAGGGTCATAGGAGCCGGAACCATCGAGGTAAACTATTGTATCCTCGTTGACGGTCTGGTCCGGGCCGGCCATGGCGATAGGGGGCCAGTTATAGGCGATGGTATCGAAGATACAGAAATCATGGTTGCTCATGGCGAAGATGGATGGTCCTGATTGGGGGACGAGCTCCACCCTCACACGTGCTGTGTACGAATCGACCTCGGGGACGTTCCATGTGTAGGACCTGACCGTGGCAGTGGCAACGATTATTATGAAGTTCCAGTTCGAACCTGAATCCGTCGAGTAGTAGAGCTTGAAATGTCCGATATCGGTATTTTGGCCTGTTGTGGTCCAAGCGATAAGGTAGGTCCTGTCCGAGGCCAGGACCACCCCCATGTCCACAGGAGGGTTGGGCTGCAGGAGGGATACCGTAAGCGTGTTAGGGTCGGAGATTATGCGGTTGGGCGTAGAGCTTCTATCATCGTCAAGGTAGTACCATTCTCCCCATTCTGCCGTTACCCTCACTATCACATTCGAGGAATCGACGCTTGTGGGGACCGTCCAATCCTGTTCGTAGTCATCGGGGGACCATGCGATGGTGTTCCAGGAGGTGCCCCCATTGGTCGAATATTCGACCCAGATGTCCACTATCACATGCTCTGGGTCCGCTGAAGTCCTCCATTCTATGGTGACCGTGGTACCTCCGACGAAAACGGACCCTCCATCAGGGTAGATGAGGGTGATGGTAGGTGAGGCTATGGAGATGGTATCGGTGATATCCACTCCAAGTACCGCTCCACTGGTCCTTTCAATGGCCTCGACCCTTATCTCTGTGAATGCGCTCTCGTAGTATGGGGGCATCCACCATATCCAGCCTATTGAAGGATCATAGTTCGAATAGTCGCCAGGTAGCGGGGACCAGCCCCCGTATCCGGAACCAAGGTTAAGCCTCCAGGTGAACCTCAGGTGGTCCACCCTCTTGTTCGGATCGAACATGGTCCAGGTGAAGAGATGGTATTTTGCATAGGATAATGTTGTGGGGTACTTGTCGAAAACTATGAGGAAGCCCGGAGCTATGGTGAAATTGGCCTGGGAGATATCCTCTCCGTACAAGGTCCAAGGTTCTGTGAGGGAACTGGTCCAGATCACCTTCATCCTGCATGCGGTAGAGTTGATGTTCGGGGGAACGAACCAGTCATACCAACCCTGACCGTGCGATGGGTGGTTCTCTATGCTCTCTATTCCCTCCCAGCTCTCCCCGCCATCAATGGACAGGACCATGGATACGTAACCCCCGGCCCTGTTTATCGTCCATCTGATCCTTGCTGTGGAACCCGAGATGATGTTTTCCCCGCCGTCGGGGGCGAAGAGGTCTATCTCATCGTCCGCTCCCTCGGCGGGCCAGACCGGGAAGAGGGTCAGTGCCAGGAGAGAGATTATGACCAATACAATGCTTTTTTTTCGTATGAACTTATCAATGGAACTATTATCCATTTGACAACCCCCATCGTGGAATTCCCACAGAACGATAACGAGGTAGACCCCTATAAGTATTTTTTCCGGGCCTGGTCCTATCATGTTGGGGCGTATAGGATGATACTGGTAGGGATAGATACCTAATAATAGTAGATGGTCCGAACAAAATGAGGGTCCGTGCCCAAAATGGATCGGACCATGCAGGTGAAGGGCCCCTTTTAAATGGGTTCTGGTCCGTGTTTTCATATTGCATAGGGTGGGGGCCAGGTCGAACATACTTCCTTGTTATCGTTCGGAGCTCATTCGTACCTTAGTGCCTCACCAGGTCGGAAGCGGACCGCTCTGAGCACAGGCATGAGCATGACCACAACTGTCCCAACTATCGTTATTACCAGAGATAGAAGAATGAAAGTGATAGAGAAGTCCCAAAGAAGGGTGATCTTCATCACATCGCGGACCATTACGAGCAGTAACCAGTAGAGAGCTAGTCCCAGAGGGATCCCAAGGAGCCATCCGACCATGGCAAGGAAAGAGCCTTCCGTCGCGAAGACCGCTGCTATGGACCGTGAGCCTGCGCCTATGCATCGCAGCATCCCTATCTCCTTGGTCCGGTCGAGTATGTTCATGGTCAAAGTGCTAGCAAGGCCCAACAGGGAGATGAAGACTATGACAGAACCGATGGCGAACAGGAGATTCAGGACGGTCATGTTGGAGACCCTATCCTCCTCCTCTAACACATAATGGGTCCCAAGGCTGGGGTTCATCCCCTTACCTTCAAGGGCATTCCAGATCGATTCTGCTGTCCTATCTATCTCGGTATGGTCCTTCGAGACGGTCCTGATGTAAAAGCCTCCTATAGCATCCCCTACCTCGAGCATCCTCTGCAGGGTGGTAAGGGGTACCCTGAAGTTGTTGCCGTCATCCCAGTTCGTATCATCGATCCCTATGACCGTGAATTGCATGGCCCCTGTTGGCAGCATAAGCTCGATCCCTTCTCCGAGCCTCGTCCCAGTGAACTGGGCCATCGAATAACCAAGGATGATGACCGATGCACCCTGTATCTCCTCATCTTCGGTCCACCACCTACCCTCACCGTTCTTCGATAGTGTGGTCGAATAGTCCAAGGACCACGGGTCCTGCACCATCCCGTATATCAGGCCGGTCCTTCCTTTCAGTGTACCGTCGATCATAATGAAAGGCTCGACCTCCTTGATACCAGGGATCGTCCCTATGAGCTCGGTACCGTAGGTGAGGTTCACCGGGTCTTCCGGACCTTGGTTGAAGAAAACCTGCAGGTCCCATTCCTGGTCCTTCCAATTGCCCTGTACCGCATTGAAGATGGAGGAGCCAAGGAACGTAAGCGCAATTATAACGGCAACGGACATCGAGATCTGCAGGACGGTGGCGAGACTGCGCCCCATCTTCCTGTTGACGTTGCGGATGCCCATCCTGGTCAAACGAGGGATCCCTTTGACGCTCATCAATGGTCTCTCTATCAGCTTCGCTCCGGAACTTGACTCTATGCCTTTGTTTGCCAGGGCCTTGAGGATGTTGACCCTTACCGCCTTTGTAAGGGCCGGGATGCATGCAACGACAGATACGGACGTCCCGACGACCAACGAGAGGACCACTGTAGGGAAATGGATATAAAAACCTGGATGGAAACCGAAAGGTTTCGCGAACTGCACCAGGACCAGATAGGCCATTATTATACCGAGGAGAGAGCCGATGAAGGACCCGATAAGGCCTATGATCATCGAGGTCTGCAGGTACGATCGGAAGATGTCGAAGCGTGTCGCCCCCACTGCCTTCATCTGGGCTATCTCCCTGGTCTGCTCGGATATCATGGTGTTCATGGTGTTCGCTATCAGGAAGATGCTGCATGCCATGATGAGGAACGCGAATATCATGAAGAAATCGCCGAACTGCTCGAGCGACTCTTGTCCATCGTAATAACCGTCGGGGCGGACCTCTGGCAGGTCGGAGAACGCAACGACGGGCAGGTGCGATTCCAGGTATATGCGGATGGCTTCTATAGTTCCCTTCATTGAGACCTCATCGGTCCTCTCCATGGTGAAGGCAAGGGTGTTGAACCCTGAGGATCCGCTGATGTTCCTGACCGTCCCAGCACCGGTGTAGAACACGGCCACCCCCTCCATTGTCTCCCCGGCCGCGATCAGGTTCTTGCCCTTCCCGGAGATCCTGACGGTCCATGAGGTCATGTCATGCCGTATGATCCTGAGGTCGTCCCCTCTGGAACCATCATAGACCCCGTTCAAGGCGTTCGCCTCGTCGGCAAGGACCTCCCCGAACTCGGGCATGTCCCCGGACGAGAGTATGATCCTGTCCACTTTCTGGTGGGCGAGGTCATCGACACCTAGGAAGAGGGCCCAGTTCCTTCTTTCATCGATGTACATCTTGCATGCGTACTCTATCCTTGGTTCGACGTCTATGACGTTCTCTATCCCTTCCAGACCTTCTATGATCGATGAGTTCAGTTCTACGTCCCCGAACTGGATCTTGAGATGGTGCATGTTCTCCTGTTCGATCTTGTCGTAAACGGCGCGGTCGCCCAAAGGTACGACGGCGGTGAGCGAGAGCCCAACGACCCCTAGCGCTATCGTGAGGATGAGGAAGGACGACCGGGCCTTCTTCCTTGAAATGTCCCTAATGGATTTCTTCGCGAGCGACGAGGCCATTGGTATCACCTGCCGCTGACTATCATTCCGTCAAGGAAGGATATCCTCCGTCTGGCCTTGGAGGCCAGGTCCTTGCTGTGGGTCACATATATCACCGTCTTACCGGCCTCGTTCAACCTCTTGAATATCTCGAACATCCTCTGTTCGGTGACGGAGTCGAGGTTGCCTGTGGGTTCGTCCCCTATGATTATTTCCGGGTCGTTCGCCAGGGCACGGGCTATGGCGACCCTTTGCTGCTCCCCTCCCGATAGCTCTGAGGGCAGGTTGTCGAACTTATCGCCCAGTCCTACAAGCTCAAGGTTTCTTTTCGCACGCTCCCGCCTCTCCCTCTGGTTCCCCCTCCGGGCGAAGTCCATTGGAAGCATCACGTTCTCCATTGCGGTAAGGGTGGGGAAGAGCTGGAAGAACTGGAAGACTATCCCTATGTTCTTCCCCCTCCACGCTGCGAGCTTGTCCTCGCTCAACTTGTCTATCCGGACCCCATCCACTACGACCTCGCCTTTCGTAGGACGGTCGATCCCGGTGATCATGTTGAGAAGGGTCGACTTACCGCTCCCGGACGGTCCAACGACAGCAGTGAGCTCCCCTTTTTCTATGGATATGTCTATCCCTTTTAAGGCCCTGAACTCCATCTTCCCGGTCCTATAGACCTTCTCAAGACCTCTGATCTCGATCTTGGCCAATGCAGACCCCCCGAAGAGGGATATCGTCGTTAACGATTTATTTTTTACTCAATCGAAATGTCCAAATGGCCATTGATAACGGTCAGCGGTCCTGAAGCGT
>CAZLVP010000031.1:0-25414 GCA_964563055.1 uncultured Thermoplasmatales archaeon | reverse complement strand
AGGAGGAGAATGGATATCGAAAGCGTTCCTTTCAATCCCATCTTTCGAACCCCTCCACATCCCTACCCCCCCTAAAATCGTTGGGACCCTTTTTTGAACTTCCTTGAGGCTGCAAAGGATCTTTTTTGGCCAGGACCAGGACCATGGAGACCAACTTTAGACCAGCCAACAAGGAACAGACGACGATGATCATATACCCTGGCCAATCCTCTTTAAAAGGTCTCAGGATCGGACTATCTGATGCGGTCCCTTCATTCGCATTGACAAGGAGCGGCCCCGGTGGTCCCTTACCTTCGATCCCCAGTGGATCTGGACCAAGGACAGAATAGGTAAACTGGACCTCGACCTCGGTCCCATCCGGGTTCATTACCTCCGCTATGATAAGGTGGTCCCCCCATGATGACCAGGGGCCATCCACCAAGACCAGGGATAGGTCCAATCCCGAAGAAAGGTCGATAGATGTACCATCTACCGACCATAGAACGTTGAGCGCCCGACCCAGCGGGTCCGAGGCAATGATATGGATATCCAGGATGTCACCATGGCCAAATACGCCCAGGTCCGACGTAAGGTTGCCCTTAAGGTCTATGGGGGCTGGTCTGTCCTCAACACGGACGGTCCAGGACCTCATCAGTGGGACCGCATCTTCATTGGTCATTGTGCATTCGACCTTATGGCTCCCTGCTGAGCCGTATCCAGGAGCATAGGTCCAATGGGGCAGACCCTCCCCAACGGAATTGCCATCAAGTTCCCATGAATATTCAATGGTGCCAGGAGGGACCGATGTTACGCTTACCCTGAATGATTGCTCCCCCCCCTCTTCAATAATCACATCCCTTGGCGGATAGAAGCTGTTCAACGTCAGAACAGGAGCGCCAGCTAGAACTTTGATGTCAACGCTGGCGTTGGAGCTCAAAGAGAGAGAGATCGAGGAGATCGATAGCTCGAGCCTGTGATCACCCAATGGAAGAACGACCTGTATGCTATCACCGGTCCCAAGACTGCCAGAAATATTGGACCCCCATGAAAAGATCACATCCGTCGGAGCCCTATTGGATGAAAAGCTTCCCTTCAACCATATATCATCTCCGACCTTGATCGCAATTCCATTCTCGGGGTGGTCGATGTTTGCGATAAGTGTAGGGGCAATGTTCACTACCGGGCCGGTCAACGGACCTAGGACGCGATAGGCTTTACCGTCGGTGGCATTGAATGAGAACTGGTAGTTCCCTTCGGCCAGGGTCCTTTTGGATATGAACCTCTCCCCATTGGAGTACACACCATCCCTTTTCGATGATGGAGCGGATATGTCGACCGACATGGTCGTAAAGGGACCACCGGATATCGAGATGAGCACACCCAAGGACGGGGTATCATTGTCAATGTCCAGGTAATCTACATAGAATGTGAATTCGTCCCCTGGGTTGCCCGAACCGGGAGAAACAGTACCGTTCGATAGTACCGGTGGAGAATTTACGCTGCTGACAGTGGGTCCATCAAAGGAACCGCCCACTGGAAGGTCCACCTGGACCGAGCCGTCCGAAGCAACAAAACCGTAGTTATGGTTCCCCTCTGGAAGCTTTGTTCCTGTAGTACCGTACCTGACACCAGTAATATGGTCCGTTCCCTGTCCAGAAAGGGCAAGGAGCTCGCCTTTCACGGAACCATCTACCATTAACCTGATGAACGAGGGTACGTCCCCATCTGGGTCTGAATAAAGAACGCTGTAGGAAAAGCCGGTACTAGTATCCCCTGCGCTAGGTGTAAGCTGTTGCTGTGAAAGCACCGGAGGGTGGTTCGTAACGGTCACGGTCGTGAGGGCGGTCTTAGTGTCCGTGACAGCTGGTGATTCATGGTTAGGGTCCATTCGTGCGGATGCTGTGATGACCTCGTCGCCCCCTGCTCTGCCGGTCACTATGAAATTGAAAGTTTGGGACCATCGGTATGGAGCTGTTGTCCCTGTGAGCGTTTGACCGGTTAGGCTTTGTGATGCTGGTAAGGTCAACTTATTGTTCTGCTGGGACAGGGAGACCGTTATCGAGAAACTAGAATAGCTCGACCTTTTATCAGACCCTTCTACGTCCACAACCACACTTACCTGTCCTTGCGAACCTTGTTCTATGCTTGACGGGGCTGTCGCTGATGTCAAGGTCACCCGTTGATAGTAAGAGGAGGAATGACAGCTCGCACAGTTCGCACTTGCTGTCCTTGAGGGGGGGATGTCGGCCAAGCTCAGGACCGCGATAGGCACCAGCACCAACAGGCTGAGGATCAGGATCAAAAGAACTCTTGACCGATGTTGTGGACCCGCTGTCATTATTTGGTGTACATTCATTGTTTTCTAAGGAATAGAATGCCTTCAGGATTAATAATTAACGGTATTGGTATTTACTTTTTTTTTCTTATCGCAAATAGAGAAATGGTGAGAAATGCATAAATAGTATGACCAATGCTTTTTCTTTCATGTCCTCAGCTCTCGTCCTTATAGACTTTATAAATGAGATCGTACACCCAAAGGGTAAGTTCTCCACCATGGGCTTTCCGACCTATATGGAAAAGAACGGTACCTTCGATAACCTTGACCACCTGATCAAAGCCGCAAGGAGCGCTAAGGTCCCGGTCGTCCATGTCAAGCTTGGGTTCTCAAAGGATTACAAGGATTGCTCCGATACCTCCCCCCTGTTCTCTATGGCAAAGAAGTACGGGGCTGTCGAGCTCGGGACATGGGCCACTGAGTTCCATGAGAGGATGGATGTCCGTAAGGACGATCCAATATTCACTAAGCACAGGGTATCTGCCTTCTGCGATACTGGGCTGGAAGGTTTTCTCAAGGAGAAGGGGATAGATAACCTCTATATCGCAGGTGTCGCGACCAATGTGGCCGTGATGGGAGCGGTCATGGACGCCCATGATATGGACTACAAGGTCACTGTGGTAGAGGATTGTTGTGCGGCATCGGACGAGAACACCCATAAGATGACGTTACAGACCTTAGGAATGTTCTCGGCCATAGTAAAACATAGTGACGTAAAATTCTGAACCATAAAAGGGGTGAGAGCAGCTCAGGCCCTCACCCCCAAGGACGCTTCCCCTTCCAAACCTCTACCCCTAGCTGAACCCCGGCTCTTACCCGACCTAATATCAAAAAAGGCCGAGCCTATGGAACATATGGTATCTCACAAACAAAGCTTCAGGTCGCGTTGGACCTTAAAGATAGTGAGATCACTTCTTGAGCTCTTTTGCCTGCTTCTCGGAGAGGATCTTCCAGCACTCATGGGGACCTGCAAGGGACTTGGTCACCGCAAAGTACCTTCCTTTCTTCTCCCTTATCTCGAACTTGCTGGTCTTGAACTTCTTCTTCGACTTCACATCGTAAAATTCCAGTTCTGCCATGTTGCATCCTCCTAGTTATGTATGGACGGAATACCGTAATGGTCAAACCCTATTAAAACTTGTTCACACAACATTCATGGGACCTATTGGGGGATACCTTGGCCTTTACCTGTTAGAACGAATATCCTTGAGGTAGGGACACCAGCGTTCTTGACCGGGCAGTCCCTGCATGGACCCCCTATGCACCCAGAGCAACCATCGGTGAGCTCCATGACGTAGCCTAATGAGACAAGGATATCAAGGATGGCGCGGATCTCATCCTCAGCCAGACCCAACTTCCCAGCCAGACCGGATATGGTCGTAGGTCCGGTTTTTAACGCCCCCAACACCATGGAGATCCTACCCTTCATGGTCTACCCCCCGGCCTAAGGTCATCTATCCTATAAAGAGCCCGCTTTAAGGTTCCCAGAGCGATCAGAGCCAACAAAGCCCCTGATAGGGTCCCGCTCCCCAAGAACAGTTCTGCGGTCACTTTATCTCCGTTAAGCACTCTTACGATGGTCCATGAGGTTCCAACCAACATTATGACCGCTCCGACGAAGGCCGATAGCATTGTACCAGCTATCAAATACCTGATACCTCTTTTATCCTTCCTAAGGACGAGGACCAGAGCGCTCCAGACCAATAGCGAACACACCAAGAGAGCAAGGGTTTCCGGTATGTTCCCTCGGACCATCTCCGGGACCCTGCCGGACAAGGTCGATAGCTCCTTGGGGGCCAATTCGAGCAGGATCAATAATGAGGCCAGAGAGCCCACCAAACCTACCAGGCCTACCGGTATCTGGACCTGGTCCGATGCATCAGAGCCCAAAGAGCAGACCTCCTTGATAGACGATAAAGGATACCAGATAAGCTACGACAGTACTATAGACCAACGAGATGGAAGCCCATTTCCATGAACCTGTCTCGTTCCTAATGGCAGTGAAGGTAGCAAGGCAGGGCATGTAAAGAAGGACAAAGACCATGAATGAGAAGGCCTTAAGAGGGTCGAGATCGGGGTCCTCCTCAAGCCTCTCGTTAAGGGTCCCTTCCCCTTCACCCTCGAAGAGCACTCCCATACCTCCTACCACCATCTCCTTCGCAAAGATGCCGAAGGATAAGGTCACTGTCAGCCTCCAGTCTGACCCTATAGGTTCGAAGACCGGCTCGAGCGCTCTTCCCATCTTACCAAGTATGCTCTCTGAGGCATCGCTCGTCACATTAAGACCTGGTGTCAAGGACGATAGGACCCAGACTATCACCGCTCCGGCAAGTATGACCGTCCCGGCCTTCTTCATGTATGTCAGGGCCTTCCTAGAGGCATAGAGCATGGACCTGCCTATGGCAGGAGGTCTATAGGGAGGCAGCTCCATGATGAACGGGGTCGGTCTGCCTTTGAAGAACAATTTTCTTAGCACTAGTGCCGAAATGAGCGCTGTGGCCACTCCGACCCCGTAAAGAAGGATTATTATCAATCCTGCTCCGGCGCCAAAGAACACTCCGGATAGGAGCAGGAACACAGGGAGCCGGGCGGAACAAGGGATGAACGGTGTAATGAGGACCGTCAACAACCGGTCGTTCTTCTCCTCTATTGTCCTTGCAGCCATAACCGCCGGAACGTTGCACCCGAATCCCATAACAAGAGGTATGAAGGACCTCCCTGGAAGACCAAGCCTCTGCATCATACCATCCGTAAGGAAGGCTGCCCTGGCCATATAGCCGCTCTCCTCCAGGAGAGAAATGGAAAGGAAGAGGATGAATATGGATGGGGCAAAGACCATGACAGCCCCGACACCGCCCAGCATACCCTTTGAGACGAGGTCTGCCATATATGAACTGCCCAGGAGGTCGGAAACCGATCTTGAAAGGATGGTAAATAGGTTGTCTATGACCAGCATCAACGGTTCAGCGACCGAGAATGTCAAAATGAACAGGCCCCAAAGGACGACGATGAACACAGGTACACCTATCAGCCGGTCCGCCAGTATGGGGTCGAGGACCTCGGTGATCTGGTCCTTCCTGGACCCTCTTTCAAGTGACCTTGAAAGGACCTTCCTGGACCAGGCATACCTGATATCGGCTATGGCAAGCTCGGCCTCCTCTGCTTCCAGACCCTCAAGGGCCCTCCTTAGGAACTGAGGGTCCATACCTGGGGCAGGCCCTCCTTTTATGACCGAAAGGGCGCTCCATCTGATATCCTTCCCTTTCCGACCAGACCTCTCCATGGCCTCTGCTATCGGTCCGACCCTATCCTCGATATCGTCCCCAAGATGGACCGGACCTTCCGGTGGTCTTGGTCGGACCGACCTTTGATGGATTGTCATGAGAAGGTCCTCAAGACCTTCCCCGGTCCTTCCGGACATTCCTATGACCGGTATCCCAATTTCCCTCTGGAGGGCGACAAGGTCAAGCTTGTCCCCTTTCTTCCTCGAGGAATCCATCATGTTCATTACCAGGACGATGTTGGGGGCAAGGTCCATGAGCTCGGATAGGAGGAACAACGACCTTTCTGGGCTCGATGCATCGGCTATCTGAAGGACAAGGTCCGGCATATCGTTCAGCAAAATGTCCCGGGTCACCGATTCATCGGCGGACCTTCCAGACAGTGAATGACAGCCGGGGAGGTCGATGAAGCGAACGTCGGCACCATGGACCCGACGGTTCCCCTCCTTCCTCTCGACGGTGACCCCGGGCCAGTTCCCTATCTCCTGGTCCATTCCCGTAAGGAGGTTGAATATGGTGGACTTGCCCGTGTTGGGGACCCCCACCAGAGCGACCGTTGCATGTTGACCATGCCGATGCCGCCTATGAAAACCGTGTCTCATCTTTTAAGCATCTCCGGTTAGATTATCCTAAATCTATTAGGAAACCCTAAAAGTGATATCGGACCGGTTATTAAAACATTCTATTCTTTTATACCCATTAGAGCTCAGTTGACGACCGGGCTCAGTATGGAGATACCGTTCTCGCCGATATCGATGAGGTGCTTCTTCCTGGAGTGTTTGCATGAGCGCATCTTTATGACCTGCATGTAGAGGTGGATATCATGCTGGTGTTGGATCGGTCCCATCTCTATGATACCATCAGCTAGGAACATCTCCGCCCCCTGTCCCTCTACGATATTGGAGAACCTGGGTGTCTCCATGATGATGAAGGATGTCAGGTTGTACTCCCTAAGCTTCTTGAAGAAGTGGAACATCTTTCCCCTAAGGTTGTTGGTCTCTATGAGCGAGTAAAGACCTCCAAGGGAATCCAGTCCGAAGCAGGTGAACTTGTCCCCCTCCTTCTCCTTGAAGAACTTTATGACGCCGTCGACCATGTCCAAGAAGTCCGGGTGCTCCTCCTCATCGGGGTCCTCGAACCTGGAGCGGATGTCGCTGTAATCGGAGATCAACAGGTTCTCAGGGACCTTGATCCCAAGGGAATCCATGTTCCTGAGGTGGGATATGGTATTCTCCTCTACGGTGAGGTACATACCGAACTCCCCGCTCTTCTGCAGGTGCTTTGACAATAGGGAGAACACCATGCCCGATTTCAAGCTACCTGGGGGGCCGTAGAATATTACTATGGCGCCCTGGAAGATGTCCGACTGGAAAATGTTCTCCATTCCCTCTATAGAACTTAGCAGCATGTACCCACCATGACCTATTTCGGGTTTCAAACACATCGCTTTATTATATTACTTTCTATGAAGTTCTGAATAACGTGCGATTATGGACAAAAAGGGCTTTCAATGAGCCCATCCTTTTAGGGAACATGGACGGATGGACCGATAGGGACATCCTTGAAGGGGTAAAGGCCCTGATAGAGGAGCTCAACGACCTGGAGGGGGATGTACTGGTCCTTGTTGAGGGCAAGAAGGACCTGTTGGCACTTGAGGCCGTAGGGGTCAAGGTACCTGGGATCGCTTTGAACAAAGGGATGGAGCTCTTCGATCTGTTGGAATCCCTCTCCCCCACGGATGCTCACGGAAAGGCTGAGAAGGGTAAGAAACTGATAGTGATAATGACGGATTGGGACCGCAAGGGAGGCCAGCTCGCATCAAGGATTGGCAAGGCTTGTGCCCATCTCGGTATACCACACGATACCGAGTTCAGAAGGAAATTGGTCCACCTCACGGGCAGGTACATCAGAACGGTGGAGTCCCTCGGTTCGTTGATGGACCGGCTTGACGGGGGAGGATAGACCCTCTCAGAGATGTTCCAGGATGCGAACGGCATTTCCCCTGCGGCCTGAGGTCATCCAGGTCCCGGGGACCATCGCCCTTCCTATGGCCTTGAACCTATCGGAGGTCCCGACGAGAACGATATCGCCCGGTCTTATGGGACCTGATGCGGACCTGACACCCTGTGAGAAGACCGTTCCTGTAGGGGTGAAGTCCTCTATCTCCACCCTCCGGCCGCTACAGGTCCCTCCCTTCTCCCAGAGGACCTTGCCGCAGTGAAGGGTCGGCTGGGGGCCATGTGGTTTGAACAGGACCATTTTCTTCCTGCCAGAGAGAAGGACCTGGCCCGTCCGGTCATAGCGTGATGACAGGTCAGGCTGGTCCGAGAGGTCGGCATCGAGCGAGAAGCGGACCAGGGAGAGCAATTCCTCAACATCCGGATGGGTATTCCCTTGTCCAGGGTCGTTCTCTTCAACGATATCCGAAACGACGGCCTTGAGCCTATCTAGACCTCCCCCTGAGGATGCGGTCTCGGGAACATGGACGAACGGGACCCCGTTGAGCACTCCGTTCTCAAGGGCCTCAGGGAAGACCGTACCTGCGCCTTCAAGGTAGCAAACAACCCCCTTGTATGCCCCTTTGCCCATGATAGAGGAGACAAGGTCCCTCATAAGGGCCGATTCCTCCGGGAACCACTCCCCTGTCACGGGGATGTCATAAGTAGCGGCAGGGAACAGAGCCTCCAGCTCCATGGGGACCGCCCCCAGGGGAGAAGTGAGAACGACATTTTGAACTGACCTTCTCAGACCTTTTATACCCGAAAGGGCGGCCTTGATTCGCTGATGTGTCTTTGAGAACGAATATGGCTTCCTGGCAGAGCAAGGGAGCAATAGGAGCAGAGGCCTCTTTATCGGAATATAATCCTCCCGGACCCTCCTGGCCCACAGCGACAGGTCGGGGTGGGAGAGGTCGTCCCTGTAGGTCACAAATACCTTCTCCACGGGTTTCCATGTATGCGTATGTGAATGGAGCGATGGCCATTCCCCTCCCTCTATGGTCCTAACGGCAGCAAGCCACTCTGGCCTACCGGACAGAGTGCCCATGAGGTGCTCCCTCAGGGTCCCCTTCAAAAGCATGGCCCTAGCAAATTTGAAGCGTCTGACCATGACCCCCTTGTTGTGCTCTGCCAGGAGGGCCTTACGTTGTGTTCGTTCACCTGCCGATGATATTCCCATGCATGCCTGGCAAGGGCAGAAATCCGACGGTTCAAAGGCCTTTCCTGGGCCGGAAAGCGATATGGAGGTCGACATGGTGTAATATATGTCCTTTGCTGCATCCAGCCCAGAGGAGATGTCATCGAGTATCTCCACTCCAAGATATACCAGGGCCTCCAGGTTCTCCCCGTTCGCTACACCCGGGGCATAGATGGGAGGATGGCAGGGGTCCTCCTCCTTGGTCCGACCCATAGCCCTCGCGAAGGCCCTTGGGTCCTTGAGGAGGATGGGGAATAGCATGCTAGAGATGCCCTCTGCCGGGATAGGGCCCTCTCCAAGGTCAGGACTGACGCTTGCACTATAAAGGCTGGCCAGCCCCTTCCATCTGCCTAGCCCGTAACTATCCATCGCCTCTCTCAGCGATGCTCTTAAGGCCTCTGGGATCGGGTTCTCATCGAACGGACCCCCATCCAGCATTATGGAGACACCCGCCCACCCCTCCATGGTGGATGTCGCTCTCAACGGTGGCTGAACGATCTCCGATTGAAAATTAACGTTCAAAAGTACGGGCAGTGGGAGGCTCCGCTTTCCCAATTCCAAAGCTCCCGCCCTTGCAGGTCCGTCCACGGACCCGAGCCTGTACCTGAAGATATCCCCCGTAGGCCCCCATCTCCCTTTCGAGAACTCAGACATATGACCTTTCAGAATCCTTCTTGAAACCCTTCCAGAGCTTGTTCACCTTCTCCCGTATCTCCGTCATGTCCTCGGCCACCTCTGAAGGTTTTCCCAGTTCGGCGGTCCTGAAGAGTACCTTCTTTACAGAGAAGTTCTTGAAAGGGATATCGTCCCGCTTCAATGACTCCCCGACCATGTCATTTATGAAGAAGATAAGGTCCTCGTAGGTAAGCATCTGCTTGGGTATGACATGAACGGCGAATATCCCTGCTGAGGAGATCTCGACTATGTCCACCACCAGCTTCTCCTTGATGCCCTTATCGATCTCGTAACCGTCAAGAGCGTCCGCAAGGGCGAACATCTGCTCTCCTGTAAGTTCGTCCTCGGTGTTCAAGGAGATTATGACATCCATAGGGTTCTGGACTATTACCGCCAATTGTCACACCGATTTCCGAGTAGATGAACCCCATCTTTAAGGTTTCCCCGACAGTTCCGTAAATGATGAAGGAGGGGGGGATCATAATTTCTTCTTTATACCATCCCTCAACGACCTGATGAAAACACCGACCCTGCTGTCCGCAACCTCATCGATGTCGCTGTCCTTGAGGCGCTTGAGCTCCCCTCTGTCCAGCCATATGCCCTTGCATTCGGTGCATTCGTCGACCTCTATGTCCTTGACGAACTTGATCTGCATGGACCCTCTGCATCGGGGACACATCCCCTTGCCCCAATTCTTCAGCCCCTTGGCCCTTTTTATGGTCCTTTCTGGGGCGCTGCTGTGGAGGAGCTTGTTCAGCTCCCCTTCATCAAGCCAGATGCCCCTGCACTTGGGACAGTAATCTATCATGATATTGGGACCGGGGACCTCGACCTCCTCGGTCACCATATCGACATCGCATACAGGGCACTTCATGGTCCAAGGACCCTTACCTATACCGTCCATGAACGTACACTCTCCGTTTTCCCCAGGGTGGAGTTCCGAGGTATCATATCATGGTATCGTTATTATTGTCCGACATCACTTCCCACGGGGGCCTCTCAGTCTCCCTCTCCCCTTCCAGGACCTTTATTAGGAGCTCCCTCAAGGCGTCAAGCCCTCCAGGCTCTACCGAGGATATATCCATGTACTCAATGAGGCGGTCTCCGATCGAAGCGACCACCTCATCTATCGCTCTCTGAGCGGGTTCGTCGGGGCGTTTGATGTCGATCTTGTTGACGACAACGATGAAACGCATCTCCGGAATGGATTCTGCAAGGGAGCGAAGAAGGTGGATCTGGGGTTCCAGAGGGAAACCACAGTGATGCGTGGGATCGAGCATGTAAACACAGACGCTCGAGATCAGACTGAGGGCGAGCACACCCTGCTTCTCTATAGGGTTCCTCTCGATGAAGGGGCGGTCCAGGAGGCCAGGGGTATCGATTATCTGGAACTTCTTTCGCTTCTCCTCGAAATACCCCACTATGAGCTCCTGGGTCGTGAAAGGATAGGGAGCGACCTTCGGGTCGGCAGTTGATATGGACCTCACCAGCTGGGATTTGCCCACGGACGGGAACCCTGCAACTACCGCTGTTGGGATTGAAGTAGGGATCGAGGGGATGGCCTTGAACTTCTCCCTTACGTCGGCAAGGGTCCTCAGGTCAGTATCCAGGGCGTTGACCATGGAGGAGAACCTGCCGAAGGCCTCGTTCCTCTTCATCTCCATGAACGTGGTGTTCCTTGTCCTTGAGAGCTGGGAATTGGTCTTCTTTTTTATTATGACAATCTGCTTCCTGACACCATTGAGCCTTCCCAGTATCCGCCTTATGTCGTCTATTGAATGTAGAAGGTCCATTAGCGCGATGTAGAAAGGAGGGACCCGGTCGAAGCTTGGGAACGCCACGATGTACTTTTCGAGCGTCGTATCGATGACATCAGCGGCCGATTCGACCTTGGCGATGTTGAGCTTTCTCATCCTGAAGACGAACTCGCGGTCCTCGACCTGAACCTTTCCGGCCTTCCTGAAGGCCTTATCCAGGATCTCCTGGGATGTCATTATGGTGGGTATCTTGAACATCTGTTACCTGCGGTGCCACCTCATCCCCCTTATTTATAGGTTGGGAGAGGTCGAAGGGGATGGGGGCCGGGACATCTTCAGGGGCGATGGGCACAGAGGCCATCGGTACATCGACCGGGACAGGTCCGACAGGCCTCCTGGGACCAAGTTCGTGGACCTCATCGATATCCTCAGGTCTTGACGGTCTTTGCCTTGGTCTTTCGGTATCCTTTGACCCAGGTTTATGATAGGAGGAGCCATCGTTCAGCTCCTTTCCAGGGGGTAGCGGTGCAGGTGGAAGTCCTTTTACTTGACCGCCCTGGGTCGGTCCGGTAGGTCCTGGGGGTAGGTTCTCGAGAGTGTTCGTGCCAAGCTGAACGGCCATGGGCGGGGGTGCCCTGAGGGTCGGTTCTCTCTTTCTCTTTACAACAACGATAAGGACCAACAGTAGGGCAATGAGGAGGATTATCATGAACGCGAAGAGAATGAGGAATATCAGGGTACTGTCATCATCTTCCGATGTCCCATCATCATCCAGTTCTTGGGGCTTTTCCACCTTCACCTCAAGGGTGCTCCTCAGGACAATGACCCTTTCAAGGTCGTCCCTCAAGTCCAAGGATAGGGTGGCCGGGACCTCAGTAACATTGAACACTGCTGTCCAGATGGTCCCGCTCATATCCCCTGCCAGGGTTCCTGATCCGACCAAGGAACCATTCCGGTCCTCGAGGACAGCTTCCGCCGCTACAGGCAGGGAGGAACCCGTCACTGGAGTTAGGACGACCTCCAATGTACAGGTCATATTGACATCAATGGTGGCCTTCGCTGACAGGAGTACAGGTGTTGGAGCATCCACGATCACAATGGTCCTCACGGTTATGTTATCTGTCCCCCCGTCCTTGTCCATCACTACAAGGTCAAGACCGTAGGGGCCTATTGACCAGGAAGTTCCAACGGAAACCCTGACATGGAGGGTCTGGTCAGGTCTTGGCTCGAATGAGAGTTCTTTAAGGGCGGCACCCTGAGGGTCTGTAAGCATTGCGCTGGGTCGGAGCGTCCAGAGGTCACCATCACTGTCCACAACAGGGACCTTGATCGAGAAAGAGGAACCCCTCATGACCTTCTCGCCGGGGGACCCCTCGCCCTCCGGGTAGATAACCCTGACCTCGCCTATCTTCGGGAGGATGTTGATAAGCTTCAACGCCCCCGGCTGCCTGAAAACGGACCCTTCGTTCTCATCATCCTCGTATATGACCTCCAACGTGTAATTGCCAACCAAGAGACCTGAACTGCTGATGGGGAGCTCCAGCTCCTCTCCGCTCCTACCCGAGAGCTCCTTGTTAAGCACTGTCTCTAGATTTTCTTCCCCCTCGGGTCCGATGAGCTTGGCCTCCAGCTTGTTCGGGGGTTGGCCCTCGGGGTCCGTGAACCTGATGGTGAAGGTGGTGGTGGACAGTCTGGTGATCTCCTTCCCGAGACCGCCGACCTCGAGGATAGGGAAACCGTTATTGGTTTGAACGACACCGGTCCAAGAGGCCTGGGCTCCGTCCCTGTCCACGGCCGTGGCCTTGAACTCCCAGTTCCTTGACCTCTCGAACGATGGCAGTTCGAACGATAACAGACCTGACCGGTCCGAGGTCAACACCTCCTGGTTCGGTCGAATGGTATCCCCCATGGAGCTAATCGTCGTTGCCTGGACGGTGAGATTCCCGTCAGGTGTGTCAGGGTCCGCCCATGAAAGTGATAATGTCGCGTTCGAACCCCTCATGATCTCATCGGAGACGAAGTGCCCTTCCAGCTCCGGTTGGGAGTTCATGACCTTGAAGGCACCATAGAGCAGCTCATCATCGTAGCTCCCATGCTCATCGGTGTATCTGGCGGTCACCGTGTAGAAACCCAAAGAAGCGTTCCATTCCGGAACGAAAGTGAAATTCGCTAATAGCGATGCCCCACTGTCAATGACGTAGGAAAGGTTCGGCCTTAGCTCGTTACCGTACGGGTCCTTCACGATAAGGTCGAACCGGTCGGTCACGATCCCTCCATCCTCATCCGTGAGGAGGGCTGTGATGTTAACTTGTTCGGTCCTCCTTAGTTCCGATGCCCCTATATCCAATATGACCTGGGGCAATCTGTTGACAGAGATGGACCTTGTCTCCTCATTGTTGTAGGGGTCCATCTCCCAGACCGCTCCATCGGAGTTGAGCACGACCTTGAACTCATGAGGCCCGAGTATCTGGGGCTCATCCTTGTAAGAAATATTGATGTACCTCAGCTCCTTCGAAGCGAGAGAGATATCGTAGGTTTCGAGCTTCGAACCGTCCATGAACAGCTCGACCTTGCCTCCCGCGGCTATGTTCCCTTTTCCCTTGTTGTAAAGTGCTATAGAAAGATGTGGAATGCCCTTTTCAACAAAGGTCGAGATAGGTTCCTCATCCTTTGGGAAGCCCATGTCCGCCCTCTCGTTAAGATAAGGAGCGCACTTAGGGTCACCTAGCACAGTATCCATCCATGAGCCGAACTCAGAGCCCATCCAGTACGCTTCGGCAAGGTTGTAGCTGGAATAATAGGCGGGGAAGAGTATGTCCGCATGTGATATAGCGGAGAGGAACGGCTCGTAGACATATCCCTTGACCCCGGTGACGCCATCCCTGACCAGGTCAGCGACAAGGGACTGCCCGTACCACGTCCCGTATGCCATGGACCTGCCTCCGGTCGAAACGCAGGTCTCAGCAATACCACCGGGTAACCATTGATTATGAGGCCGGATCACTCTCAGAACGACGTTGTCCCAGTATGCGGTTCCGGCCCCAGCTAGTTCGATCGCGACCCTTATCTTGACCATGTCAGACCTATTCTCTATGACTCCCTGAAAGCTCTCCCATGCACGTGAGCCAGTCCTGTTGTAAAACTCCTTGAAATATACCTTTTTCCCTGTCAGGTCGAACCCCTCAGCGAATGCCCTTGCAGGTCCTCCTGTGACGGAGGCAAGGTTGACCCTTCCTTCGAAGATGAACCTATGGTCCAGATAGGCTGTATTGTACGACTGGTCAGCAAGGAGAGTGTCGTATATGGAGGACCTTGTCATCTTCAAGGAGTACGACCTGTCATCAACGTTCTCCTGCGACCTCTCTGCGCTCCCCACATACTGTAAAAGCGTCCATGAGGCAGGAACGGTGTCCGTCCCCCTCTCAAAATCGGAATTGGAAAGGAGCCATTTCCCCCAGTCCCCATCATTGGACCCCCACGAGAAATAGGCGGATGTGTTGGTCCAATCCGTTCTGAAGGTGTTGTTCATATCCAGGAGGGATTCGTGCCCGTTCTCGACCAACCAATCATGGGCATTGACCATCCAGTAGTTGCCAATACCGTACCCGCTTGCTTGATAGCCCTTGGTCGGATCGGTATCAAGGAGGGCCCTCCCCCTTACCCCCAGCGAAGGTTCTGCAAGGTCCACGAGCCTCATGGCCTCTTCCTTGGTGTACCCGTCCAACCTTGTGACCAATCGGATCCCGTAGGTCTCCCTTGAGAAGGGTTCCCATGACTCGAAATATGGATTGTCTATCCATCCGTTTCCGTGTATGGAACCCTCCAATGTGCTGTCCAAGAGCATGAGCTCGGAATCGACCGACGACATCCTCCAGTTGTTCCCTGAGACCCTAAGCGGAACGCCCTTGGTCGTGACCATGTAATGGACCTCGTTCGTGAGGCCCCTGTTCGAAAGCGCATCCTTCACCTGGCTAGCGAGCTCGTCGAATTCCGCAGGGGAGATCGTCTCCTGGTTGGGGACGCTCAGATTTATGATGTTCTCCACCGGCAGCCCCCGCCTCATGGCGAAGTATGTCCCTATCTCTCTGGAGATCACGGAGTTGTCGTTGACAAGGAGGGCTACGTCATCGTACCTGACCATGCCGCCATAGAGACCGTTGACGGAACCGTTCATGGGACCTCTGGTCGGAGGTACAACATTCTGGACCTTTGTAACGAACCCCATCGGGTCATCTGGTCCGATCCCATCGAGAGGACCCTCGACCATGAAAGCAGGTGCCAAGAGCAACAGGATCGCTCCAACGATGGTCGCTATCTTCATCAAAACGGTCCTCCGAGCACGGGATACAAGGTATCTTTTCTCTACGATAATAATACTACTGTCACTTGATGTTTCATCCGACAGCTTGGGAGAGCATCCTGCCGACCTCTAGGAGGAAACTGGATAGGGGCATGCCTTCCTCCCATTCCAGAACATGGTTCCCGCCGGAGGTCTCCCTTATGGGTGGGATCCGTTCGTTCAGGAGCCTTGAGAAGTACCTAAGACCATCGATCCTGATGGTGAAGACCCTCCAAGGGTCACCGGTGACCTTCTTCATCCTATAGGCATAGATCGGGAATGTATTGGCCCTCTTGCATTCTATTATGAACTGTTCCAACTGCTCCTTGAGCTTGGGCTTAGAGAGGTAGAGCTTCTCATGAATGGATGACTTCACCTCTATCGGAAAGGAAAGCTCGCCCCTCAACGCAACAAGGTCAACCCCGAACGAGCCCGCTCCCCGGACCACCATGAAAGGATATATTTCCATGGTCTGGTAGCCCTGGCATTGGAAGGCATCGCAGGTCCTCATAAGCCTGCGAAGCGTCTCCATGTCCCCACCAAGGAGCTTTTTAAGCTCCCTCTCGTAATCTGTTCCCATCCGGAACGCTCATTGGAACATACCTTTTTAAAAAGAGCAAGGGGGGTGGGCGAAGGTAACCTATTTGAACAACCAGTCCGGTGATAGCCTGCGTTTCTCCTTGAGACCAATGAACTGTCGGATTATCTTACCGGCGAGGCTTGGAGTGACGAACGATTCGCAATCGGGTGAGACCTCGACAAGGTCGAAGGAGCGAACGTTTGTATAGAGCTCTCCCAGGATATGTTGGATGACCGTTGTTGATAACCCCCAGGGCTCGGGCGTTCCCGTCCCTGGAGCGAAAGAGGGGTCTATTGCATCCATATCTATACTGAGATAGAGCGGTCTGTCCTTCAGACTGAAGGCCGAGTCCCAGGCCTCGATAACCTCATGGATCCCCTGGTCCAGGACCTGCTTGGAGGAAACATACCTCAACCCCAAGGTCTTTGCCTCCTGAACCTCCTCGCGGCATCCGGACCGGGCCCCGATCACACAGATGGACTTGGGACCCCATTTATCGAAGAGCCTTCTGGTTATGCTCGCATGTGAATGGGGATTGTCAAGGTACTGCTGCCTGAAATCGAGATGGGCATCAAGGACGACTATCAGTGCACCCTTCTTGTGGTACATCTCAATGAAAGCGTTCATAGGCCCTTCGGATACACTATGCTCCCCCCCCATCATTATAGGTAGCTTACCCTGGTCAAGAATGAACGAGGTCAGCTTCTTGGAGTCCTCGATCATTGCAGCCTGGCCCTCCAAGGTGTTCTTGAGCTCCAGGTCGCCTATATCGGCCATCTTCGCATCTTCGAGCTCCACATCCAGGTCCATGAGGTATGTCTCGAAGTTGTAGCTCTCTTTCCTTATTGCTATAGGGGCCTTCGAGGCACCCCCTTTATGGGAGACCGTTGCATCGAAGGGGATGCTGTAGAGGATATACTCTGCTTCGGAAAAACCGCTGTTGCAATCGGCGAACCTTGGCTCTGGTTCCCTCAGGTCCAATACGTTCTGGGACATGCTGGTTCTCTTTCAGGCGCGGGTGATCTGCCGCCTTCCCATAGCATCCTGATAGTTGATCTCCTTTCCGGGTTCGAGCTTGTCCTTGAAATCGTCGGTGATCTCCAGATTGAACATCTCGAAGGTCTCCATGTCCATGAGTTGGACCTCTTTGCCCTGGATCGATACTACCTGGGCGGACCTCTTCTCTATCATGGGCACCTTGACCTTGTGGGTGACCGGGCTTATCAGGGACCTCTTGCTCCCTGAGAAGATACCCACAGCCACTATCTTCGCCTTGGCCTCGCCATGCTTCCCTGGCTTGGAGGTCGTAAGTTCTATGATCTTGCAGGGCTCCTCCTCTAATACAAGGTACCTGCCTACTTTCAGTTCCCTAATCTCCTGCATGGTCCAGGACATCTATGGCACGCTCCGGAATACACAAACCGAAGTTGGAGGTATATTATAAACGTTTTTAAGACCGGTATGGAGGTCTTTTGGACCTCGAGGATAGAAAGGGATCAGTTAGAGGGAGGTGTTGAGGAAGTTGATAGAACGAACCACCTCAATTCATCGAAAAGAACATCATAATTTTTTGTATATTTTTAAGGATTTTTTTAGATAATCAATGTTAGGTTAATATACTTAAGAATAGTTAAGAACCATACCAAAACTTATTTATAAAGTGTAAAGAGACATCAAATCTCGTTATAAACCAACTATTTTCCTCTCTCCTCTAGCAAAAAAAAATCGGAGGAGAAAGTCATGACCCGTTCAAGAACCTGGCTTATAGGTGTATCATTGGTCCTTCTAACGCTCTGTCAGACCATGACGTTCGGGGCCATAGGGACAGAGGGATCCGTTAGGTTGGATACCAACGACTACAAAATGAGGATGAACGTAACTGATGCACCCATCTCGTTCCATGGTGAATCGGATGGATCGAACTTCGGAACGTCAATATCCGGTGATGGGGATGTGAACGGTGATGGCCTTTGCGACCTGCTCATAGGCTCATCTTCGAACAGCCAGAACGGATCGTCGAGCGGTAGGGTGGACCTGTTCCTTGGGGGTGATGACGAATACAAAGGGGACATGAATAGTTCATCGTCTGATGTCACCTTCTTGGGCATGGCAGTGATGGACGAGGCGGGAAGTTCCATAGGTATCGTCGGGGACCTCAATGGTGATGGGAAGGATGATATTGTCATTTGTGATAGGCACTCCTACCATTCCTCCTGTCGAGGGTCTGCCAAGGTCTTCCTAGGCAGAGCTGCTTGGCCGAGGAACATGGACCTGAATGATTATGACCTGCTGTTGGAGACAGATAGTTCCTGCCCCAATGCTTACCTTAAGGTATCCAAGTGCGGTGATGTCAACAATGATGGCTTCGACGACATCTTCCTGTCTAACGCATACGCAAACCTGGACGGTCGTTTCTATGCTGGCAAGGTCTATATCTTCTATGGCGGTAAAGCCCTCTGGCATCAGAACCGGTCTTTGGAATCAGCCGACTGCTCGATGAAAGGAAAGGATAACTACGACTACTTCGGAATATCCATAAGTGAACTCGGTGACATGAACAGGGACGGATTCGATGATATCATAGTAGGTGCCTCGGGTGTGAACCTTGGCAATCCAGACTGCGGTAGAGCATATATTTTCTTTGGAAGGACGAACGGGTTCGGCAAGAACGTCTCTTGTGACTCAGCCAATGTTCTCCTGAACGGCGAGAAGACCTATTCCAATGCGGGGTGGGCCGTTTCTGGCGGGGAGGACATGAACGGAGACGGATTACATGATATCGTCATCGGTGCCCCATACCATTCCGAGAGGTCAGGGTCCTACCCATGTGGTAAGATATTCATCGTCTTTGGACGGATAGGCCCTTGGCCGAGCAGCATCGACCTGGCTGACGCCGATGCCTCCTACTTAGGAGAAATGGAGAGGGACTATCTTGGTAGTAACCTGGACCTTATAGGAGATATCGACGGCGATGGTCTTTCCGAACTAGTAGTGTCCTCCCCCTACTCGGTGTACGGTGGATATTATCTCGGCCAGGTCTACCTGGTCAAAGGAAGGAGCTCGGGTTGGGAGAAGGACCAGAACATCTCGATGGTCTCGTTCGCTTCTTTCATTGGAGAGGCCGCCTACGACTACTGCGGAACGGTCGTAGCTGGTATCGGCGACATCGATATGGACGGAGGACCTGACATATGCATCTCATCGCCCTACAACGACCACGCCGCTCCCAACGGTGGTTCGGTCTACATCTTCCCTGGATTGGTAGGATTCCCACCTAAACAGGTGATCTCAGTTGACCTGTTCGTGGACAAGGGTTTGGAAGTCCCAGGGAATGTCGTCGACAGGGGTGAGACGGTATATATTAAGCTAATAGGCGTTGATGCCAACTCATCAACTGTAAACTCAGCCATCGTGAACATCTCGCTCAACAACAGCCACCCAGTTCCATTAAGTGTGGTACTCAGAGAGACCGGAAAGAGCACAGGGATCTATACGGGTAGGTTCATGGTCCCATTAAACGCGGTTTTGAACGAGATCATGACCGTAACCTCGACCGTAGACACAAGCAAGTCCGATATAATTAGGATTGATACCCCTGTCATGGTCCAACCTAGGTTGGAGACAATTGTCCTTGAGGAGGGAAATGACCTCGATATCGCCTTCTGCAACGCGGGATGGTATGAAAAATGTTCATGGGAATTCCAGACCGATTCCGAATGGATGGTATGGTCAGGTACCGAGCATAGGGTCACCGGGACGCCGAGCAACAACGAGGTCGGGTCTTGGTCTGTCACGATCGGGCTTACGGATGGCAAGGGTCACAACGACTCCCTGACACTTGAGGTCAAGGTCAAGAACGTTGTCCCAGTCATAATCACCAAGGACGTTACGTCGGCTCAAGAGGACGTTCCGTACATCGTTGACTACTCCTCTGACGAGGATGAAGAGGGACCGATGGTATGGAGCCTTGCCTCCAACGCTACCTTCCTTGAGATGATATCCGATGCGGGCATACTCAGAGGGACGCCTACCAATGATGATGTGGGTACATACTGGGTCCGGGTCTGGGTGGAGGACGGGAAAGGTGGAAAGACCAATACCAAGTTCAACCTCACGGTATCCAACACAAACGATCCTCCAACTATCATCACTCAGGATATCACGAAGATAGACCAGGGTATCAGGTACAAGAACACCTATGAGGCAGAGGACCCTGACATTGGGGACCAACTGATATGGACCCTCGATACTGTGGCAAAATGGCTTTCGATCAACGGTTCCACGCTCTCTGGAACGCCCGGTCCATTGGATATCGGCAAGTTCAAGGTGACGCTCTCTGTGACCGACAGGTCCGGAGGGACCGATAAGAGGTCCTTCGATCTTGAGGTCGTGAACGTTAACGATAGGCCTGTCTGGACCAACGTACCCAGCGATATATCCATTCTGAACGGGAAGGAGCTCAGGTTCGACGTGAACGCATCAGATGACGATCCCGACGATGAGATCGCATATACGATCTCGACAACACCGTATACGGACATGTCGATCGATAGGACCTCGGGTCTCATTGCCTGGTCCGCATCCACTGGCTTCTTCGAGAGACCGCCATTCGTCATAACGGTCAAGCTCTCCGCGAGCGATGGCTCTGTGACCATATCCCATTCGTTCAAGGTCACCGTCACCCTAAGTCAACCTCCGGTCTCTGCATTGACATACCCCTCCGATGGGGCAAGGCTCCCGTTCAAGGGTTCCTCTCTAAGATGGTCTGCGAACGACCCTGATGATGATGAGCTGTCGTTCGATGTTTACATCGGGGAGAACAAGGCCCTTGTCTCACTACTAGATGAGACAACGCTCTTCATCGAGGACCTTGATGATACCGAGATGGGAACGGAAGGGCTCGCACAAGGAAAGACATACTACTGGACCGTCATACCCTCGGATGGTTCGACCCACGGGTCCTGCTCCAACAAGGTCCGCTCCTTCATACTGAACTCACCACCAACTTTGAAGGAAATGGAATCCATGAGGGCTCAACAAGGTAAGGAGCTCATTTTCCTTCTCAAGGCGACCGATAACGACCAACAAGATAGAATGAACCTCAGGTTCTACATGAAGGAGGGTCCACTTGGAATGACCGTGGACGAGGTCACAGGCAGGGTCGAATGGACACCTACTAAGGACCAGACCATGTTACACAGGGTCGTCTTCATGGTGAACGACTCCGTCGAATCATCCGAGATGGTGCTGACCATAGAGGTCACCCCCTCGAACGATGGTGGCGGGAAGGACATTGTCATCCTTGTCTGCATAGGGTCCGGTATAGTCCTTCTGCTGATCTCCATAGTTGTCGGGACCGTTCTGATGATCAGGAAGAACAGAGGTAAGGATGAGGACCGTACTGAGAGCTGCGATGGCACATCCACCTCCAATACCAAGGGGACAGAGACCTCGCAACGAAGCCTCTGTACCGTTGCCCTCGACGCTTCGGAAGCACACCGGAACGACCAGAGCTCCAGAGGACCTAAGACCTATGAAGAACTGTACGGTGCACCCGCTCCAAAGGAAGAGGAGGCGTTGACGACAAGGGAGCTCAGGGACTATATCAAAGGGTCCATAGAGGAGCTGGAAAGGGCCCCTATCCCTGAGGAATGAAAAAAGGTCAAGATATCCATTTCCTTATTGCGATAGCCAATTCGTTCGACCCGGAACTCACCTTCTTTTTCTAGGAGTGGACATAAGAGGTCCATCATTATCATAGGACCTTGACCGGGCTCTATCATCCTTCCTTCGAATGAGGAGGTAGGCCATCAAGACCATCAAAGTGATCAGTATCAGGCCAGATACGGCAATTATCATGATGGCCCCTATGTCGTTCGAACCATCAGGTCCATCATCTGGACCATCTGTATCATCTGTATCATCGGGATCCTCCCCATCATCGATAACGACCCTAAGGTCCTCACAGGAAAATGACGATACGGCCCCATCGACCACCAACCTCATCATGACAGTATAGTTCCCCTCATTGAGAGAGACCTCACGGGAGAGGTTCATGCCAGTTGTCGGAGAACCAGAAATAACGGACAGGTCATATTCTACTAGGTTCAGAACGACCTTTGCCTCTGTGGGATAGACATCCAACTGGTATTCATAGTTCGCATAGAAGACATAAGTTTCCCTACCATCCGTCTCAGTGATATGGTAATATCCGCAATCCCCTAGCTCAGGTGAGCGGACCTTCGGACCATCAAGGTCACCTACTTTAGGGAACCTATAGAACTTGTTCCCATAACTGGCCTGGAAGTAATAGGAATGATCACCATATTCCAGTGTCCTCGTTCCTGCATAGTCCATACCTTTGCTTGGACTGCCACTCCGTTTTGAAAGTGCCACCTCATCGCCGTCTATGACAACGACCACTTTCGATGGGGATTCGCCGTTCGGTCCGGTCCATGAGACCTCGAAGGTGAACTCTGTGCTCAGCCCCCCTTCTTCTGGACCTACCTTTCCATCACTGAGATAGGGCTCGTCCGATCCGGCGACCTCTGGGCCTGGGAGCTCCCCGCTCTGAGGGAACCTGTACCGATCGGCACCTGAGCCGGCCTCGAAATGGTATGAATGGACCCCTTCCGATAGCTTCATAGAACCGGAGAAGACCGTCCCAGTGATCGGATCACCCCCGTCCCCAATAAGTTCCTTATCGCTCCCATCGACGATGACCTTGACAACATCCGGGACCTCACCATTGGGGCCCATCCAGGTGACCTTGTAGGTGAAGAGGGTGTTCACGTTCCCATCGGGTGGGGAGACCGAACCTTGTTCCAGATAGGGGTCTTTACGCGCGGTCACGGTGGGTCCGTTGATATTACCGCTATTTGGATAGAGGACACCATCCACCCTGAAACCGTAATAATGTTCACCAGGTCCAAGGTTCACCGAGTATTGGAACAGGATCCCGGTCCTGTTGTCACCAGAGACCTTGGTAAGATCGTAATAGTATGAATCTATCCTCACCTCGGCAGAGGTGGGCTCAGCATTATCGATGTCCTTCGAAGTGATAGAATATGTGAACAGGGTGGTCTCGTCACCTGTCATGGGGGAAATGGAAGGTCCCGTAAGGACCGGGGGGTCATCAATGGGCCTTACCTCGACCGGTACCTTCAAGGTGACAGGTGCGTTCAGTGCGTCCTGGGCAGAGACCGTAACGCTCTCGTTCCCGTAATGGTCCTTGGGTGGTTCGACCACCAATCTGTTCTCATCGTCTATGGAGCTTGTGAGAACATCGCTTTTAATGACCTTGAAGGTCAATTGGTCACCATCCGGGTCAGAGAAGACATAGTCAAGGTCTATGGTCTTGTCCGTTGCATCCTCGTTCATTTTTATCTTAGGGTCGCTAACTATCAATGGACCCTCGTTCATCGAAAGCTCTGTAAGTTCATAGTGCTTGGTCCTGACCTGGAGCCCTTGATCGTCATCGACGTAAACGTCCTTCTGCACCCACCATCCGACCGTCTCATTGTAGAAATAGTCCGTCACCTGGTTCCTGGGCTCATCGTCCCTGACCCATTCCCTTATCCAATAGGTATCGAACGAACCTGCACCTACATCTTTTTTAACCAGGTTAGCGCAGATCCAGTCGAACTCAAGGGCCTCGTTGTCCGACCCGGATTCGCGTGTCTGATCGTCCCCGTTGATGATGCGCTCCCATGTGCTGGTGATCGTTACGGGGCTAGAGGTGCTCCATATCGATTTTTCCGGTCCGTTCTTGTACTCCAGAGGGAACTCTATCCAGGTCAGGGAGGGGGAATAGTGAAGGTTCGTAGTATTGGTTACCGTGTTCGTCCCTATTACCATGTCCGTGACATAGGTCTGGTCCAGGAATGCGAGGTCACCCTTTCGGTAGTACTCGCTCCAAGATCCCGTCTCGGTGCCGGACCCTGATTGTGTCCAGAACGTCCCTGAGAGCGACCCATTGAACATGAACGAATCGTATCCCCTCCACTCCACCTCCGTGACTGTGGCCGTCAGTGTTCCTGTCTTGGTGGCCGTGCCATCGATGTTCTGCAGGTCATATGAGAACTTGAGCTCGGACCTGGGGACCAAGGTGGCCTTAGGGATATTGCCTTCAACTCCACCCTGGTCCATTGTCATGACCAGGGAAGTTGTCAGGACCAACAAGATGGCCAATAGGACCATCGATCTCCTCATGGACCGTCAATGTGATAGAAGCCCCTATAAAGATTTCTAAACAGACATGTCCATGACACCGTTCATCATCATTGGATCGGTTTATATATCGGGGCAATCCTGGATAAGAAAGTTTAATTGGTCATAACTGCGTAACATCTTTGGACATGATATTGGAGGAAAGAAGATGAGCAAGGTCCCCAGCCTGATATTGGCCCTGTTGTTCTGCCTGATGCCGTTGTTCATGGTGAGCGCCGACCCTAACGTTCCCGGGGACGACCTGATAGAGACATCGTTCTCAGGGACCGTGACGGATTCAGAGACCAATGAACCTATCCAGGGCGCTATGGTCTATGGGCACGATCAGGACTACCAAATAATGCGTAATAGTTTTACGGACGAGGAGGGAAAGTACTATCTTGAGTTCAAGGATGGCGGGGATTATACCATTTATGCTGACCATCCTGACTATGAGGTCTCAAATCAGGAGGTCTCTGTCGATATAGGCTCCGAAACGGAGTTGGACTTCTCCCTGGTCCCAAAGGTCTATGAGAGCAGGATATTCGGTGTTGTGACCGACTCAGGGTCCGGGGAACCGCTCTCGGATGCATTCGTTAGGCTCTGGGAGATAATCACCTATGAGGACGGTGAATCCTATTCCTTCGTTCAATCTGCCGTGACCGAGGAGGATGGTAAGTATTCTTTTGATGTCTATGAAGGGACCTTCCAGGTGGAGGTGGGTAAGGAGGGATATGACCGGCATATGTCATCTTACCTTTCGGTCAAAAGCGGAGAGGAACTGGAGTACAACGTCGAGCTCTCCCAATGGGCGAGCGGAGTATCCGGTACTGTCTATGATGAGAACGGGGATCCTTTCCCAGGGGTAACGGTATCGCTTGAATCGGATAACAGGAACTCATGGGAGTTCACGACGACAACGGACGATACCGGGGAGTATGAGATAAGGGTGCCTCGCGGTGGGGATTTCACGTTGAAGGCCTTCATGGACGGTTACCGCCCATACAGCAATGATATCAACATCCCCCAGGACAGCATGGTCGACCAGGATATTGAAATGACCAA
>CAZLVP010000030.1:0-27579 GCA_964563055.1 uncultured Thermoplasmatales archaeon | reverse complement strand
GGTGTGCTGAACCCCTCATCCTTGACCACAACTATCAGGTTCTCCGTCCTGATGCCGTACTCGTTCTCCTTGTAGTATCCCGGTTCGTTGGAGAGGACATTGCCCACAGCAAGCGGGACCCCCGTATCCCTTGGGGTAATACCCATTGGCCCTTCGTGGACATTGAGGTAGTGCCCGATCCCATGCCCGGTCCCGTGGTTGTAGTTCTTCCCTGCATCCCACAGGGCTTTCCTTGCGAAAGCATCCAACTGCTTCCCCGAGAACCCTTTGGGGAACCGGAGGGATGCTATGGTGATATGTCCTTTCAAGACCCTTGTGAACATATCTATCTGTTCAGGGGTGGGTGGACCCAGGGAAAGTGTTCTTGTGATATCGGTGGTCCCGTTCATGTACTGACCTCCTGAATCCACGAGATATATCCCCTCGCTCTTGAGCACCACATCGGTTTCTGGCGTAGGGTCATAATGTATTATCGCCCCGTGTCCTTTGTAGCCAGATATCGTCGTGAAGGAAAGCCCCACGAAGTGCTTCCCCTCTTTCCTGAGCTCCTCCAACCTGGTCGCGGCCGATATCTCGGTCACACCACCCTTGGGGACGTTCTCCTTGAGCCACTTGAAGTAACGGACCATCGCCACCCCATCGACCGCGAGGCAGTCCCTGAACCCTTTCAGTTCCACCTCGTTCTTGACCGATTTAAGGTCAACTATTGGGGAGCGCTCCTGGTGGACCTTTGGCTTCCCTTCGACCTTGAGGGCGGTCCATTTGTTGGTGGTCTTCGGGTCGAGCCATATCTTGACCTCTTTTTGGGACAGTTCCTTGAGATACGCTTCGAACTCAGTATAGGGGCGGACCGAGACCTTGTCCTTGAGGTGCTTCTTGGCTTTCGCATCGAGTTTTACGGGGTCTATGAAAAGGATGACCTCTTCGCCAGCGATCGAAAGATAGGAGATCATGACCGGGTTGAACTCTATGTCCTTCCCCCTCATGTTCAATGTCCATGCTATGGAATCCAATGCACCAGTGATATGCACGGTACATTCTTTATCCTCCATCTTCTTCCTTATGCGGGACAGTTTGCTTTCAAGGGACTCACCGGAATACCTCACATCAAGGACCTCGACAGGTCCAAGCGATGGTGAGGGTCTGTTGGTCCAGAGCTCATCAACAAGATTGCTATCGATGTAATGCAGGACCATCCCCTTCTCCTTCAACGTCCTTTTCAGGCCGGAGGCGGATTCCATGGAGAGCACCTTCGGGTCCACTCCAAGCTTCTGTCCCTCCTTCAGATCGCCTGTTATCCAATCCTCCATCTTGATAGAGTCTGGCAGTCCCATCTTGTAGAGGACCATCCCGGAGCCCTTGAGCTGCTCCTCGGCCTGGATGAAGTAGCGTCCATCGGTCCAGAGCCCGGCTTTGTCCATGGTGACTACGACATCCCCGGCGGAACCTGTGAAGCCGGAGAGCCATTTCCTCCTCTTCCAGCATTCGGGAAGGTACTCGCTCTGATGCTGGTCCGAGCTGGGGACCAGATATGCCTGCACGCCTTCCCTCTTCATGAGCTCCCTGAGAGCCGTTATCCTGTCCGAGATCATATCGTTCATCTCCCTGGCGGTGCTACCATAAAGTCATCCTGACCATAAAACTAACCGTTGAACGGGAAACGATTAAACATCAAAAGGCCATCCGAGTCCGATGAGGGAGCTTGCCGCGGTAAGGTTCGAGGAGACCCGGTCCAGGTTCTATGCACATCTGTACGAGGTCGAAAGGCCCGAGGAGCTTGAGGACATCTTGAAGTTCCACAGGAGGGAGTACAAGAAGGCTGTCCATCACTGTCAGGCGATAAGGGTGGAGGTGGATGGGAAGCTCGTGGAATCATCCAAGGATGACGGTGAGGTGGGACACCCCGGGAAGGTCCTCATGGAGCTTCTGAGGTCAAAAGACCTCAAGTCCCATGCACTTGTCGTCTCAAGGGTATTCGGCGGGGTCAAGCTGGGGGTGGGTGGTGTCTCAAGGGCGTTCAGGGAAGCAGGTGGGTCCGCACTGGAAGCAGCTAAGAAGTCCCTTTAGATGGACCGGTCCTGAAAGCACCTATCCTTTTGACCATTCATGTAGAAGCTCCGATGCGTCCGTTATCGAACCGACGGCTGGTCCATGATGATTTTCATTATATTTGATGGCGTCAGAACCTCCAAGCCTTCTACCTTGACATTTGTCTTGGATATGAGGACCTTCCTGGTATCATAGGATCCGGTCTTTTCAAGGAAAGACTCTACATCCCTATTCCTTACCCTGCCCCATTTTACCTCCACGAATACCATCGGCCTATCCTTGTGGTCAAGTATGACACCGTCGATCTCAGGGTCCATGGAATAACATTGATGACCATAGAGCGCCTTTGAAAGGAGTTCGACGAGAAAATCCTCCATACACATGCTATGGACCCTTAAGATGTTCTCCTTCCATCCCGTAAGTTCAGGTTTCGGTCTGTCAAGATCATATAGTGATTCCATATAGTAATGGACCCATATGATAGGCGACCCGATCCTGTAAATGCTCCTCTTCATACCGAAGATAGGTACCTCCTTCAAGAGGCCCATATCCTTCAGAACTGAGATGTAAGTAGTGATCTCGGAGGAGGAGTCCTTCTTCAATAACCCTTTTCCGTATAGGTATGTGGCTATCTCTGAAGGTCTTCCCATTCCTGAACCGACGGAAGCAAGAATTGCATTGTAGGTCCTTGATAATGTCCTTTCCTCTTCGTGGAATATCTCTCCTATCAATGATGGAACTGTTTGAACCGACGAAGTTATCATCTCATGGAGGTCCTTGATGATATCCTTACCATGTAGATGCGGGATCACCCAAGGGTCCCTGAGATATGGAACATATTCGAAACCAAGCCTATCGGGCATGTTCGAAAAGATGTCCTTGTGTTCAATGAGGTCTATTCTGACCTCTTTAAAGAAGCCGAGCAATGGGGACCTCGGATTGATCACCTTATGGATCATTCCCATGGATGAACCGGATAGGACAAGGGACCCGGACGGATGGGCGACAGTGATCCTTTCCAAGTAGTCCAACGGAACTCTTTGGAACTCATCCAGTACGACCTTCTTTCCCTCTCTCAACATCCTTGTGATGAGTTCCGTCATCTCCATGAAAGAAGAGGACCTGCCGGACCTTTCCCCATCGAACCAAATGGTCCCCTCCCTGCCGATATGTACATACAGGTCCCAATCAAGGAAATGCCTCAGCATATAGGTCTTTCCGACCTTTCTCCTGCCGTAGACAAGGGTCCAATCATCCTTTATCGCTCTCATCTCGGTCCGACCGAACTCGAGCCTCATGGTCATCATAATGGTAAGTTTCATATTTATAATTATGTAATTCAAATTATATAATTCAAATTATGGACTCTAATGGCCTTTGAGTTCCTTCCATATTGCCAGGTACTCCGAAAGGACCCTTTCTGACACCTCTTCCCAGGTCGGAAGCGTTCCCAGGAGCCGCTTACCCTCAGCTCCCATCCTCTCCCTCAGCTCCCTGGCAGAAGCTAGCTTCACCATGGCCTTGCTCAGCGCTTCGACATCGTTGTCCTTGACCAGGATACCGGTCTTACCATCGAGCAGCTCCTCTTTAACCCCACCCACATCGGTCGCTATGGCGGGGAGACCCAAGGCATAACCCTCGATTATGCACCTTGGATTTGCCTCCTCATGGGAGGCAAGGACCACAACATCGCACTGGGCTAGCGTAGCTATCAGGTCATTGTATTGAAGGCTCCCAAGGAATCTTACAGGGAGCCCGTTCGCAAGCTCTTCAAGTCCCTTCCTGTCGGGGCCATCGCCAATGATCCAGAGCTCTAAGCCATCCAGTTCCTTGGATGCAAGCCTAAATGCTTTTAAAAGCACATCAACTCCCTTGACCCTGTTCATCAACCATCCAAAATAGACGAACCTGACCCTTGCTGGACTTTCCTTTCTGCCCTTTATCGCAATGCTTGCGAGCTCCTTCAGTTCCGGCGGGTTGATGGAAGGGAAGGTCATTATCCTGTCCTCAGGGATACCGAAGGAAGTAAGACGCCTCCTGACGAAGTCACCTGTAGCGAACCATCTGTGAACTTTCCCAGCTTTGAGCACGAAGGCCTTGTCAGAAGTGTCCTGGACCTCTTTGATCATAGGTATACCGAAGAACCTGGAGAACAGCGATGCCGAGTAACCGTAGATGCCGTTGCTGTGGGCATGGAGTATGAAGGGCCCGATCCTCCTTTCCTTGTTCAGGGCCGATAGAACTGCAGGTAATACGGTGATATACCTTGGGATGGCCCCAACCCCCCTCCTGTCAGGTAGCGCTCTTTTCACCTTTGCCCCGTCGAGAACCTCTTGGATGGGGCTGCCCTTTGCTTCAAGTGAAATGACCGTGAAAGAGACCTTCTCATCAAGTGACCTGATGAGGGTCTGGAAGTAAGTGGCGCTCCCCCCCCTTAGAGGGGGATAGGCCGGGGACAATATGACGACCCTGGGAACACCCATTATTCCACCTTTTGCTCCAGTTAGCTATGAAGATATTAATAGTCTTTGCATCCTTTTCCCTAAGAACCGATACATCGGGGCCACAAGGTGCCCATGGGCAGGAGCTGTGTCCATCAATGGAAGGAACACCGATAATCGTCCTGTGCGCGATAGGCCTGGTCTTGGTCCTGGCCTATATGATATTCCGGATATCGTCCCACAGGAGGAAGGTTAAAAGGCTCTACGATATGTCCAGGGAGATTGGCTCCTCCGTCCCCCGTAAAGGCCGCGGGAGCATCGATGCGACCGCTCCGGCCAGTGAACCTGTGGTCCCTGATGACGATCTTGTCATACTGTTCCACAGGAACGGGAACAAGGTCTGGCTCAATGCCTTCAAGAGCAGAATGGAGAAGGGTGCATCGGGGCTCCTGGTCACCCCGCAACCTCCCGGACCGAAGAGAAGGGAATACCCTACAGAGGCAACTACCATATGGCTTGACAGGTCGATCGCCCATCCGGGAGAGAAAGGTTCCACGGTGATCAATCCGACCAACCTCTCTGCTCTGTTCAGGGAGATAGAGGACCACTTCCAGAAAGGGGATAGGGGCGGGATCATCCTCCTTGACGATTTCGAATCGGTGCTCACCACGAACGACCCCCAGAGGGTTATCAGGTTCCTGACGATGCTCAGGGGCAGCTGCGCCCGATTCGGTTATTCCGCACTTGTTCCCATTGCCTACAGAGCGGTCCCTCAAAGGGTCAGGAACCAGCTGTCGGAGGCCATGGACACGGTGGTGATGGACTGAGCACCGAGAACGGCCTGGACAGGTCGTCGGCCCCGAGGTTGACCGTCGATAAGAAGATACTCCTCCATCTCTACGAGACCCACCATTCAGAAGAGGACTTCGAGGTCCCCAAAGAGGTCGTCCAAGAAGGGATGGCCGAGGCCATTTCGATCCGCAGGGACAATATCCCAAGGACCATGAAGCGGCTCAAAGAGGAGGACCTGATCGTAGAACGATTGAAGAGGATCAAAGGCCTGCCAAGGAAGAGGAAGGCCTATTTCCTGACGGACAAGGGGCTTGATTACGCCAAGGAGGTCTTCGAGGACATAGCCAACCTCAATGTCTTCCTGCAGGTATCAGACGGGTCCATTAAGACCCTGGACCTCAAGGACGTTCCCTACTATCTCAGCGTTAGGGTCAAGCTGGCCGACCTGCTCCTGTTAATGGGAAAGGAGCGTGTCATCAAGGAGACCGCAGTGAGGACGTTCCTCTCTGAGGGGCAGGAACCCGTGAAAAGGCAGAGCACGGAGGGGTTCGTTTCCATCATGCAGGACGTTCCGCTCCCTAAGAGGTTCTACGGCAGGGAGAAGGAGCTCACCTTCATCAGGGACTGGATATCCCGGGAAGAGGGGAGCATGCTCTCCATCACCGGCATAGCCGGGATCGGAAAGACCACACTGGCTGCCAAATGCGCGACCGAGATGGAGGGCAAAATGCACATCCTTTGGTACAGGTTCCACAGATGGGACTCCCTAAGGAACGTGATCTATTCCATCTCAAGGTTCCTTGAACAGATGGGCAGGTCCGGGCTTCGGACCTACCTTGATAGCTCACCTACCCTGGAGGGCAGGGAACTGTATTCGCTCATCGAGAGCTCTATGAAGGACCTGCCCCTCTTCATGGTCTTCGATGACTTCCAGCGTGCATCGGACGATACGGTGGACCTCTTTGGGAACCTGAAGGAGATGCTCCCAGGACTGACGGGTGTCAAGGTCATCATAGTCGGAAGGCAGGTCTTCCCGTTCTACGACAGGTCCGACGTCGTCGTCAACAGGTCCGTCCACGAGCTCAACATATCAGGCCTGGACAGGGAGAGCTGCAGGGGCCTCATGAAGATGAGGGACCTCACGGATGACATGTTCGAGAAGGTGTACAACATAACCAAGGGCCACCCGTTGTTCCTTCAGCTCGTCCTCTCTGCCAAGGACCTCTCGGACCAGAAGGACATAAAGCGCTACATCTATGAGGAGATATTCAAGAAGCTCAAGGAGAACGCCTCCCTACTGCTCCAGATAGCATCGGTCTACCGTTTTCCTGTGCCATCGGAGGCCTTTTTCATGGAGGAGGGGCTCGATTTCAAGGTCCTGGACGAGCTGGTCGAGTCCAACCTCATGCAGGAGACATCGTACGATGAGTACGAGGCCCACGACCTGATCAAGGAGTTCTTCTACAACAGGCTGACACCTATCCAGAGGACCCAGTACCATCTAAGGGCATCGGGTCATTATATGGAGGTCGGGACGGAAAGGGCCACGGTCGAGGCGATGTACCATCTGGCTATGGGGGGCGAGACCCTAAAGGCCCTGAAGCTCGCATCCACCTATGGCGAGTCCATAATCACAAAAGGTCTCGTCGAGCAGTTCGATTCCGTCCTTTCCCTTCTGGAAAAGGGGATGACAGAGGAGACCAAGGAGTACAACGCAGCTACAAGGCTCCTCAAGGGCGAGGTCCAGATGCTCATGGGAAGGTGGGACCGGGCCCTATCCGAGCTGAAGATGGCCTCCGCGATAGGGGAGGCGGAGGACAGGCCTCTCATCGTTGCAAGGGCGAACCTAAGACTGGGCATAATCGAGTCCAGGCGGGGGAGCAGGGATTCTGCCGAGAAGAGGCTCCAGAAGTCATTGAGGACCGCAAGGAAGCTCCACAACAAGGGGGAGATGGCAAAGGCCCTGCAGGCCCTTGGAGAGCTCTATTCATCCAAGGGTGAGTTCAAGGAGGCCGAGGAGAACCTCAAGGAGGCGCTATCGCTGTCGAAGGAGCTTAAGGACCCCACGCTGGAGGCCGCATCCTACACTGGTCTGGGGGTCGTTTATACAAATCAGGACAGGCACGACCTCTCCATAGAGCAGTTCCAGAAGGCAATAACGGCCCTCGAGAGAAAGGAGAACGCGCTCGAGATGGCAAGGACAAAGATAAGCCTCGGGACCGTCCTTGCATCGACGGGGGACCTGGAGAAGGCGATAGAGAACTTCGAGGAGGCGATCGAGCTGTCGGAGGAGACGGGGGACATACGACAGCAGGGGTATGGACTCTCAGGTGCCGCCCATGCCTACCTCCTCGCCAACGACCACGAGACCGCGGAAGAGTACCTGGATGAGGCATTGAGGATATTCACGGACCTTGGGGAGAAGTACAAGATAGCCATGGTCCATCTGGATTATGGAAGATTGTACCTTATGAAGAAGCTTTACAACAGGATGCATGAGAGCTTCATGAGATGCCTGAAGCTCCTGGAGGAGCAGCGTCTCACATACTATCACATGAAAGTGTCCAAGGAGGTCCAGGAGCTGCTCAAGAGCAAGGGGATGGCCTTGGAGGCAAAGAGGTATGAGAGATAGATGGGCGATAGTTGGTGGCATCACCTGAACATATGCTCAGGGGCCTCGCTCTTCCTCTGCTCCTTCCTCTTCTGTAGCTTTTCTAGGGCAGACTCCATGTCCTCTTTGGTCACGGAACGATGCTTCCTTCTGATGGCGAACATCCCAGCTTCAGTACAGAGGCTCTTCAGATCGGCCCCGGAGTAACCCTCTGTCCTTTCGGAATATTTTTTGATGCCCAGGTTCCTAGAGAGCTTGATGCCGTGGGAATGAATGGCCAGTATCCTATCTCTCCCTTTTCGGTCGGGAAGGGGGATGGTTATGATCCTGTCGAAACGTCCAGGCCTTAAGAGGGCATCATCAAGGATATCCTTGCGGTTGGTCGCGGCTATGACGCCTATGTTCTCGAGAGGATGGAACCCGTCCATCTCGGCAAGGAGCTGCATAAGGGTCCGTTGGACCTCCCTATCCCCGGTCGTGTCCATCCCCAACCTCTTTGCCCCTATGGCATCAAGCTCGTCGATGAATATTATGCAAGGCCTCTTCTCCCTTGCCAGCTGGAAGAGCTCCCTTACGAGCCTCCCTCCTTCCCCTATGAACTTTTGGACCAGCTCTGAGCCCACGAGCCGGATGAAAGTGCATTTCGCAGAGTTGGCGACGGCCTTGGCAAGCATGGTCTTGCCAGTCCCTGGAGGCCCTACGAGCAGGACCCCGGACGGTGGATGGATGCCTATCCTTCTGAAGGCCTCAGGCTCGACCAAGGGCAGTTCGACGGTCTCTTTGAGCTCCAGTATCGCCTCATCGAGGCCGCCGACATCATCGTAGGTGGTCGTCGGCCTATCTATGAGCTCGGACCCCATTATTATCGGGTCCTTACCCGATGCAAGGGTCCTCATAACAACGAGATTGTTCCTCTCAAGCCCGACCCTTGTCCCGGTCGAAAGACCATCCGTGGTCATCTCGCCAGAAAGCGTTGTGATGAAGGACTGCCCTGTCCCGTTCCTTACAATTACCTCCTTCATACCGGTGACCTCGACCACCTCCCCGAGCATCATAGGCGGCTTCATCACGTCCTCCATCTGTTTCTTCAGGAGGTTCCTCTCCCTTCTGATCGCACCTATCTCGTCATAGGCCCCGGCGAGCTCGCGCCTGTAGGCCTCCCTCTCAAGGTTCACGGTATACTCAAGCGACCTGAGTTGGCCCTTCAGATGGTTTATCTCCTCCATCAGGCCATCGATGTCGTGGGTTGTGGTGGTCCCTTCCTCGCTCCTCTTGACGATGCTATCATCGCTCCCGCCAAGGGTGGATGTCTGGTCGTTCATGGGATCGTTCTCCGGTCGGGGGTCGGTACAATAGGACGCATTTATTTAAATTGAAAGCTCACCGTCCTTCATGAGGACCTCATATAGGCCATCTACCCGGACCGTGATGGTCGGGGACCTGATTAGCCCGTCAAGGTGGATGAGCGCCCTGGCATCGTTGTCATAGTTGCCGCCAATGGCTATGTGGCAGGTACCATAGACCTTCTCATCCTCGAGCATGTTCCCGATTATCCTTGCCATCCTATTGAGCCCTATACCCAGCTCACCGAGGTTGGTTATGTTCTCAAGGTAATGGTCCATTTCCGAACGCGGCAACCTTCCATCCTCGGCCATCGTTCCTGTTCTGGTCCTGGCCCTTTCAAGGGTCTCCTTGAAAAGGTCGGCCTCTCGCCCACCTTCCACGGAAACGACGTGACCCTCATCTACAATGCAGACAATGGGTTTATTTATGATGATTATCCCGGAATCAGAGGCTATGGACCCGTCAAAGGCTATCCTGCCTTTGGATGTCCGGAGCTGCGGCGAGATGAAGGTCTCCCCTGCAGGCAGGTTGCCGCCCGAACCCTTGGTCGAGAAGGACCCGTCGTCCGCCCTTGCGTTCCGTCCCTCTATGCCGATCTCGATGTCGGTCCCAGAAGGTGCGGTTATGTGTACGGAGCTGCCCCTGTCAAGGAGCTCCTTGACCCTCCTGCAGTCATCCCTCAGCACAGTATAGTCCAGGGGCACGGTCCGTTCGAACATGTCCATTGTCACTGAGGGGGACCAGAACGACCTTGACCTCTTCTCCCCAAGGAGATAATTGAAATAATGGTCGTACGTCCTTCCATCGACCTTAATGGGGTCCTTCATACTTTGAGGGTCCTTCCCGAGCTTTTCCTCGGATATGGACACGATTATGTCAGGATCGCTCCTCAGCGCTGCAAGGACCTCGGGTGAGGCCGTATCGAGCTGTCCCTTGCTCGGTTGGATCATTAATACTGGTTGGCCACCTGTCGCTTTGCAAGCATCATAGACCGAGGTCGCTATGGATAGCACATCCTCTGATGGATTGGTCACTATCAGGACCCTTTCACCCATCTTGACCGAAAGTACCTCGTTCACAGCCACGCTTGCTGCCTTGCTAAGGTCATCTGATCTAACAACGTCCATCCTGCCCACCGTCCGGAAAGGCCAATTAAGGTGACCTTGATAGAAAAGAGGTCTTAGAAGAGCCTCTTCCTGCTGGCGAAACCGAACATCGCCGTTGCGAGAACGGCCAGGACGATCACAGCAAGTCCTATCTCGAAGCCAGGTACGAGGTTTATTCCTCTTTCCCTTATGTAGAGGGCGTAATCGGATATGTCCGAGACCTCACCATTGAGCTCTGCCTGGGTCGATGTGGTCCTCAGCTGGATGACCTCCACATTGTTCTTCCAGATGGTGAACTTGAGCGGTGATGTAACGGAAACGACAAGGACCTGTTCCGTGGATTCCATTATCTCGAACTTGTCCCTGGAGAGCTGGATGGTCCAACCCCTTGCGGTGAGCTTGTCCAAGTTCAATATGTCAACCTTAAGCTTGTCGTTGAAATTGCCCTCGTTGGTCAGCCTGATCTTGAACCCGTAGGAGGCGCCGGGGTTGATCTGGACATAGGGCTTGTCACAGCCCACAGAGAACTGGTAGAACTGTTTGACCACGATGATCGCGGTAACAGGTTCGACCGAACCGCCAAGGGACCCGGGGCTGTACCTCCACCTACCAGATATGGTGAGCGTTCCCTGTGATATGACCGATGTCTCGGGTGGGACCCTTACGACGATCTGGAAGTTCTGGGTCTTGACCTGCTTGCTGAAGGTCAGAGCAGAAGATGTCGAGGCAGGCCATCCTCCCGCATCCGCTGTAAGATAGACTATGAGGAACTGGAAATTGGGATCAATCGGGATCTGAGCAGTAACGGTCCCAGAGAACTGGACGATCCCGTCCTGCCCGGGCGCTACCAGGGCAGTCGCCTTGTATGAGGCAAGTTCTATCTTGATGGCCGGCGCCCCGACGGCATCGACCTTATCGTCACCTTTGGGGATGAAGACGAACATCCCGGCCATGACGACGACCAGCATAAGCACCGCAGCGACCCTGGCAGCTCCATCATTTCCCATCATCGTGTTCCACCTCTTTTGGAACGCGGCCTTTAATGCCCGGACACTTATATTACTTTATCCGGAGCTCCTCGGCCACGTCATAACGTATATCGCCCACTGAATTATTAAAGCCAAGCTGAACCAAGATGACGGCAATATATAAATCTGTTCCTTCCCAGGCCGAACAGGTTTATTTTCTTGTCCGGCTCTTCCACTGCCTGGGATAGGTCCCTGGTTCCATGATCACTCTTTCTACGAGGACCGCACCACCGTTCCTGACAGATGACATCCTGGCAGCGTCCATCATTGCCTTGCCTATGGCAACGACCTCCCCCTTCAATGTATATATCGCCAAGGTCTGCCCTTCCTTGATGTCATCCCTGAAGGAGCTTATACCTGGGATACCGAGAGGGGCACCGTGACATACGGCATCGACGGCCGAGTCCTTGATAATGAGGGGAGGCAGATGGGATACCAGCAGCTCGTAGGGCATGATGACCTTCCTCATAGCGGTCTCGTCACCGTCCGTCCTGTAAAGCTCCAGAGCATCTTTGAGCTGCTGAAGGGTGCATGAGCTCTCCTCTGACATCCTCCCCGATCTGGTCCTCCTGAGCTCTGCCATATTGGCCCCTACGCCCAGCACCTCGCCCATATCATGGATGAGCGTTCGGATGTAGGTCCCGGATTCGCAACCTACCAGTATGAGGACGTCCCGTCCTTTTTTCTCCAGGACCTTGATGTAATGCACCCTTCTGGTCCTCAGGCCTCTCTTCACAGCGGACCTGACAGGCACGAACTGGTAGATCTCTCCGGTGAAGTCGGAGGCGATCCCCCTTATCCGCTCATCGCTCTGGTCCGAATGGAGCCTCATTATGGCGATGTACTCCTTCCCTTCGGAGAGGCCGGATTCGAGCATCCTAACACCGCTCCCGAGGGCAACGGGAAGGACCCCTGTGGTGTTGGGATCGAGGGTGCCATGATGGCCGGCCTTCTCGATGCCAAGGACCTCCTTGACCCAGGCTGCCACCTGGTGGCTGGTGGGACCTCTGGGTTTGTCTATTATGACCAAGCCCTTCTCAAGGAGCTCCTTGATGCTCCTTCTGTCCGGTTCCCTTCCGAAGGATGGGCTGGCGTCCGAGGCGAAGATGGTGACCATCCTGCCCTTGTCCGTTCCAAGGTCCATGGCCCGGTCTAAGAGGAAGCGGTGTAATAAACAATGCGGAGGGTGTTCGGGTCTATTGCTCGATGGAGACACTAAGCTTTCTAAGCATCAACCCTGTCTTACCTATGACATCGTCCATACCATCAATGAGCGTCCTGTCCATAGACCCTCCCTTTCTGGACAACCGTACTTTGATGGCATCACCCTTCTTGAGGAGCGTAGCCGGGTCGGTGGTGAAGGCGGACATCGCTTCAAGTACGGCACGCTCTCGGTCACCCTTGATCATGATGGCGTTGTCGCTCTCTCGGGCGATCTCCCTGAGCCCTTTGAGCCTATCAAGGACCTCGGACGAATTGACAAGCGCCTCCACCAAAGGTCCGGAATAGGAGCGGTCCACGGTACCTTTGAGGACTACCTCACCGGAAAACCCCGGTGGAAGCTCACCGGCGACGGACATGAAGCAGCGGACATCGGATAGGTCGGAGGCCCCGTCGCACCCTGTACATGTGATAAGGACGGACCTGCCCCTCATCTCGGTCAGTATGCAGGCATTTTTCCCTTTAATGGTCCCTCTCGATGAACGGTCATTACGCACTCGACCACCCGGTCCTTCAGTTCCTTCTTCGTTCATCTATTTTTTCATATAGGTCCAACTTGTCAGTTACGAGCTTTCCTTCGGGAGAGGCAGTTGTTGGCTCACTGTCTCTTTCTCTGGGCCTTAAAGGACGAGCGAGGGTCCTTCGGGACCGATATCTCTGACTCCTCAAGGAGCTGGTCGATGGTCTCTATCGCATCGAGCAGGAGCTTCTGAGGTGAGTTCTGGGTCCCTGTGATATCTATCTCGTCCATAAGGACCGCAGGATTTGGGGGTGACCTTATCGATCCATCCTTTCCAAGGACCTTCCTCACCCGTCTAGGTCTGACAGGGGGTGGACCATTGGCCCGAACCGCCTTCCCAGCTTGTAGATGTATCGGCGAGGTTTCTGAAGATGGTTCCTTCCCCTTCTTCCTGAGCTTCCTACCCTTAACGATCGGTCTTACTATACTTGTATCCTTCCCTTCTAGGGGTGCAGGTTCTGAAGTTTCCACGAGAGCAGGCTCAAGGCTTTCCACCATGACCTCGCTTACCTTCTTAGCCTGCGGTCGAACCTCTGGTTCGGTCTGCTCTATCTCAGAGCTCCCCTCTACCAGGAGCTCGTTCAACCATGAATCCTCGTCTATGTCCTCGAAGGCATCTTCGATCATCGGTGGCATGGCCTGAACGCTCGGGGCCCTCTTTGAATCGACCTTGGTCTCCCTCCTCTCCTCTTTAGGTGCGGTGGGGACCGCCTGTTGAACGGAGGGCGGGGTGGACTGTTCGGAGCCAGATATAATAAGCTTGTTATCCTTGATATTGAAGAGTATGGGGGATGAATCGAAATCGGACCCAGATAGGGCTTTGACCATTATCTCCCGTTTCAAGCTCCCTTCGACCATCCTCTTGGAGAGCTCTATCTGCCCATCGAACACCTCCATCAACTTCTTTCCCTGCTCATCAGAGATGGTCTCGGGCTCCAGGATGAAAATGCTGGCCATCTCATCCTCCTTGAACTTGGCCCTGAGCCTCTGAACGAAGTTATAGACCTGGTTGAGGTCGAATATGTTCAGTGCGGGCCCTATCATGTGGATGATACCTATTCTGGAATTGGCAAAGGTAAGCTCCCTCGACCCTTTGTTTATCGCAATCCCAAGATTGCTCAGTATCTTTGAGGATTTGAGGGTGTGACCATCCTTTTCGACACCTATGATCCTTTCGCCCCTCCAGCTGAACCAGTCGACAAGCCTGAGCTTGCCCTCTTTCTCCATCCTCTCGGGATCGAGACCTTGGGACCTGAGGAGCATCCTGACCGTCCTGGGGGGTTCCTTCGAAAGCACCATTAGGACCGATGAGCTCCCTCTGAGACCTGCTGCCATTATCCTTGATACGAAGAGGTCCCTCTCTATTCCCGTGGGTGCATTGAGCAATAGAGAGAACCCTTTTGGGACCCCGCCATGCATCCTTGCATCGAGTTCGTCCATGCCAGTGGAGATCCTCCTGCTGAGGGACCCTTTAACGATATGGTCACGCATCCTGTACCTTTTGATCAGGTGTTCCCTCCCCTCGAAATAATATTCGATGGACCGTGAGGCCTTCTTCATGGCCTCTTCCTTGCCGACAAGGAAAACAGATAGCCCGACCATGGAATTGAACGCCTCTACCAAAGCCTCCCTAACCTCATCGTCAGGGGCATCTGCCCATTTCTCCTTCTCGAAAGAGATAGTGTTGTTCTTCTTCACCTCGACATGACGGAGCAACCTATGCTTCTCCCTGAGTATGCTTAACTTGAGCTTCAGGGCAGAGAGGTCGGTCTGGGCCGAAAGGTCCTTCATATAGGACCCGAAGATATCCTGGAAAAGCTCGAGCACCTCATCGTGGTCGGTGGTCTTTGGCCCCTCCTTCACCATGTCCTTCAACAGCTCGTTGAAAGGTGGCGGTAGGAACCTAAGTAGCCGAGGGCTCTCGTTAAGGTGTGAGGCCAGGTCCATAATGGAGTCCTTCATTGAGCTCATGATAAGGTCACGGGCCAGTTCCTCTCCGACCAGTGATGATAGGAATTCCAGGGACCTCTGGAGCACCATTTGGAGGGCAAGTAGGGACTCGTCCTTATCGTTCAGGTTGTTCGTGGTGGAACCTGTCTCCGAGATCGAGAACCTGTTCAAAATGGGATAGGTCATCCTCTCCCTCTCGAGGATGATCCTGAAGGTCGAGACCTCGAGCCTGAACTGGCCTATCTTGGGGCTCGTAACCTTGCGAATGAACTCCTCAAGGAGCTTCCCGTAGACCTCTACGTCCTTCATCTCGTGCTCACCATCAACCAATTACCTCGTCAGGGGACACCTCTATGCCGTTGTCCATCACAAGGAAGGGATGTTTCAACGGGTCGTGCTTTGTGAACCTCATCTTCTTTACGGTCAACGTTCTCCTGTACTCGCCAGATGAGCTTTCGTAGTCCAGCTTGATCAAGGAGTCGGCCACGAATTCCTCGATCCCGTACCTCGTCTCCCCGTCGGATGTGAGCTCCGAGATCATAAGAGAGGTCAGGCCCGATGTCTTCAGGAGCCGGGCGAACTTGAACAGCTCCCTCCTGAGAAGCTCAGTGGACTTGTAGTAGAGCCCGACGGCCGTAACGGAATCCAGGACCAATCTGGTAGCACCGCTGAACGATAGATGGTTCTTGAGGAAATCGTTCAATGTATCGAAGGATGCCAAACCCCATTCCAGTTCCTCGGCCGAGGAACATTCCATCCTCATCTTCCCGAGGTCGACTATGAACAGCTTCCCCTCCTTTTCAAGGGATTCGAGGTCTATGGAGAAACCTCTTGCTGCCCTTAGTATCGACTCACGGCTCTCCTCCAGTGTAAGGTAGATGCCCGCTTCATCGTCCATGTGGGCCCCGTTAACGAGATAATGGACCCCGAAGAGAGATTTGGCGCTGCCTGGCGGTCCAGTAATCAGGTTGATGGTCCCATCGGCGAAACCACCTCCGACCAGCTCATCGAACCCGGGTATATGGGTTGCCTTTCTGGTGTTCATCAAGCTCTCCCTCCTTTGAAGTATTCCCTTGTCATGCTAAACAGCTCCGTTTCGAGCTCCATGGATTTCATAGGTCCTACCAAAGGCTGGGTCTCGACAAGGATAGCCCTGCAAAGCTTCATTGCAGAATCCTCATTGAGGTCTTGGTAGTATCCACAGTTCAGGCAATTGCACTGCTTCTGTACAATGAATCGAGAAAGGTACCCGACCAGACCGGAGAGGCGGTCCGCGTACATCCTGACAAGGGGGTGGAGGTCGCTGTCCCCTCCTTTAGGAGGCCCCTGATGGACGCAAACGTTCATCTCAAGGCCACCTCCTCCACGGAGCCGAGAATGGCCTCGATATCCCCTTCATGGAGCGATTTCTTGGCGGCGAGCCTCAGGATGTTGTTGGCCAAAGCGCTCCCGCCCTTCGATCTTATGACCTGGTAGAGCTCGACAAGTTCTTTGAAACCGCCGGAACCGTTCCAATCCCTGCCCTCGATGTACCTTGCCCCAAGGACCATCTTTGTCAGGTCCATCATCTCGGATATCATGGAACGAAGATAACCAGCGTCAATGACCTGATCGACCTTGAGCCTGTACCTGCCCCGACCGATCCTCTCTACCGTCCCTTCGGACATCAGCCTGTTTACGATCGTTGTGACCAGCTGGATATCGTACCCAAGTTCGTTGGATATATCCTTGGGAGACAACTCCTTTAGAGGGTTCCCTGTGAAAATGGATGCGATATGCTCCGTCTTGGAGTCCCTTGTCCGACCCCTTTTCCTAGCCCCTGTCATGGATCGCACGTCCATCCCCGCGAGATCAAGCCACAATGAAGTGAACGGTATCATATATAACATTTTTGTGATATTTCTCACAGCCTGATAACGGGACAAATTATTTGAACCCTCCAGGGATAACTGTTGGAACGGATGTTGAACGATGAAGGTATGGACCTGGATGAGGTCAGGGCGCTTCTGAACGGGTTCGATTCGAAGGACATCCGTTTCTCATCAGGTAGGATATTCGGCTCGATGTGCACATCACCACATCCTCTGGCCCTTGAGGCCCATCTAAGGTTCCACGAGTCGAACCTCGGTAATCCTGGACTCTGCCCGGGAACCGCGGCCATGGAGAGGGAAGTGATATCGATGCTGGGGTCCCTGCTCCATCTTAAGGACCCCTATGGCCATATCCTTTCAGGGGCGACCGAGGCCAATATTACGGCCATGTACCTCCAGAAGGTGAGGTCGGACAGGAAAAGGGTCCTGTTCCCGAGGTCCGCTCATTTCTCTGTCCTGAAGGCCGTCAAGTTGCTGGACCTTGTCCCTGTACCCGTGGACCTCGACGAGCGTTATAGGATGTCCCTCTCGGACCTAGCGGAGAAGCTTGATGATGATGTCCTTTTGGTCCTCTGCGTTGCCGGCACCACAGAGCTTGGTGCCGTTGACCCGGTAGAGGCCATCTCAAGGTCTGCAGGGGAGGTCCCGGTCCATGTCGATGCGGCCTTCGGAGGTTATGTCCTCCCATTCCTTGAGCGGATCGGGGATCTGGACCCTTCTGTGGAAAGATGGGACTTCTCTGTCAAAGGTGTTCGCTCCATGTGCGTGGACCCCCACAAGATGGGCAGGTCCACGGTCCCTGCAGGTTGCCTCTTTATGAGGGACAGGGACCAGTTCGGTAGGATATCTGTGGATTCGCCCTACCTGACCAGTCAGAAGGCCTATACCCTGGCTGGGACCCGTGACTCGGGTTCTGTTGCCGGTGCCTATGCGGTCATGAAGCTCCTTGGAACTGAGGGTTATTGCAGGACCGTTAGGGAATGTATGGCAAACACCAGATACCTGGTGGAGGCTGTAGAGGACCTTGGCCTTACAAAGGTCATGGAACCTGTGATGAACATCGCCGCGTTCCATCATCCAGAACCCGAATTGGTCCAGAAGAGGATGGAAAATGAAGGTTATTACATATCCAGGATTGCTGATCCTCCAGCCCTTAGATTCGTTGTCATGCCCCATGTCACAAGGGAGGCGATCGACAGGATGCTACCGGTCCTGAGGCGTTCCCTCAAGATAGGATAGGTCACTGGACCTTTTCCCATTTTTCAAGCTCCAGGACCTCGGAGAGGGTAGATCCCCGCTTGATCTCCTCCCTTATCCTGCTCTCCCTTTCCCTGACATCAAGTGCCCTGTTAGCTATCTCGGCCGCCCTGTGAGCAGGTATCACCATGATACCGGAATCATCTGCGACTATCCAATCACCAGGGGAGACGCCTATACCGCCGCATTCAATATCCACCTGAAGCTCCCCGAAGCCTTTAGGCTCCCCTGCATTTGGTGCGGTGGACCTGCTGAACACAGGGAACCCCATCTCCAATATATCGTCCACGTCCCTGGCAGGGCCGTCAAGGATGACGCCAGCGATCCCCCTCATCTTGCAGGACCAGGTAGCGAGCTCTCCCCAGGGAGAGATGGACCTGGAACCCGCATCTATGACAAGTACGTCCCCGGGTGACGCCTTCTCTATGGCCTCGACGGTCTTGGCCCAATCTCCGTCTATGGTCCTGCAGGTGAACGCTGGTCCTACGCATTTCAGACCAGGTCTCAATGGTCTTATGCCTATCATGGCACCTTTCTTGTGCATGGCATCGGCCACATTTGGCGATGAGACCTCCATGAAGGCCTTCCTTATGCCTTCGGCATCGCTATAACGCCTGAACCTGCCAGAACCTTCCGGGACACCGGTGGACATAGCTCTCTTCATGTCCCTGGATGCCGCTTCCACATCGGGGCTCTTGATTATGGCCCCTCCAACTATGATTATGGCAGCTCCTGATATGACCATCTCGGGTGCGGTCTCGGTCGTTAATCCGCCCGCGACCGCTATAGGGAGGGTAGTGAGCTTGGAAAGCTCCCTGAGCCGTTCAAGTCCGCCCTTTCCGGTCATCTGGTCATCGATCGACACATGGAAGCATAGGTAGTCGACCCCCATGGCCTCGAGCTCGGCCACCCTCTTGCCCAGGTCCTTCACACCCAGCAGGTCGACCATCACCTTGCAGCCGTACTTCTTGCCCGCCCTCACAGCTTCCTGTATGGTCCCATCATCGGCCACGCCCATGATGGTGGTGACGTTGGCACCGGACCTTGCGACCATCTCGGTCTCGAACCCGCCGGTATCCATCGTCTTCATATCGGCCACTATGGTCCGTCCAGGAAATGCGTTCCTGAGCTCCCTTAGGGCATCCATCCCAGCGCTCTTGATGAGCGGGGTCCCCGCTTCCACCCAATCGGCCCCGCCGGATACGGACTCCTTTGCTATCTGGACCGCCCTCTTGAGCTGCATCAGGTCCAAGGCCACTTGGAGCACTGGTCCTTGAAGGGTCATGGGGCGAAGTACTAATGAATTATTATTTAAAATATGTTCAAAAGCGCATCTCTTCTGACCGAAGGGATGAAATACCCTGTCAGACGGTCGTCCTTCAGGTGCGATAGATGGGGTTCGAGCATATATTCAGGGCCTATGACATCAGAGGTACCTGGGGCAATGAACTGGATGTGGTAAGGTGTCTGGACATTGGAACGGGGCTTGCATCTTTCCTGATAGAGGAGCTGGGTTTCTCTAAGGTGGCCATTGGTCAGGATATCAGGTCCACATCAAGGACCTTCCATGGTGCGGTCGTCTCGGCCCTCCTCTCATCGGGTCTTGACGTTCTGGATGCCGGAACTTGCGCCTTCGGAGTGGCGATGTTCGCTGGTCTTAAGGGAGGGGCTGATGCCTCTGTGTATATCACCGCCTCACACCTGGGTCCAGAATGGAACGGTCTCAAGGCCTATTTCGGAGATGGTGTCGGGTTCCCTGAAGAGCATATAGCTGCCATTGGCAGAAGGGTGATGGAAGGTAAGAAGGTCAGTGCTGGATGGGACCGACAGGGAGGCTATGACAAAGTAGAGGCGCTCGACAGGTATGTTGCCTTCTGGAAGGGCCGTTATGGACCACATGTGAGGGGCAAGGGTCTGTCCGTGGGCGTGGACCCTGGAGGCGGTGCTATGTGCCTTAGCGCTTCGGAGGTGCTGAGCGCGGTCGGGGCCAAGGTCCTGTCCGTGAACGGTGAGGTGGACCCTTTCTTCAGGAAGAGGCCTTCGGAGCCAAGGCCAAAAGAGCTCGGGGCCTTGAAGGACCTCGTTATGGACAGCTCGCTTTCGTTCGGTATCGCCTTCGACGGTGACGGGGACCGGGCCGTCGTTGTTGATGATTCCGGTCGTTTCCTTTCGACCGATAGGTTGGGGACCATGATCGCACGGTCCCTGGTCCTGGAGAAGGGTGGAGGTACCGTTCTTGCCAATGTGGAATCTTCCATGGCCCTTGAGGACGTCCTCATCCCGCTGGGGGCCAGGGTCAAGAGGATCAAGGTCGGCCATACCTTCCTTACACTGGAGGCAAAGCTCGAAAAGGCCATCTTCGGTGTCGAAAGGTCGGGCCATCTAATAGTCCCGGAACATGTCCTCTTCGATGATGCCATCGTGGCCCCGCTAGAGGTCCTGAGGATGCTATCAAAGACAGGCCTTCCTCTGCACACGATCGTTGATTCTGTCCCCGAGCATCCCTCGGCATCCGTTTCTGTGGACTGTCCGGACGGAACGAAGTTTTCTGTCGTCACGAAGCTCGCCGAAAGGTTCAAGGGTAGCTATGAAAGGGTCAACACCCAGGACGGTGTCAGGGTCGATCTGGAGGAAGGGTGGGCGCTCATCCGCTGTTCCAACACGTCCCCTGTGATCAGGCTCACTGTCGAAGCAAGGTCGGACGTTTCATTGGGCCAGATAAAACGGGAGTTCGAGGGCCTTTTGAAGGAAGAGATGGCTAGAATGGACCTCTGACGGAGGAAAGAGAGGGTCCATGTCCGATCTATTTAGGTCTAGATTCTGTCATGATCTTGATGTTGGCCAGGATGGCCGTCATCATCTCCCTGAAATGCTTCCTCTCGGACAGCTTCCATTTTAAGTTAAAACCAATGGCCTCTATCCTGTAATCGAGAACGGACGTAAGGAGGGTCCCGTAAGGGCGGTTATCGACAGAGAGCTTCAGGATACCGAACATAGGTCCCTCGACGACCTCCATCTCCACGAAAGAGCCCTGGTGGATCAGTTTGACCTTTACCTTTATAGGTTCCTTGAGCCCCTTGGGCCTAACGTCCACGACCTGGCCCAATCTCATCCTGCCCTCGTTGGGAAATAAAAGTGCGCCCTTCTCCGTGAGCCCCCAGCTCTGTGCGAGAGTGGTGTCTGTGATGATGGAGAAAACATCGTTGACGGGTGCCAGTATCTCCTCGATGTTCTCCTCTTTGCCCACAGCCCCCATGAACGAACACGCTCCGACGAACGGGAAGGAAAGCTGATGCTAATGAACGAACGGAAATAATAACTTTGGGTAAAAAAAGCACCCCGTTCCTCGGTCCAATGATGATATCGTTGGTATTATCAGCCGAAACGGATTTATAAACTTAGATATTGGACCGGACCTGAAACGGTGTTGCACCTTGGATGATGGACCGATAGATATTATCAGACCTGATACGGGCATCAGATCTAGCACAGAAGGTGTCAGGACGCTCCTTGGTGACCCAAAGCGAGCGGTGATGAGGATGTCGATACCGCTCATAATCGCGATGGGTGTCCAGACGTTGTACAATCTGGCCGATGCGGTGTGGGTATCGGGCTTGGGAGCCGATGCACTTTCGGGCGTCGGTTTCTTCTTCCCTATGTTCTTCATGATAATGGCATTGGCCGCAGGGATAGGGATCGGGGGTGCGGCCGCCATATCCCGCAGGATAGGTAGCCGGGACGAAGCAGGCGCTGACAATGTCGGAATGCACATGCTGCTCTTACTGGTCATGATATCGGTCGTGATAACGGTACCAGCGGTCCTCCTATCCTCAAGATTGTTCGAACTGATGGGTGCAGGGGATGCTCTTCCCGAAGCTGTCTCCTACGGCAGGGTGATGTTCCTTGGGACGTTTCTTATGTTCTTCCCGGTCATAGGGCAATCTATCCTCAGGGCCGAGGGAGATACCAAGAGGGCAATGATCGCCATGATAGCCGGGTCGCTCCTGAACGTTGTGCTGGACCCGGTCCTCATCTATCTTCCTCCGTTCAAGATGGGCGTCGCTGGAGCAGCGTGGGCCTCGTTAGCTTCTATGATGTTCACTTCGCTCCTCCTTGTTTATTGGCTCTTCTTGAGGAAGGATACGTTCATCAAGTTACATCCATCCAGGTTCGCTCCATCCCTCAAGGTTGTCAAGGATATCATGGGGGTCGGTCTTCCCGCATCCTTGCAGCAGATGTCCATCTCTCTCAACATGATGATAATGGTACTCCTGGTGGTGAAGGTGGGAGGCACCGATGGTGTGGCCGTCTTCTCCTCCGGATGGAGGGTGACATCGTTCGCCATAATCCCTGTCATGGGCATAGCTGCAGCGCTCACATCTATTGCCGCGGCCGCCTACGGGGCGAAGGCCTACGGCAAGCTGAGGAGGTCCCTGGAGGTCGGGATAAAGATGGCCCTTGTGATAGAGATGGTGTTCTCACTCATAGCCTTCTTCTTCGCCGAACAGCTGTCCCTTTTATTCACCTGGGCCGAAGGGTCCGCTGGTCTTGCCGATGACCTTGTGGTGTTCTTCAGGATCACATCGCTCATGCATTTCTCTGCGGCATTCGGAATGCTCTCTTCAGCGGTCTTCCAGGCCATCGGAAAGGGGTTCAACTCCCTTGTGGTCACCCTACTTCGGACCATCCTGCTCTCGACAGGTTTCAGCTACCTTTTTAGCGTTACATTGGGGTTGGGCCTGCCCGGGATTTGGTTCGGCATCACGTTGGGCAACCTTACCGGAGCGGCCATAGGTTATGGCTGGTTGATGGCCTATCTCAGGAAACTGGGGGGGAAGGGTCTGGTCCAAGCTTAAAGGACCGTATGAAAGGGCCTCATTCTGAGGTCCGTTCTTCCTCAGCGGGCTCATCATCCTTCAGAGATATCTGATCGAAAATCAGGTCCTTTCCGTCGAGGTCCACCCTGACCTCCGACCCCTCTGAGATCTGTCCAGAGAGCATAAGCTTTCCAAGAGCTGTCTCCAGCTCTTTCTGTATGACCCTCTTCAATGGTCTGGCGCCGAAATTAGGGTCGAACCCCTTCTCCGAGAGGTACCTTCTGACGTCATCAGTGAGGACTATCTTGATCCTCCTTTCTGCGAGCCTCCAGTTCATATCCTCTATCTGGAGGTCCGTTATCATCCCTATCTCCTTCATCCCTAGTGGTTTGAAGAGGACCACATCGTCGAGCCTGTTAAGGAACTCCGGCCTGAAATGGGCCTTAACAGCTCTGAGCACGTTCTCCTCCACCCCTTCGATGAAATTCCCATCCATGTCTATGCCCTCGGATATCAGGTCGGAGCCAATATTGGAGGTCAGTATGAGGACAGTGTTCTTGAGGTCGACCGTCCGGCCGTGGCTGTCCGTCACCCTCCCATCGTCCATGATCTGGAGCAGTATATTGAACACCTCAGGATGTGCCTTTTCGACCTCGTCGAAAAGGACCACAGAATAGGGCCTTCTCCTTACGGCCTCGGTGAGCTGGCCTCCCTCATCGTATCCGACGTAGCCAGGAGGGGCCCCAATCATCCTGGTGGTCGAGAACTTGTCCATGTACTCGCTCATGTCGAGCCGTATGAGGTTCTTCTCGGTATCGAACAGGTTCTCGGTAAGGGCCTTGGCAAGCTCGGTCTTACCGACCCCTGTCGGCCCAAGGAAAAGGAAGGAACCTATGGGCCTCCTCGGGTCCTTCATCCCCGACCTTGCCCTTACCATCGCATCTGAGACAGCAGCTATGGCCTTCTCCTGGCCGACCACCCTTTTTGAGAGCGATCCCGATAGGTTCAGGACCCTTTCCTTTTCCCCCTCCAAGAGCTTGGACACAGGGATACCTGTCCATTTGGAGACTATCTCCGATATCTCGTCGGGTGTGACGACCTCTCTCAGCATGGACGTTGAACCCTCCCTGTTCTTCAGCTCGAGCTCTTTTTCCTTTAGCTGTTTTTCGAGCTCGGGGAGCTTTCCGTGCTTGAGCTCCGCGGCCTTGTTCAGGTCGTAGTTCAGCTCGGCCTCCTCAAGCTCCTTCTTGAGGTCTTCCAAGGCCTTTCTGAGGGAGCTTACCTGGGAGATGAGGCGTTTCTCGTTCTCCCATCTGGCGTTCAGCTCATCGGCCCCTACCTTGATATCCGCCAGCTCCTTCCTTAGGGTCTTGAGCCTGGCCTTGGAGCCCTTGTCCTTCTCTTTCTTGAGGGCCGCCTCCTCTATCTCTAGCCTCATCACCTTCCGTACGAGATGGTCGAGCTCCTCCGGTCTTGAGTCTATCTCCGTCCGAAGCATCGCACAGGCCTCATCAAGGAGGTCTATGGCCTTATCAGGAAGGAACCTGCCAGAGATATACCGGTCGGACAGTACTGAAGCGGTCACCAGAGCGGTATCCATGACCTTTACACCGTGATGTACCTCGAACCTCTCCTTCAGACCCCGTAGTATGGAGATCGTATCGGCAACACTTGGCTGTTCTATCATCACAGGCTGGAAGCGCCTTTCAAGGGCTGCGTCCTTTTCTATATACTTACGGTACTCGTCTATGGTCGTCGCCCCTATGCAATGCAGCTCCCCTCTTGAGAGCATGGGTTTGAGCATGTTCCCAGCATCCATAGAGCCCTCTGCCTTCCCTGTGCCAACGATGGTATGGAGCTCGTCTATGAACAGGATGATCCTGCCGCTTGCGCCTTTGATCTCCTGGAGGACCGCTTTCAAACGCTCTTCGAACTCCCCCCTGAACTTGGCCCCCGCTATGAGCGACCCCATGTCCAGGGCGAAGATGGTCTTATCCTTGAGGGTTTCTGGAACGTCACCCCTGACTATCCTGTGAGCAAGGCCCTCGACCACCGCGGTCTTGCCGACACCAGGGTCCCCTATGAGAACGGGATTGTTCTTTGTCTTTCTGCTCAGGACCCTTATGACCCGTCTTATCTCATCGTCCCTGCCAATGACCGGGTCCAGCTTTCCGGAACGTGCCTCTTCCACAATGTCCCTCCCGAAACGCTCCAATGCGTTGTAGGAGGCCTCCGGTACCTCGCTCTGGACCCGCTGGGACCCTCGGACCTCGGACAGGACCTTGAGCAAAGCCTCTCTATCTACACCCATCTCGTTCAGGAGGTTCCCCGCGAATGTCCTCTTTCCTTCCGAGATCAACGCTAGGAGGATGTGTTCTACGGAGACGAACGAATCCTTGAGGACCTTGGCCTCATCCCTTGCATCGGCAAGGAGCCTGACCAATCTGTTGGAGCCGTGTATGTTCTCCTCATCAAAGCCAGGCCCGCTGGCTTTGGGCAGTCCTTCAAGGTATCCATCCAATTTGGCCCTCATCTCCTGGATATTTACCTCCAAACCTTTGAGAAGTGAGGGTACAAGGCCTGACTCCTGGTTCAGCAGAGATAGGAGCAGATGCTCTCCATCTATCACCTGATGCCCCATCTTGAGGGCAGTAATCTGAGCTTCCTGGAGCGCTTCCTGGGAGCGCTGGGTGAACTTGTTTAGGTCCATATCGAACACCTGTCTATCATATTAAGCCAAAGTTTACAACTTTAGGTTGTAATATGGATAAGTTAACCTGGTATATATAAATAACTCATTATTAGATAAGCTCGGAAGCCTGGCATCAGACATGATCTCAAGAGACTTCCATCAAGAAAGCGGTCTTCGAATCAGAGGCCCTTGCGCCTTTGATAGATACCGTACCTTCATTGGTCCTGACCGCTGAGATGAGGAGATGTTCGTTCTCCCTTACCTCAGCGTTGAACGAGATATGGACATTCTTCACATCATGTCGTTTCGGGTCGAACTTCCAGAGCGCATCCATCCCCCATCTGACGTACTCGCAATTGTTCACATGGGAGTTCATGTCTATGGAACTATGGGGAACGACAAACTCGGTTACCACCTTATAATCTTTCAATGACCTAAGCCTTGCCAGCTCTCCTAGGGGTCGTTCATTGGTAAAGGGGAAATCGAAACCAAGGTCAGACATCTCCCTCAATCGGCCGGATCCCCTTTCTAGCACCATCCATTCACTGGATGCTTTGAACATAGGTTTCCCATCCTGGCCGGTCCCGATGAACTCCCTATATGCCTTCATGACATCGAAGCCCGAAGGGTAGGTCCTTATGGTCACGGTATCACCATAGAATGGGACCTTATCGAATACTATCCTCAGGTTCACAAGGACCCAGTAAAGACCCTTCCCCATCATCCAATCGAAGCCGACACCTATCATATTGGCATGGGCGGATGCAGATTCCTGAAGATATTGCATCAAGGAGTGCATCTGGAGCTTTCCCTTGGAACCGATATCGTAGGTCCTCACAGTGAAGTCCATCTTATGTTCCAACGGACCTGTCATAGGACTGCGGATGGACTAACCAGTAGAAAAACCCCCCTCAGGGACCGAATACGGATAAATATCAGTTTACCTAATGCTATCCCATGGTCCGTCCCTTTTCAGGGAAGTGGTCGATAGTTTGTTCGGCACTTCTTCTCATCATGATGGCTGGTTGTATCGATGATGGGGACAAGGATGATATTCCTGAGCCCAGGCAAGCGATGAGGGAGCTGGTCATTAACATCAGCACATACGCGAAGGGGATAGATGACGGCTTCATGATCATCACCCAGAACGGGAACGAGCTCTTGTTCTCGGACAGTGACCTGAAGGTCCCGGACGTGGAATATGTGACCTCACTTGATGGCGTTGCACAGGAGGACCTGTTCTTCGGATATGATAAGGACAATAAAGAAACACCAGCTAGCGAGAGAGATTATCTCCTAAGCATGTTGAGAGAGGCCAGAGAGCTCAACAGGACTGTGCTCGTCACGGATTATTGTTCGGAGAGGACCAAGGTCGATGCATCCTATGATGGAAATGAGCTTAAAGGGTTCGTGTCGTTCGCAGCCGACCGGAGGGAGCTGGATGGCATTCCATCATATCCCGAAGCTCCCAACAATGTCAACGGGAACGATATCAGGTCCCTAACGGATGCGAAGAACTTCCTATATCTAATCGATCCCGAGAAGTTTCCAGACAGGGAGGCATACCTTGACGCTGTCAAGGGGACCGATTTCGACATTCTGATACTGGACCTGTTCTGTGAAGGGACAGAGCTCACAGCCGGGGAGGTGGCATCATTGAAGAAGAAGGAGGGTGGAGGGGAGAGGTTGGTCATCTGCTACATGAGCATAGGGGAGGCGGAGGACTACAGGTATTACTGGAGGTCCGAGTGGAATAAGGGACCTCCAAGATGGCTCGACGAAGAGAACCCCGATTGGGATGGCAACTACAAGGTGCACTACTGGGACACCGAATGGCAGAGCATATTGTATGGGAATGAGAATGCATACCTTGACAGGAT
>CAZLVP010000029.1:0-29072 GCA_964563055.1 uncultured Thermoplasmatales archaeon | reverse complement strand
ATAACGGGTTACAAGATCTATAGGAAGATATCCGGCTCCTTGACACCTGCAACGCTTCTGACCACGGTCGGACCCACAGTACTGACCTATATCGATACAAATGTGGTGTTCGGTTCGACATATGAATATTTTGTAAGGGCTACCAATAGCAACGGCGAAGGCAATGCATCCAACAGCGTTATCGGATCACCGACACAAGAGACAACGGATACCGACAATGACGGAATACCCGATTCATGGGAGATAATGTATGAGCTCAATCCAGGAGATTCCGCGGATGCACTTCTCGACCCCGACAATGACGGCAGGAACAATCTCAAGGAATATCAGGACGAGACCAATCCAAACGTCAAGGATTCACCCATTGCAGATGATGATGATGACAACGATGATGATGATGATGGATTTTTAAGCTGGGTCCCTCTAGGCGGGGTAGGCTGCTGCCTAGGGATCATCGTCATAGGGATCTTCCTCCTGATCATCATCCTGGTGGTCGTTCTCATCATAGCAAAGGGCAGGAAGAAGAAAGATGACAAAGAAGAGGATGCGGCCTCATCCGTAAAGGATGAGGAAGCAACAGAAGAATGAGCAATAGATATCGAAAAAGAAGAATGGAGGGCGCAAGAAAAGGCGCCCTCCCGATGTTCCATGTGGGGGTTTTTTTTAAACTATCTCATTCTATCTTTATGTCCTTCTTCTCTGGCTCCTTCGGGTGCTTCTTAGGGAGCTCTACATGGAGGATCCCATTGTCCATCTTTGCGGACACCTTGTCCCCGTTCACCTCGACCGGGAGCCTCACTGACCTCTGGCATGAATAGGAGGACCTCTCCTTCAGCAGGAAGTTCGGCTTCTCGTCCTCCTTCTCCTCCTTTGAATCCACTGAGATCGTGAGGATGTCATCTTCAAGGGATATCCTGGTGTTGTCCTTGTTCACACCCGGCATCTCGATCGAGAGCATTAGTTTCTCCCCTGCATCTTCGAGGTTCATCGGCATGAACTGGCCGCTCCTGACGGCTCTCATCTTCGGGTGTGGGAGATCAAATCCGAACGGGTCCCAGAGCATTCTGTCCATATCTCTCCTGAAGTAATTGAAGAGATCATCCATCTCTCTCCAGGGGTCGACCAGATAGGCTGGCTTATTCACACCGTTCCTTAAGACCATGTTCCTTTCGTCCTTCATGCTTACCTACCTCCAATGTTGTTGTTATCATGCAGTTCACAACTGCAAGTTGTATAATGTTTAACAGGTATAAATAACCACCGCCTTACCTTTTTAAGGAGATACTAAAATGAGTTGGGCAGGATCATCTATGGACCTTAACACCCTTCTTTTCGCAGAGATGGGAAACAACGCATCGTGAACAAAGCGGTGAAATGGGGAGGCAAACGTTCTGGCCCCAGGTCACAAGGAGGGCATTGATCTCCTTCCAGAGGTTCTGAGGCAGCTTTTCCCTCAATGCCATTTCGGTCCCTTCCGGGTCCCTGGTCCTTACGAACCCCATTCTGTTTGAGATCCTGTGAACATGGGTATCGACGCAGATCCCGGGCTTGTCATAACCCATGGTAACAACGAGATTGGCGGTCTTCCTCCCCACCCCCCTGAACGTGAGCAGGGTGTCGATATCGTCCGGGACCCTGCCATCGAACCTTGATATCAGTTCCTTGGAGACATCCTTGATGACGTTTGCTTTATTCCGGTAGAAACCTACGGGATAGATGAGCTGCTCGATCCTTTCTTTAGGGAGGGTCACCATCTCCTCAGGTGTCGATGCCTCACCGAACAACCTCCTCTGCGCCTCCCTTGTCGTTGCATCCTTGGTCCTCAGTGAAAGCAGGCAGGAGATGAGGACGAGGTAAGGGTCCTTTCTTTCCTCCACGAGCTCCGATACGACAGGTTGATGCATGTCGCTAGCAGCTTCCCTTATCATGGATAGGGCAAGGACCATTGTCCCGATGTCCATGGACCATGAGCCCCATCTTAGGATAAATCGGTGTTGATTCAGGTACAATGATCGCACCACATCTCCAGTGGAAATTGGAAAGGTCACCTTTATTTCACAGTACGTCCCGTGGACGTTCCTCGATACCCCTTCGACCATGCCCGTTCAGACAAATGGGTCATCATGCACATCGTTATTGGGGTAGAAACGAGATTAGATATAAATACGAAGAATAAGGAATCCCCTATGACGTTGTAACAGGCCGCAGCGGTGTCCGCTGCTAGAGGTCGGCATAATGGGCAATGGAAATCCTTCGGGAGGGTGTGTAGAAAAGGGCCCGACAGCCTCTTCAGCCTGTGCCCACGCGCGGAGCAGAGCTCCGAAAGGACTATCCTTCTCATCGGACGATGACCCACACTGTAGACCGTCGTCCTTCACCTCTGGACCTGTTGTCCAGAGCTCATCGTTTTCAGATCACAATAGGGATCGTTCTACTCTATCCCGGGAAGGTTTGGGATAATGGAAAAAGGAGAGGAAGAAGCCGAAAAGGACAAAGGGAACGGTAATCAGAACGGGTCCAGTTCTATCTCGGACCGTCTTGCTGAGCTCAACGGCAACATGGAAGAGATAAACAGGGTCAAGAGGAAGTACCCCATGAAGATAACAAGGTACTACTTCGACCTCATCAGGTCGAAGGACGACCCTATATGGAAACAGTCGGTACCCGCCGTCGAGGAGGTAGAGGACGACTTCAACCTAGAGGACCCGCTCCAGGAAGAGGAGCATACGCCCGTCCCGTACCTTGTGCACAAGTATCCTGACAGGGTGCTTCTCCTCATTAGCAGCATGTGCGCCATGTACTGCAGGTTCTGCACAAGGAAGAGGAAGGTTGGCAGGATCCAGCAGATACCCCTGGAGGACATCTTCAAGGCGATAGATTATATCAAGGAGCACAAGGAGGTCAGGGACGTCGTCGTCTCCGGAGGAGACCCCTTGATGAGGGCGGACAACGAGATAGAGGAGATACTGAGGAGGCTCAGGGAGATCCCCCACCTTGACATAATCCGGATAGGGACAAGGATGCCCTGCGTGCAGCCGTCAAGGATCACACCCCACCTTGTGAACGTACTGAAGAAGTACCATCCGCTCTTCATGAACATCCACTTCAACCATCCGAACGAGATCACACCAGAGTCATCGGCGGCCCTTAAGCTACTGGCCGATGGAGGCATACCTCTGGGGAGCCAGACCGTTCTGCTCCGTGGGGTGAACGATAATCCCCAGGTAATGATGGAGCTCATGCAGAAGCTCATCAAGAACCGGGTCAAGCCCTACTACATCTACCAGTGCGACCTTGTAAAGGGTGTGGACCATTTCAGGACATCTGTCGAAACAGGCATTGAGATCATGAGGAGCCTCCAGGGATTCACATCGGGCCTATGCCTCCCGCACTTCGTCATTGATGGTCCTGGCGGAAAGGTGCCCATTTCGCCCCAGTACGTGAAGGACATCACCCCTGACCAGATCATAATCACGAACTTCATGAACAACCTCTACTCCTATCCGGGGATCAAGAAGGGCGAGGATAGACAGCTGTTCAACAAGCACGTCCACAGGATAGGCATCGCCTTCAACCTGAAGAAGACCCTTGATAAGAACGACCGGTTCGACAAGTACGCGGAGTTCGATGACCTCGACACGATCAATGGCATCAGGGTGGCCCTCGAGAGGTCGGGTTACGAGGTAGTGCTTCTGGAGGCGGACAAGGATTTCATCTACAGCCTGAAGGACTCCAATATCGATTTCGTGTTCAATATAGCCGAGGGCATCCACGGTGAGTCCAGGGAGTCCCATGTCCCAGCGATTCTGGAGATGTTCAACATACCCTATACCGGCTCAGGTGTTCTCACCCAGGCCATAACCTTGAACAAGAGCAGGAAGAAGGAGATCCTGGATTACTATCATATCAAGACCCCGAGATGGCAGGTCTTCAAGAACACTAACCAGAAGCTGGATGCGAACCTCCATTTCCCACTTATGGTAAAACCGGACGCGGAGGGCTCTAGCGTTGGTATCACCAACGACAGCCTTGTCAATGACATGCCATCGCTGAAGAAGCAGGTCAGCAAGATACTCAAGGATTACGACCAGCCCGCACTGGTCGAGGAGTTCCTAACGGGAAGGGAGTTCACGGTATCGCTCCTGGGCAACCCGCCCAAGGTCATGCCCATTGTCGAGGTGAACTTCGACCACCTCCCTGCGAACATCCACAGGTTCGATTCGTGGGAGGCCAAGTGGATCTTCGACAATCCCAACTCCCCGGTGGACCCGATAATCTGTCCGGCCGATCTGAAACCAAAGCTCAAGGCACAGATAGAGAAGGTCGCCAAGCTCACGTTCGAAAAATTGGGGTGCGTCGACCTTGCCAGGATCGACATACGGCTCGACAACGAGGGGAACCCTCACGTGCTGGATGTGAACGCATTGCCAGGACTGATGCCGGACCCGAAGATGAACTCAAGGTTCCCGCGGTCCTGCTACGCAGCAGGGATGACCTATGACCAGATAATCCAGACCATCCTCAATTCCGCACTGAAGAGGTACAATCTCCTCCTGGACCCGATAAAGGAGAGGTACAGGCAGAGGACCGAGGGGAATGGCAAGACAGAGCAAGAGGTCCCGGTGCTGGGGATCGCCCCTTTGAAGACCCCTCCTCCGCAGGTCCCTTGAGAATATAGGTCCTTTCCGATCGAAAAGAGGTGTGGGCCTTGAAAGTGGGTATACTATACAATTACGTGGACAAGGTCGAGAGGGGCCTTGACCAGGACAAGGTCTCGGACAATGAGATCCTGACAACCGTTAGGCTCGTCCAGGAAGCGCTCAAGGCCGAGCACGAGGTGATCCCGGTCCGTGTGAGCCGGAAGCTCCTCCTCGAGCTCGAGAAGGACAGCTTCGATGTTGTATTCAACCTATGCGAGGGTTTCCTGGGCAAGGTCCAGGGCGAGGCTTACATAGCAGGTTACCTCGAGCTCCTTGACATCCCTTATACTGGATCGGACCCCTTCACACTGTCCATGTGCCTGGACAAGGGCAAGGTCAAGGATGTCCTGAGGGTCAACGGTATCCCGACGCCTAGGTCCCAGGTCTTCGAGGACCCCTCCCAACCCCTTGACCAGACCCTCAGCTATCCTCTCATAGTGAAACCCCTGAGGGAGGATGCTAGCGTCGGGATAGACCAGTCATCCGTCGTCACTGACGAGGGGCGCCTTATGGGCCGGGTAGAGTACATTCTGAGGACTTACAAGCAACCCGCCCTTGTCGAGGAGTACATAGACGGAAGGGAGCTCAATGTAGCGATCATTGGAAACCCTCCCAACATAGAGGTGCTCCCCATCTCCGAGATATTCTTCGACCTGCAGGAGGGAAAGTACAGGATCGTCGATTATGGTGCGAAATGGCTTGAAGGGACCGAGGAGTTCAAAGGTACCAAGGGAATCTGCCCCACCGACCTTGACAGGGAGACCGAGGAGAGGGTCAAGGGATTGGCCCTCAAGGCATACAGGCTGCTTGGCTGCAGGGACTATGCAAGGGTGGACTTCAGAGTGGGGAAGGACGGTCCGATGGTCCTTGAGGTGAACCCGAACCCCGGACTCAACAGCGACAGCGGTTTCGCCAGGAGCGCTCTTGCAAAGGGCCTTACCTATCAGGACCTTGTGAGGACCATCCTGGACCATGCGATGAGACGGACGGCACTGACGCTCAAACAACCGCTGAGGCCCAGGGAATATCTGACCGACAAGATCAAAGCGCGTGCCGTCAGACTCGAAGATATCCCGCTGCTCATGAACTGGTTCAACGACCAGGTGATTTCCAAGTTCATGTACTCGCCGGGCACCATCAATTCCGAGGAGTCCCTCATTGAGAGCTTCTTCGTCATGGTCCACAGCGACATAGACCTCATGTTAGAGGACAGGGTGAGCGGGAAGACCATCGGTTTCCTGTCCATATACGACCAGGACCCCGTGAACAACAGTGCCGAGATATCCTTTCTCATAGGGGATAACGAGCTGAGGGGCAAGGGGCTTGGAAAGGAGATAGCCAAGCTAACCGTCAATATCTGCTTCGATGAGCTTGCATTGAACAGGGTCGTTGCCTCCGCGACCGTCGAGAACGTGAGGTCGGTCAAAGCGCTCGAAGCCGTTGGTTTCAAAAGGGTCGGGCTGCTCCGGGAATACCAGATAGTCGATGGGAAGAAGTACGACGAGCATCTGTTGGAGATGCTGCGTGAGGACCACCTCAAACTGAAGGGGGTACAGGCCACGACCGGTCCGCAACAGTGACGAACGTAAAGGTTCATCCCTCCCATACATCAGGTATTTTATGCTGAAGTGCGATGAGGACATGGGGGTTCTCAGATGACAGGGCTTTTCGGTGTCGTTAGCGACGGCAATTGCATCTCGGACCTATACTACGGTGTGGACTATCACAGCCACCTCGGGACACAGTACGGCGGGATAGCGTTCATCGATGACATAGGGCAGCCCATCAAGAAGATACACGATATACGCAACACCCAGTTCAAATCGAAGTTCTACGAGGGCTCCGAGAGGACCGAGACCAACATGGCCATAGGATGTATCTCGGACTGGGACCCGCAGCCCCTCACATTCTTGGGCAAATGGGGTCCCCTGACAATAGCATGCAGCGGGCTCGTGACCAACAAGGGCGAGCTTGTGAGGGAGATGATATCCGAGGGCAGGAACTTCGCCGAGGTGAACCAGGGAGAGGTGAACCAGACAGACCTTGTGGCGAACCTCATCGATCTCAAAGGTACGCTTGTCGAGGGAATAGTCCACATGCAGGAGAGGATAGAGGGGTCCATCTCACTATTGATACTGACCAAGGACGGGATAATCGCCGCCAGGGACAAGCATGGGGTATCCCCTCTTGTATTAGGGTCCAAGGACGGGAGCCGGGCCGTAACGAGCGAGACCTGTGCATTTGCAAATCTTGGGTTTACGATCGAGAAGGAGCTAGGTCCTGGGGAGATAGTGCTCATCGAACAGAGCGGTGTAAAGGTCCTGCGGGAGGCCACGGACGACCTCCATATCTGCTCGTTCCTTTGGATATACACTGGTTTTCCCGGTTCGACCTATGAGGGGACGAATGTCGAACGGGTCAGGGAAAGGTCAGGGGCATTGCTTGCCATGAGGGACCAGGTCCAGGCAGACCTGACCGCCGGTGTCCCAGATTCAGGGACATCGCATGCCATAGGATATGCGATGGAATCGGCCCTCCCCTTCAGACGGGTCCTTCTCAAGTACACCCCGGGCTATGGAAGGAGCTACACTCCACCTACCCAGGACCTTAGGGACAAGATCGCTCTCATGAAGCTCATACCCAACGCTTCCGTGATCAAGGGGAAGAGGATCGTGCTCTGCGAGGATTCCATAGTGAGGGGAACTCAGCTCAAGAACTTCACTGTCCACAAGCTGAGGGAGGGAGGGGCGGAGGAGGTCCATGTCAGGCCTGCCTGCCCACCTTTGATGTTCCCGTGCATATACATGCTCTCGACGAGGAGCTCAAGGGAGCTCGTTGCCAGAAGGGCCATCGCTTCGTTGGAGGGTGGAGAGCCTAGGGACTTTTCAAAGTACATAGACCCCGATACCGACGAGTATGCCGCTATGGTGGAGTGGGTCAGGAAGGACCTGGACCTTGATAGCCTGCAGTACCAGCGGCTCGACGACATGGTCGAGGCCATAGGTCTGCCGAGGGAGAAGCTCTGCACATACTGCTGGACAGGGGAAAGGATAGACGGATGATGCAAGGGCTCACTGAAGGTCAGTTGCCCTTGTCAGTTCGGTAACGTTCGACCTCGTGAAGAACCCATCGAAGCCTCCGTAGCGATGGATGTACTCGTTCACTAGGAAAGTGCTCTTCATACCCTTTGTGAACGTCTGTTTCAAGCCATCCTCGGGGGACCCTACCAGCTCTATGAGGAAGCCCAGACCTTCCTGGACAAGGCTCTGATAGGTATCCTCAATGTTCTCCGTATGGAAAGCAAGGTGGTGGACCCTGCTCCCGTAGTTGTGAACGTACTTCTCGGTCGGACCTGATGTCTCCGGCGATGTGAACGGGGCAATGCCTGCCGTGAAGACTTGGGCGTAGGTCTCGTCCGACAATCTTGCCACGTTCGTGATGGAGTTCATGGTCCTGACATAGATGGCGAAATCGAAGCGGTAGTTGGTGAGCTCCATGAACTCCAGGATGGCAAGGTCCCTGCTCTTGGATACGAGCCTGGTCGCGGCATGGTCAAGGTGTTTTATGTTCTTGAGATGGGGGGCGTCCCTCTTCCTGATATTGTGGTCAAGCTCCGTATCGTCATCATCCTGGTAGGTCCCCCTCTGTCCCCTCCATTGGATGAGGCCTATGGAATTCCCGGTATAATGGGACGGCGTGGTTTGGATGAAGGAATAGTTCTCCCTGTGGACCGGGGCCCCTGTCAGGAATCGTACCCCGCGTTCCCTCTGAATTGAGATATATCTCTCTATGTCAGGGGTCTCGAAGACGAAGGTCTCGAGCCTTGTGTTGGGCAGTCCGGCTGTCTTCGGGGCGATATTGTATTCCCTGAAGGGATTGTCATCCGACCTTCTGTGCCTTACGATGATATCCGCGCTCCCCTCCGTTCTCAATACACAGTCCATAAAGGAACCGTTCTCGAAGGAGGAATGGAGGTCCATCCCGGTGTAGTCCAGGATGTCCTTCACGGCAGGAAGGAAATTATCCCTTTCCGTGTTGATGATGATGGCCTGGAGACCCTTGACCAGACCCTGAAGGCCCAAGGTCCTCCTGTTCTCCATCACCGCGGGGATGGCGCTCTTCAGGACCTCATCGCTGTTGGTGAACTCTCCCTTTGCGGTCCCGTCGCTCCTCAGGTTCTCTAATCCTTTCAGATGGTCCTTCATGAAGGCGGGTTGGTCCATTGGTCCCATGATAATGACCCCTTTCCAGCCGGATGATGGGATGTTGGATTAATACATTTTGGAAGTCGGTCCCCATCAGAGGGCCAGGAACAGGTGCAGGAACGCGAAGAAAAGGACCTGGACAAGGAAGAAATGCTCAAGGAGGGTCCCCCTCTTCCCGGAAGCGTCGATCTTTGCCCGACTGTAAGAGAGGGAGATCATGAAGGCTATGACACCCCAGGCAATGTAGTTCTGGAGGGGCACGGCCACATTGTCCCAGGTCCAGTAATCGAGCTCGATAGCCACAGGTTCCATCGCAAGGTCGAATACGACCGCTAACATCCCGCTGAGGAAGGCCATGGGCAGCGGTCTCCTTGTGAGCCTTCCGGCAAGTAGTATGGCCCCTAACATGACCAGGACCCAGTTGAGGCCTATCACGGGAGGGACACCAAGGATATGCGTCCCAAGCGTCCCTCCGTACTCGTAATGGCCGAACACCAGCCCTGTCCTGACCCCTATCACCTCTATCAAGAACGTAGCGATGAGGACCGGTGCTGCCCAGATGAAGAGCTTCAAGTTGTGGTGGAGGGCCTGGGGGAGAAGTACTATCAGGGCCATGAAGAACAGGAAGTAAGGGGTCATGGTCAGTAGGAGGTCCCTTGTCGGTTCCAGGACATGACATACCACGCCTACTGCGAAGAGGAGATAGATGAAGGCTGGTGCGGCAGGGGTCAGGTTCTTGAATATTGCCGTGCTTCGGTCCCCCATCTTTCATCCCTCTTGAATAACCCCTCATCTAAGAGGCTCATCCCGGGACCCTCAATTTCTTGCCCAGGACGTTAATGACGATCCGTGTCATGGATGGTTTCACCTTCCTTCTATAAACGACCAGGGGATCGTTCTCTATCTTCCTTGCGGTCCAGTTGTACATGTCCGACGCGTTCATTATGGGGATCAGGTGGTCCCTGTCCAGAGCGCTGAACCCTTTCTCGGCCTCGTGTTGGAAATGGCGGTACCTTCCAACCTGCTGATCGACCAGGCCTTCGAAGGCCTCCTTCCTAGACCTGACATGGTCGTAAGATAGGTCCTTGAGGCCGTTGGTCTCCAGGTCCTCCGTGGGTATGTACCTTCGCCCAAGACCGTTGTCCTCGTCTATGTCCCTTATGAAATTGATGAGCTGCATGGCCTTTCCAAGGGCCCTGGCATTATCCTGGAACCTGTCGCTCACACCCATTATCCTGGCCATCATGAGCCCTATGACTTCCGCCGAGCCGTAGATGTAATCATCGAGCTCCTTCATCGTATCGTAGGTGTGTTTCGTCAGGTCCATCTCCATGGAGCGGAGGAAGGCCTGTACCCATTCCTTCTCGAAACGCTTCCTGTTCGCAAGTAGGCAGAACGAATCGAGGACGATATCCCCTGTCACCTCCCCCCTGCAGACCCTCTTGAAATCGTCCATGAACCTCCCAAGCTTAAGAGGGTCCTGAGGTACCTCGTCCACGAGATTGTCGGCCTCCCTCACAAAGCTGTAGAGGACGAAGACGTCCTCCCGCACGTCCTTTGGGAAGAACAATGAGTTGTAGAAGTAGGTCCTGGACCCCTTCTTGAATATGCGGTATATCCTTCCTTCGGGCATCTCAGTTCACTACGTCCTTTGCAAGTATCTGGGACCCTATAACTACCATTGGTACGCCTATTCCCGGATGTGTATATTGTCCAGAATAGTATAGGCCCTTGACCCGCTTGCTCCTCATGGCAGGCCTGAAGACGGCCGTCTGCCTTAAGGTATGGGCTAGACCGAGAGCGGTCCCTTTGTAAGCGTTGTAGTACGAGGAGAAATCCCTGTGGGAGAAGAGCCTCTTAACGACAAGGTGCTCTCTCAGCCGCTCTCCCGTCAAATGCTCCAAGTGGGACATGACCCATTCGAAATAGCGCTCCCTAATAACATCGGTGTCCTTCAGACCCGCTGCGACCGGGACGAGTATGAAGATGTTCTCGCCGTCTTTGGGGGCCACGGTCGGGTCGGTCTTGGACGGGCAGCAGATGTAGTAGGATGGATTGTCGGGCCATGATGGCCTCTTGAAGATGGTCTCGAAGTGCTGGTCCCAGTCCCCGCTCAGATAGAGATTGTGGTGAAGAAGGTTCTCTATCCTCTTGTCGAACCCCAGGTACATCAGGATGGCGGAAGGGGCGATAGCCCTTTTGGACCAGTACTTCTCAGGATAGGAGCGGTCCTGTTTCTCAAGGAGCTCCGTCTCAGTATGGGGGTAATCTGAGCATGAAACGACCTTCTTGGCAGGGATATGTCCTTTGTCCGTCGTGACCCCTTTGACCCGTCCATCCTCGACATCTATCTTCCTCACCTCTTCATCGAACCTGAAATGGACCCCCTGCTCGAGGCACAGCCTGTGGAACCCCTTTGCAAGTTCGCCCATGCCTCCCATAGGATAGAAGACACCTAGATTGAAATCGACATGTGACATGAGCGCATACATGGCTGGGCTGTCGTAGGGTGTACCCCCCAGGAAGACAATGGTGTATTCCAGGACCTTCCTTAGGTCTGGGTTCGATATGAAGCGCTTCGCATAACCGTCAAGGCTCTCGAAGATGTGGAGCTTTGTTCCTTCGAAGATGAGCTTCTTGTTGAGGAAATCGAACATGGAGCGGTAGTCCTTGTAGATGAACTGACCCATGGCGATATCGTACTGGTAGGAGGCCGATCTGAGGTATTCCTCGAGCTTCTTCCCCCCACCCTCCTCCATAGAGTCGAAGAGCTTCTTGTTCCTTTCCAGGTCCGCACTGATATCGACCCTGTCCTTCCCCTGGAAGAACACCCTGTAATTGGGATCGAGCCTTTTCAATTTGTAGTAATCGGTGACCTTCTTTCCGAACTCGGCAAAGAACCTCTCGAAGACCTCTGGCATAAGATACCAGGATGGGCCCATGTCATAGACGAACCCTTTCTCCTCCCAAACGATTGCCCTGCCACCTGGTTGGGAGTTCTTCTCGACCAAGGTGACATCATAACCCTTCTTGGCCAGAAGGGCCGCAGAGCTCATCCCGCCGAACCCTGCACCTATTACAATAACGCTATCCCCTGTCATTTTGACCCCTTATACAGATTGGACCTCTCTCTAATCTTTTTTTCGATGTGGGGGCAGGTCATCCGTTTTTGGCAAGCTGGTCCGCTGCAAGCATTCCGGAAAGAACAGATAGAGGCATACCCCCGCCGGGATGGCAGCTCCCCCCGCATAGATAGAGCCCTTTGTGGGCTTTGGACCTGTTCCCGGGCCGCATGAAAGCTGCCATCATATTGTTCGAAGAGGAGCCGTATATACTGCCCTTGTTGCCTCTGAACCGCTCCATGATGTCCTTAGGGGACATCTGTTCGACCTCTTCGATGCTGCCCTTGATGTGGAGGCCAAGCGCACCGTCCAGCTTTTCGATGGACCGCTCAAGGGTCATCTTCATCTCTTCCTTCCAATCTTGGCCGTTCACGAATGGGGCGTTCACCAGCAGGAACCAGTTCTGAGAGCGAGGGGGCGCGTCCTCGGCATCAACGAGCGAAGTGATGTTTATGTAGACGGTGGGATCGGAAGGGCATCTCTTCTCCCTCCAGATCTCGTCGAACTCCCGTTTATAGTCCTTGGAGAAGAATATGTTGTTCACAAGGAGCTGTTTTGGGGCTGAGCTAATACCTATGTAGAAGACAGCACCGGACGAGGACGGCTCGAGCCCTCTTACCTTCTTTGCCTCTTTGGTCCGCTCGTCCTTCAGTAGAGATTCGTAGGTGAAGGCCGCATCCGAATTGGACACGACCCGGTCGTAGGCCAGCATTTCGCCGTCCACGACGATGCCCTTGACCTTCCCCCCTTCAGTAACTATCTTTTCCACGTTGCATCCGTAATCGATCTCAGCACCAAGGGACCCGGCCAGAGAGGCCATCCTCCTGGGTATGGAATGGATGCCACCTTTGACCGCGTAGGCCCCTATACCGTACTCTACATGCTGAATGAGGTTGAAGGTCGCGGGGGTCAGATATGGCGAGGAGCCGTTGTATGTTGCATATCTGTCGAAGAGCTGAACGGTCCTTGGGTCTTTGAACCACCGCAAGTTCACCTCGTGCATGGTCCGGAACGGTTCAAGTCTGTACATGCGTAGGGTTTTGAGCAGGTTCTTTGGTCTAATGAAGGTCCAGGGAACGGAGATGACATCCTTTAGAAAGGGACCTTCCGTGAGCTCGTACTTCCTCCTGCAGGAGTCAAGGTATCGCAGGACAGCACTGGGATCCTCCCCCAGCTTCTCCTTGAGCTCGGAAGCGAACCTCTCCTTGTCCGTGAACGCATCTAGAACGGTCCCATCGGGATAGAAGTACCTGCAGATGACCTCGAGGGGAACGAACCTGAGATGGTCCTCGAGCTCCTCGCCTGCCAGGGAGAAGAGCTCCCTGAAGACCTCGGGCATGGTAAGGAGCGAGGGTCCCGTATCGAACCTGTACCTGCCAAGCCAGAGCTCACCTGCCTTCCCACCGGGCCCAGCTTCCCGCTCGAACACATCCACATGATATCCCCTGGATGCAAGGGAGATGGAAGCGCTCAGCCCCCCTAGGCCTGCGCCTATTATAGCTATCGATCTACTTCTCATTGGTCATTCTACCTTTTTTCAAATATTTCTTGCCCAGCAAATACACCATCAGGAACGATGTCAATAACGAAAGGTTGTAGAAGAAATCCTCAAGCGGTATGTGGAAGAACCTCCCGTTCCAAGCCCCGTCACCGCCCCATATTGCATCGGGGCTGTATTCGACTATGGGTAGCGATGTCAGGACCATGTTCATCATAACGAACAGTCCCATGGTCACGGCCACGAAGGTCCAAAAGACCCTTGAAGAGAGCATCCACGGGGCAAGGAACGGGGCAGCGAAAGCCACGAATGAACAGGAGACCATGGCAAGCAGCGTGTAATCCTGATCCCTGAAGACGACCGCAGCTGCAATGAACAGTAACCCCGTCCCAAGGTAGGGCCATCTGCTGAAAGGGACCTTTCGGTCCTTCACGTAGTAAAAGAGGGCTTCATATGTGAAGATGCAGGAGTAGGGTACTACGAAGAAGAACAAGATCTCCTCGATAGGTATACCCAGGACCTTTACCCCTAAAGTAAAATCTGGATTGAAGGTCCAATCACCCCGTTCGGTCACTAGGACGTCCCAAACGATGAACACTAAGCTTACCGTGAGATATCCAGGAACGAGATAGGGCCACTTCTTCCAGAAGCTCACTCTCTTGTCGAACGAGAGCAAAAAGGGGAAGATGAACACTAGGATGTCCGCTGCAAGATAGACCCAGTTCGATATCATCCTTTATAACCCACCCTCTTAAGGTACCCTTCCATATCGAACTTCCTCTCAAGCCCTTTATCGTTCATGTACCTCACCGACCCGAAGACCGCTCTCTCTCCCCACGGCCGGTCGTGCTTTCCGAAGCACCATGCCACCCCCGCGTAGGAATTGGGGTCCCTCCCGTCGATCTCGTACTTGTTATTGAGATAGAGCGCTATTGAATATGCCTCTATAGGGTCCTTGGTCCATTCTATCATCTTCTTTCCCCAGTACATCCTCATGTACCCATGCATCTTACCTGTTATGACCATCTCATGCTGAGCGGCGTTCCAGTAAGGGTCATGGGTCTCTCCATGCTCAAGCTCTTCCAGACCGTAGATATGCTCCCTGCGGTCGGATGAATGCTTCATCAGGGTATCCTTCGCCCATGAAGGGAGGCACTCGAACGAACCATGGTCCTTGCAGTAATGGACGAAGTTCAAAGAGAGCTCACGTCTAACGAAGAGCTCCTCAATGAACGGGTCCGTACCACCGGAAGGGCTCGAGATCGCCATGAGCGCGATGTAGAGCGGCGATATATTTCCGAAGTGAAGGTAAGGAGATAGATCGGACTGCATCCCGAGAGAGGGGTCGTTCCTTTGCTCCGAATAATCGGCTGCCCTGCTCTTTATGAACCTCTCAAGCAGTCTATTGGCCTGGCCTGGGCCACCTCTAAGTTCGTCCACAGGCTTCACTGACCTATCGAGGTCCATATCCTTCAATAGACCTGTCAGGGCCCTATTGTCCTCACCTTCTACGTCCATATCCAATGAGTCCCTTTGAGGCCATAGGACCTCCGGGACGACCATGAAACGGTCCATGAGAGCATGCAGTTTGGGCCTTAGGACCGCTGCGGAATAGGCCTCCTTCATATAAGCTATCTCGACCGGGACTATTGCATCGGTCTCCACCTGGACGACCTGACAGGGAGCACGAGATGAAACTTTCTCCCTCCATTCGACCTGATGTCTGAGATATCCCCTGTCGCAGACGATAAGTGCCGCATCCGATGAGAGCGAGAGCGCCCCTTCGGCCGGGTCGCATCTCCTTACCACGAACTTGATCCCCAGATGTTCAAGGTCGTGCGATATCTCCTTGAGCCCCTCGAGCATGAAAGAGTAATGCCTCAGGTTCGCCTCGGGGTAGCCATCGGTGAGGCCAAAGAAAACAACGAGAGGGAGGTCAAGGGAAAGGGACAGATGGGAAGCATGGAGCAGTGCATGGTTGTAATGCGTCCTCTGGGAGGCCTGCATCCAGTAGAGAACGTACTTCCCGTCCCTGATGGGGCGTGGGTCAAGGAACCTTATGCGTTCCCCTTCTATCACTTGGCCATCCCTCCCGAAAGTCTCATTTCCAGAGGTCCCTCCCTCTGTTGGGTTCGTAACCCCTAAGGAGCTCTACCGGATAGGGTTCGAAGAGATACTGGTCCTTCAGGTATTCCACATCGAACCTTATGACCAGCGCCTTGAGGGTCTCCCTCACCGCTGCAAGAGGTATCCGGTCCTCCCTGTAGAGCTCGAGCATGTCCAGGAAATGACCTTTCTCATCTCTGGACATTTTGTCCGAGACATAACCGAAACCGTGCATAAGGGTGTTGATGATAGCGGTGTACCTCTGCCCTTTTTTGAAGGCCGATGAGAGGTGTTCCCCATATTCATGGAAAGCCTCTTCCACTCCCTTTTGCTTCTGGTCCGATACTATCCTGCCCATGGTCCGCATCTCGGACTGGGATTGTGACATGAGGAGGAGTTTATGCTTTGTATGGAAATCTATTAGGTCCCGGGCCTTTCCTCTCTTTCCCGCCTCCCTGAACCTGGCGATACAGTACAATTTAGTTAGAAAATGATCACGGACCCTTGCATCCTGCAGCCTCCCCTCGTCCTCGACGGCAAGGTGGGAGAACCTCTTCAGGACCTCCCCGCCAAGGAACCCGTCACCCATGTACTTGACCGGGACCTTCTCCGGTCCCGGATAGATCTTGACATCACCCATTCCGCATGTGGGCGACTTGGCCTTGAGTATGAGCCCATCGACGGCCCCTATCCTTTCCAATAGTTCGGATATGTAGTTCTCCATTTTAGAAGTACAGTCCAGTCCTGTCGCAGGTTGGACCAGATGCCTCTTACCATCCGTCTCGACTATCCGGACAGGTCTCCTTGGGACCCCGAGCCCTATCTCCTTCTCTGGACAGTCATGGAGGACCTCACAGACCTCCTTGAGGTCTTTTACGATATCGCATCTTATCATCGCTCCGTCGAACCTGCAGTGGTCGAACTCGAGACATCTGCTGCAGTATACCGTGGGCCGTGGATGTTCCAGCAAATAGATCCCTATACGGTATTGGACCAACGGACTAATAAACGGTATCCCCTATCTCCCTACCCTACATCCGATACCAATATATGCAAGAAGGAGCGGCACGCCCATGGACCCACCCGATACCTGGAGAGCACCTGTCTGCTTCGATGCCCCCTCCACGGCATCTAAGCTCAGGGAGGCCATGGACCACCTTGGTTGGGAATACGAAAGGGACAGGGGCATGCATCATTTCTCAAGGCTCTACATTGTGATATCGATGCCCACAAATTCTTACACCTTCCGATTCAAGGTAAAAAGACCGGTAAAGGTCCAGTTCGATATCTACGAGGAGAGACCTAACCATTCTGCGGAGCTGAGGTTCGTCGAGGTGAAGGGGCTCAACAGAAAGAGCGCCCCCAGGGTCAGGGAGCTCCTCAATGAGTTCGCCGATTCGCTGCCTAGGAGACCTTACGATTTCTACTGGCAGGAGAGGTTCAGGGCAGGGCTCCTGAACAGGCATCATCTCACCGCAAAGAGGGAATGGTCCCGCTGGGGGATATGATTCAATCCTCGACCCAATGAGCGCTCCCCGTCTTGAACCCCAGCTTGGGGAACGGCCTGACCGAAGCGGATGCTATGTTGTCATGGTGGGCAGCTATCCTCTTCATTATCCTTGCCGATATCAAACCGGTCAGGGATTCGTTCTGGATGCATCCCTTGTCAAGTAGCTCTGCCTTGAACAGCTCGTACTCCTTTTTAAGGTCCCCCTCGAGCTTTGACACCTTAGTGGAAGGCTCGCCGCTTGCCTCCTCTATGGCCTTGCGGGATTCAAGGAACATGAGAGTGATGATATCCTCCATCTTTTCAAGACGGTCCTTTATCCACGGTCTGAACTCTTCTTCGTACCCGAACTCCTCCCTCATGAGCACAAGGTCCTTGGCGTAATCCCCTATCCTCTCGTAATCTATCACCAGAGAAATGATGATCAGTCCGGCATGGATGTTGGGGGAAGAGTTGACAGCAAAGTATTCGAAGACCTGCTTGCGGATGCCCTGAACGAGGGCGTTCACCCTCTTGTCCTTCATGAGGACCTCCTTTGGCGAGCCCTCCCTGTCAATGAGGACCCTCATGGACTGGAGGAACATCTCCTGGGTGATCTGGTTTATCTTGTCAAGGTCCTTGTAAGCATCGTCAAGAAGGGGGTTCTTCGTCAAAGCGTCCAGGATGTTCTTGAACATGCGGGTTGCTCCGGGTTTTTTTCATGGTATTATCATAATATAAACCTATCCACAAGGATTATGAAACCGGGAATGGCGAAGAAGACGATCAATATGAAGAGGATGGCAAGCTTCCTGTGCATGGAGAGGTACCTGGCGGCGATCCTGGCAAGGGTGATGGGCACCTTTCTCAATGGGTAGAAGATGAGCATCCCCGTCAGATTGAAGAAGAGATGGACCATGGATATGGCCAGGGCCATCCTCCCTCCCACGCCAGTGGTCATGGAGGCCAGGGCTGCGAGAATTGCCGTTATGGTAGTGCCGATATTGGCACCAAGGGTGTAGGGAAAGATCTGTTTCAAGCTCAGTATACCGCCGCCAACAAGGGGAACGACAAGGGATGTGGTGACGGAACTGCTCTGAACGAAAGAGGTCAATGCCAATCCGAAGCCGAAAGAGGTCGCATCGTTCTTGAAAAGGACCTTGTCTATCAGCTTCTGAACGTTCCCCTCAATGGCCTTTCTTGCAGCCTTCGTAAGGATGAACAGCGATATGAAAAGGACGATAAGCCCGAAGACAAGTGTCATTACCTCCGGATGGAACCCTACGCTGTCTATGAAGCGGGTGATGGGTCCAAGGACGGGCTCAAGGACCTTATCTATGAGTTCGAACTCCATTCCCTTCTTTCCAAGGAGCAGGCCTGCAGACCATTCCCCGAGCCTCTCAAGGAATCCCTTGCCCGTGAAGATCCTTATCAGCCATTCCAGAGGGAACAGGAGCGACACTGTCAAAAGATTGAAGAAATCATGGACCAAAGCGCCTGCAAAGGCTCTCCTGAACGATGTAACATCACGGATGTGACCAAGGGACACAATGATGTTCGTCACGGAGGTCCCTATGTTCGCCCCCATGATTATGGGAATGGCGTTCGGGTAGAAGCTTGGATTTGCAAGGACCATGGTCACTACCGTAGATGTCGTGGCGGAAGAGCTCTGGACCACAGCTGTTGCGAATATGCCAATGGCAAGACCGACGAGCGGGTTGGAGGTGGACCTTATGAGCTCCTCGGCAAAATCCCTCCCTAAGTGCTTGAAACCAGACCCCATGAGCTTTATGCCGATTATGAAAAAGTAGATGGTGATAAGAAAGACCAGCAGGTTTATCATGCGTTTATCCCGCAGGGCCCTCAATAGCCCGCGCCCTCCGTCCGCATCCGTCCTGAGCTTCCTCGGTGCCGTTCCCTCATACCCCCGGGTTCGGTATGTACAAACCCTTATTTCATTAAAAAATATTGTTATGCCATAAAAATATATAGAATATATATTTTATATAAAATGTCCCTTAATGTTGTTCCAAAGCATCCAACTCGGGCATCTGCAGCTGTTTCATCAGCTTTTTCCTCATCCTCCTGTTGGAGGTGAAACCCTTGACCGCCTTCTGTGACATGTTATAATATTTCAGGAGCGAACGCACATCCTTCTGGTCGACACCGGCACCAAGTGCTATCCTCCTGATCCTGGAGGACTTGATCTCTTTAGGGTTCTCAAGCTCGAACTTGGTCATGGACGAGAGAATGACCTTGAAGGACCTGAGCCTCTTCTGGGTCTCTCCTTTATCTTGTAGCTCGAACCCGCCCTTCATTCCAGCGAAACCCTGAGGCAAGAGGCCCATTAGCTTGTCCAATGGCCCCATCTTGGAGAGCATCTCCAATTGCTCTCTCATCTCTATCAGGGTGAACTTCCCCGACATCATTTTCCTTGCCACATCGTCCATGTTATCCTTGTCCATGGACTCCTGGGCCTTCTCCAGAAGGGTCTGGAGGTCGCCCATTCCGAGCATCCTTGATATGAAACGGGGCGGTTCGAACTTCTCGAGGTCCTCTATATGCTCACCGACCCCTATGAAGGTCACTGGGGCCTTGGTGATGGACACGGCAGAAAGGGCCCCGCCTCCCTTGGCGGTCCCATCAAGCTTGGTGATGATCACACCGGTGATGTTGACGGCATCATGGAACGCCTGGGCCTGGGGTCCGGCCTGCTGTCCCACTGCGGCATCCAGGACCAGGAACCTCTCGTCGGCACCGCATGCGTCGTTTATCTGACGCATCTCCTCTATCAGGTCGTCCTCTAGCGAATGCCTTCCCGAGGTGTCGACTATGATCACATCGAAATCCTTGTACTGCTCCATCCCCTTCTTCACTACAGCGACGCCGTTGGTCGCTTTGGGAAAACCGTATACAGGGACGTTCAATTTATCTGCCAGCTGTTTCAATTGGTCCAAGGCTGCGGGTCTATGGACATCCCCGGCTATGAGGCCGACCTTGAGCCCCCGCTTCTGGAAGTACTTCGCAAGCTTGGCGCAGGTGGTCGTCTTGCCCTGACCGTAGAGACCGACCATCATTATGACATGCTTCTTGAGGGAAATGTCCTTGCCCTCTCCCAGTATCCTCACGAGCTCCTCGTAGATTATCCTGATGACATGCTCCCTTGAGCTCATACCGGGTGGAGGCTTCTCCTCGAGAGCCCTCCTTTCCACCTCTTTCGTTATCTGGAGGACCAATTTGACATTGACATCTGCCTGAAGGAGTGCCCGCTGGATGTCCTTGACGACGTCCTTGATGACCTCTTTGTCTATATTGGAGGCGTTCGCTATCTTCTTGAGCGTGCCTCTCAAGGATGTTGCCAGCGAATCAAGCACCAAACAGGGTCCACCGGAACCCCCTAAGACCAGTACCGGATAAAAAGTTATTGGGATTGAAAAAGTCAATGAAAAATGATTGAATGGACCAGGTAAATAGATATGATGAGCCGGATTATGACCATAAGGATTGACATCGAGCATTGAGATGCTAAACCAAACCAATACCGTTCCTTGAAAGGTCCTATATCTGGTCTATCTCGGGGAACGATCAGATATCGCTTATTACCACTATTAGGCTGTTCCAACATAATACAAAATATGCATTCTATTTGAAATAAGATAATCGCAGAAAATTTCAAAAATAGAAACTTTAAATAATAAGAATGTAATAATTATATATGAATAAAATCTGGTCGACCCTGTACCAGGAAGGGTTCGAAAGGGCATTCCAGGAAATGAAGGTCGATTACCATAGGGCCCCTTTGACATATCTGACCAAGGAGGACGTCGTTGCGGCCCTGTATATGAGGATGCGTGCCCTCAACAAGGCCCGGGAGGTGAGCACGGGTCGTTACACAATAGCTAAGGACGGAAGGTGGAGAGCAAAGAAGGGCGAGGTCCGGCAGGTCATGATGTCCCCACTTCATGTAATGGTCGGCAAGGAAATGGAGGACAGGGCAAGAGCCGACCTATGCCTAATGGACCTTTCGACCATGCAGGTCTCCGTCACAGCACGTTATTCGAAGAAGAGACCGACCTCACTTGCAAGCTGGAGGTTCGAAACAGGGCTAGGGATATCCGTGGTCATGAACTCCTCGGTCCAGTACGCAAAGAGGGTCAACACCCGGACCTGGAGGGCCTCCAAGACCGAAGGATTGAAGGAGCTAGAGCGGGAGATCTCCCGGGTGATATCCGACCTGAAAGGGTTCGATAGGTCCATTCTGCTGTTCATGGACCATAACAGCCTGTTCACCAAGAACGAGCTCGAGGCATCCTTCTCGAAGAGATTGGACCCCTACACCATGAGGATGTTCTACCTGACCCCGAGGTCTGGTTTCCATATCACCGGTACGCGGAAAGGCTCGTCAGAACAAGATGATGAGTGATCGGGGGATATCCCCCAGATTACCCCGGGATATGGGCAAGGACGGGGCGTCTGGCCAATACCTTTTTAATGGAAAAGGACAGATATGGTCCTGGGGGGAAACGAAAGGTCCCCAGGGGATAGAGGTTTGGCCGTTGTCCGAAGAGGGTCCGACAAGGAAGGGCTCTACGACACATCCAAATGTAACGTCAAGTTCCGTAGGCCGAGGATACTCCAGAGCCGCGCCCTTACTTTCGACCACAGAAGGAAGCTCGGGTTCGATCCGAACAGGAAGATCAGGGCAAGGTTGAATGGAGTGGTCTTCAGACGGATGACCGCGGTGGGGTTCAGGAACGTGGGCATCTCCAATCTAGAGGATGTTATGGACAGAACGGACTGGCCCGATGTAGGGAAAGCATCACCCCCGGACACATTGAGGATACAGAGGAGGAAGGATTGGTCCAGGACCTGGGGCGGGGACAAGGACTACAAGGACAAGTGGGGAGGACAACCCTCCAGAAAGCCGGAAGGGCCAAAAGAAGAGGAGGTCGAAGAGGAAGAGGACCAGGATGTCTTCAGGGTCTCGACCGGCCGAAAGAAGGAGAGGGAAGAAGAGGCTGCGATCGAGCTGGGACCAGCCTCTCCCGTTACCAGGACCGACCCAGTAATGAGGAAGAAGGCCCTTGCGTTCAACGAATATGCCCTACAGCTAATGGAGTCCGGGGAGTATGTCAGGGCCCAGTCATACTTTCAAAAGGCTATAGAGCTGGACCCGGAAGAACAGGTCTATATGACCAATCTGGAAAGATGCCAGAAGTGGATGGATTATTACAAGAGAGGGGGAAAAAGGGTATGATAGTCTGGTGGTTGCTGATATTGTACGGTGTCATAGGCGGGTTAAGCCTGGTAGCACTGATCCTGATAATGGTCCTGGGCGGTCTCGATCTCGATATTGGCGGCGTTGACCTTGACCTGGATGGGTCCCCAGATATCGACCTTGATATCGGCGGTGGCCATGGAGAGCTCGGTCCGTTCTCGATCCCTATAATACTGACGTTCACATCTTCTTTTGGAGGGATAGGGGCGATACTGACCTATATGGAGGTCGGAGCGGTCTTCACACCGTTCATCTCCGCAGGTGGTGCCTTACTGATGTCCGTAGTCCTTTTCTTCGTGATGCAGCTGATCATCAAGCAGTTCACATCGGATTCGACCGTGAAGATAAGCAAGCAGATAGGGAAGATAGGCTCGGTGACCGTTCCCATCTACCCCGGTAGGGAGGGGCAGATAACGATATTCACCGACCAGAGGGGTAGGACCCTTATCCCTGCGGTCGCAGAGAAGTACATATCCAACAATACCTCAGTGGTGATCGTCGGTAATATGGGGGATGCCGTAAAGGTCGTTCCAAGGAGCGAATATAAGAGGAGACCGACCAAAGGACCTGAAAAACCCAATAAGATGAAGATAAAGGAAAGGGACATGACATAGAGGGAGAAACGAAGGATAGAGGTGAGATGAATGGTGAACGTGCTCATAGTAGGGCTGATAGCAGGATTATCGATCATGGTGATAGTGGCGCTCATCGTCTTTATCATCTATGCGAACAGGTACCAGAAGGTACCGCCCAACAAGGCCATGGTCGTGTTCGGAAGGAAGACGAAGAAGGGGACAAGGGGATACCTGGTAGTGTCCGGCGGTGGCAGGTTCATCTGGCCGGTGTTCCAGGGGTTCGAGTTCCTTCCCCTAGATGTTAGGACACTGGAGATCACGGTTACGGACATAGTCACTGAAGTGAAGACCTCCGGTGCCAAGATAAACATCAAGGCCGTGGCACAGGTGAAGATAGCCTCGGACGAGGCCTCGCTCTTCACCGCTGCGGAGCAGCTGCTCCACAAGGCGGACAAGGAGATAAACGACATCGCCCAGAAGACCCTTGAGGGCCATGTCAGGGGGATCTGCGCCACGATGACAATTGAGTCCATCAACTCGGACAGGGATGCCGTCGCTTCCCATGTCCAGTCCCAGGCCGCGAAGGACCTGAGGAACATAGGCCTTGAGATCCGGTCCTTCGTCATCAAGGAGATAGAGGACCAGTATGGCTATGTGGATGCCCTGGGCAGGAAGAGGACCGCGGAGGTCAAGAGGGATGCAAGGATAGGCGAGGCCATAGCCAACAAGGAGGCGACAATAAAGGAGGCAGAGTCGGCAAGGGAGGCGGAGAGGGCGAACGCCGGTGCCGAGGCCCAGGTCGCTCTGTTCCATAAGGAGAGGGACATCACAAAGCAGAACGCCGAGGCGGAGGTCGAGATAGCCAAGGCCAACAGATCGATAGCTTTCGAGCTCCAGGACAAGAAAAGGAGACAAGAGGTCGTCAAGGAGCAGGTCCAGATAGAGATAGAGGAGAAGAAGAAGAAGATAGAGCTCCAGGAAAAGGAAATAGACCGTAAGCGCAAGGAGCAGGAGGCGCTGCAGGTCGTTCCAGCCAAAGCCGCCGCTGAGGCGAAGATCGCCGAGGCGGACGGTGAGAAGGGCCGCATTGAGAGGATAGCCGAGGCCGAGAAATCAAGGACCATCAGACAGGCAGAGGCCATCCAGGCGGAGCTCAAGCTTACCGCCGACGGTGAGATGGAGAAGCTCCAGATGCTCGCCCAGGGTAATGCTGAGAGGATACGGAAGGAGGGGACCGCGGAGGCCGATATAATAAAATTGAAGGGACAGGCAGAGGCCTCTGCCATCCTGGCAAAGGGTCTTGCTGAGGCCGAGGCCATGGAGAAGAAGGCCCTTGCCTGGAGGAAGTACGGCGACGCGGCCATAACCCAGATGATAGTCGACCAGCTGCCTCACATAGTGAAGGCTGCCGCATCATCTGTCGAGGGCGTCGAGAAGATGATAGTCCTCGGGGACCAGGGCCACAATGGCATAGTCTCCAGGACCGTGGACATAGCTGCCCAGATGCCCGCATTGGTCGAATCCCTGACGGGGGTCGACGTGACCAAGCTGATAAAGGGGATAACCAGCAGCAAGGTCAGTGTGGTCGAAGAGGGCAAAGAGGAGTGATCCGTCGATGGGTGGGGCGGGGGAGGTCTCCCGCCCTTTTTTTTTCTGGAGAGGAGCAAGATGGACCTGTCTGACCTGGAGGGGCTCGACAAGGCTATGGCGTTGATGATGGTCGACCCTGGCACGATGACGGTCCACAGTGTCATCAGGGAGGCTCGCTCCCTCAGGACCGAAGCACATTTGGAGAACGATGGGAAGATGGCAGCTCTCCTCGATGGCCTCCACAAGGATGCCCTGTCCCTACATGATTCCGTTGTGACCCTCGAATCGGACCCGGAGATAGTCAAGAGGAACATGCTTGCCCGCATGATAACCGCCGTATTTCCAGTCATAAACGGCATAGAGGGGTTCAGGAACTTCCCTCAGAAATCGTTGTGGGAGCTCTTTATGAGCGGCCTTGCGATAGCTGCGGAGATATCGACCGGGACCCAGTACCTGGAGGCTGCGAACCTGGGTGCGACCGCCCACTTCGAGCGTGACCTTGTTAAGCTGGAAGGGCGCATCATCGAGCTGGCTGTGGAGGAAGGTTTCGATGCATCCAGCGTGAGCGGGCCCATAGAGGGATATTTCGATTCATTGAGGAAGGCAGATATCCCATCATCGCAGAAGCCACTGGTCCCCTTCCTCTTCTGGCTCCTGATAAGCATAGTTTCCTACAAGAGGCTTAAGACGGACCTTTCTAAGAAAGCTGTAACCGTTCTATAAAAAGATTTTAAAGGGTGCAGCTTCATCGCGGGCGAGAGAAAGGTAAGGTGATAACGATGGACCCCGCATTGAAAGGGCTCAAGCCCGAGCTGTTATGGATGCATTTCGATGAGATAAGGAAGGTACCGCGGTGCTCCAAGAACGAGAAGATGGCCGTTGAGTACGTGATATCAGTTGCTAAGAGATTGAAACTGGAATACAAACTGGACAAGGCAGGGAACATAGTCGTCAGGAAGCCTGCCAGCAAGGGAAAGGAGAGGTCTCCCACCGTCGTTCTCCAGGGCCACCTTGACATGGTCTGCGAGAAGAACAAGGAGACCAAGTTCGACTTCTCAATGGACCCCATACAGCTGAGGCGGGAAGGGGACTACCTCTATGCGAAGGGAACGACCCTTGGGGCCGACAACGGCATAGGGGTCGCTTGTGCACTAGCGGTGCTAGAGGACACTAAGCTTGTCCACGGGCCTATGGAGGCCCTATTCACCATAGATGAGGAGACCGGGCTCACCGGCGCTTTCGCCCTGGGCAAGGACATGCTCAAAGGGAGGCACCTGCTCAACCTGGACTCAGAGGAGGATGGTGCCATCTACGTCGGATGCGCCGGGGGTGGGGAGACCGAGCTCCATATGGACCTCAAAAGGGCCAAGGCAGAGGGCAAGGCCTACAAGCTGGTGCTTTCCGGATTGAAGGGAGGGCATTCCGGTGTGGATATCCTTCTAGGGCGGGCAAATGCCTTGAAGATGGTAGGCAGGGTGCTCTACAAAGGAAGGCAGGTCTCCAAGTTCCACCTTGTGGATTTGACCGGAGGGGACAAGCATAACGCGATCCCCAGGGAAGCGGAGGCTATCATTGTCCTTGAGAGGGCGGACAGGAAGCTCCTGAAGGCTATGGAGGACGAGGCCAAGGCCATACAGTTCGAGTACAGGTCGATAGAGCCGACAATGAAATATTCGCTCACTCCAATCGAGCTCCCCAAGAAGATGATAAGCGGGAAGGACACGACCAGCATCATAGAGCTGATAATGGCCCTGCCACACGGGGTTTACAGGATGAGCCCCGACATCAAGGACCTGGTGGAGACATCGACCAATCTCTCGAAGATAAGGACCGAGAACGAGTTCTATGCACAGCTCGCCAGCAGGTCATCGTCCAAGACGCAGCTGGAGGCATTGAGGGACCATATAGAGGCAATAGCTTCCATGTCCGGGGCCGATGCTGTAAGGAACGACGCATACCCCGGATGGCTCCCCAACCTCGATTCCAAGACGCTTGCGGTCCTTAAGGAATGCGCTCATGAGGTATGGGGCAAAGAGGCCGAGATAAAGGCGATCCATGCAGGTCTTGAGACCGGTATAATCGGTGAGAAGTACCCCGGCATGGACATGGCATCCATAGGACCTCAGATCGAGAACCCGCATTCGCCCGACGAGAGGGTGAAGGTAGATACTGTCGAGGGATTCTACAAGATGGTCACTTTGGCTTTGAAGAAGCTCAGCTGAGCTGAGCTTTTTAGGGTCCCGCAAACAATATTGATGTACAATACCCTTCGGCATCTATGGCCCAAGGAAAATTGGAACCTCCGGTGCGTTCACGGGATATCCTTGGCCATTGGGCTTCGAAAGGGCTCCCCGACTGGAAGCGGGAATGGAAGGTCCACGCTCCAAGGGTTTGCCTTACCAAGCTATTGCTCGGCAGGGACATAAAAGAAGTTAACTCGTATCTCCTCCGGGCGGTCCCTATCACCGGTGTGGGGACCGATTGGCTTCTTCATAAGGGGGACCACGATTTCTCCATGGTCCCGCTTACGGTCATCCTCTATCTCTTCGGAGAAAAGGAGGACATCCTGTTCCCAAGGACCAGGGAACATATCCTTGAGAAGCTCCTGGTCCTCTCCGGGCCAAGGGGAACGCTCAAAGCACCCAGATCGCTCGGGTTCAAGACCGAGACAGAGAACCATATCCTGATGATGGAGGGCTGCAGGTATCTGAAGGGAAGGTGGTCGATCCTCCATGATGGCAAAGAGAGGTCACCGGGTTTCGAAGCCCTTGAGCGGTGGTTGACGGGACATCTAATTGAGAAGGCGAACAAAGGAACGAAGGAATTCAATTCCCAACCTTACATAGGATATACATTGACAGCTCTCCTCATGCTTGCAGCCTTCGGCGGGACCGAGGTGTCCAAGACCTCCAGAGAGCTCTTGGACAAATTGAACCTCCTCTATGCTTACGGCAGCCTCACCTTCAGGAGATACCCTCCCTTCCATAGGAGGAGGGACCATGCAGGGGAGGGGTGGTTGGACCTTGACTATCATACAGCAATGATGAAGGTCTGGGCGGGCAGGGCAGGCGTGAACGTGACGGACCCCCTCATCAGAGCAGGTCATGAGCATGCACTGATGGCCTCCATCCTCCCCTATGACCTACCTACAAAGGTGATGGAGGTCTTAACAGGCAAAATCAGTGAGGCCTTGATATCGATAGGACACGGCAGGGGGAGCTCCCCTGAGATCTATTCCCATGGTCAGGGCCATCTCATAAGTGCTGGCGGGGCCAGGTGCAGATCCTTCACAGAAGAGGTCGTAAGGCCGATAACCGTTCTGTTCGATGACGGTTCAAGACATCTGGACGATGTCATCCACCTCGGCCTTCCCGACAGGATGCTTGAGAGGCCCAACAACACCGGTGTCCATCACCGGTTCGCCGTCTCGACCGGTCCAGTACATGTTCCGAAAGGCTTCAAGGAAGTGGAGAGGAGGGGGAACTGGGTATCGTACGATCATGCTGGATATAGGATTGTGGTCCACTCCGGGGCCGACCCTGGCATCGTGGCCCTCTTTCAGAACGATGGTCCTGGACCCACGTTGAACGATGTTGTGGAACAGAACAGCGACCAGAAGGTCCTGTTAGGGAGGTTCATTTTCCCCGGCGGGGGCGAGGTCCGCTACGACATCGATGCACCTCCAGGAAGATATATCAATACAAGCGATACGTCCGGACATGGGGGGAGGGATACCGGTAAATGGCCCCTATTGACCGTAGTTGAACAACAGGATAGGTGATTATTTCAGTCATCCTTTAATATCGGAACGGCCAATCAGTCACTAGAATGCCTCCGTTCATAGCGTTCGAGGGTATCGACGGGAGCGGTAAAGGGACGCAGGCCAGGCTTTTATCCGAGCGTCTGAAGGACCTCGGTAGGGATGTTCTCCTCACAGCGGAGCCCACGAAGGGGCAGGTGGGGAAGATAATCCGGGAGCATATGGCCAATCCCTTCCTGGACGACAGGACGCTCGCTCTTCTGTTCGCTGCCGATAGGGTAGAGCATTTGCACAAAGAGATAATCCCGGCCATGGAGTCGAAGAAATGGGTGATAACGGACCGGTACGTCTATTCATCCCTCTCCTACCAGGGCCAGACCGTTGACCCGGGGTGGCTCCGGTCCCTGAACACCTTCGCATTGAAACCGGACCTGGTGGTCCTCTTGGACCTGCCGACGGACAATGCAAGGGAGAGGTTGGTCAGGAGGGAATCGGCCTTCGAGTCCTTCGAGAAGGACCAATCTTTCCAGGAGGGCGTTAGGAAGAGCTTCCTATCCTTTTCCAGAGGACAGGAGCTGCCACCAGGATTGAAGGCCGAGTTCTTCGTCGTCGATGGCTCCCTAGACAAGGGAGAGATTTCCATACTTGTTTGGGACAGGATATCGAGCCTCTGACATATGAGTCGAATTTTTGTACCAAACATATATTAATCTCCCTCCTCCATTTCTTGCTGTTCCAGGGATAGGAGGGAA
>CAZLVP010000028.1:28296-32536 GCA_964563055.1 uncultured Thermoplasmatales archaeon | reverse complement strand
CTCCAGATAGTAACGATAGATCGAGGATTTAAGTAATAAGATTATTTTTTCTTTATTATATATATTGATATATATTAAATATAGGTCTATAGTTGTTACATAATCAAATATAGAATATGTTCAATAATAATATATTCAATTTCACCATCCTCCCTTCGGGTGACATTATGGAAGGAACGATGAAGAACCTGTTTGCGGGAGCGGCCCTGTTCCTTGTCCTCGCTGTAGGGGGCATAGTGGCAGGCTGTATCGATAGCGAAGAAGACAAACCTACCCTGATCCAGACTGGATCGAGCACTGTCCTGCCCCTTGCGGCCGCATGGGCCGAGGAGTTCGATGGGGCCAATATCCAGGTCTCAGGTGGCGGCTCTAGCCATGGGATCAACTCCCTTCTCAAGGGAGAAGCGGACCTTGGTGACGCCTCCAGGTTGATGAAGGGCAGCGACTACGAGGCGGTCGGCGGAGACAAGACCCTTGTCAAGTCCGACGGGACCGCTACCGGGGCTGCCCCCGGCGGCGTCTGGCCCTTCAAGTGGGTCGTGGCCTATGATGTCCTTGCGACCGTTGTCAACAACCAGAACACCTGGGCGACGAACCTGAACTACTCGCAGCTCTATACGATATTCACGGATGACGACCCAGCGGTCTACTGGGATGAGGTACCAGGACTGTCTGGTGCACCCCACGAGAAGATAGAGATATATGCCCCCGATGAAGCATCCGGTACATACGATTACTTCTTCGAGTCCATAATAAAAGACTGGGGCAAGACCACCCAGGTCGCAAAGACCAGGCTCGAATCGAACGATGGGGTCTATCACCCCAGCGCCGATGACAATGTCATCCTGAACGCCATAAAGGCCAACAAGTATGCCATAGGCTACTTCGGGTTCGCTTACCTTATAGAGAATCCGGGCCAGGTCAAGTCAGTGCATTTGGCCAAGTCCGGTACATCCTATGTCGAACCATCCCTATCAACAGTGGCCACCTATCCGATGGCAAGACCTCTCCATATCTATACGAACGGGATGCCTAACAAGGACTCCGCGAAAGGGAAGGCCATCTATGAGTACATAGAGTACATCCTCAGCGATGATGGGCAAGGGATCGTCCCAGAGGTAGGCTATGTGAAGTTGGAACTTGTGAACCCTGCATTGGTCACAGACCAGCTAGCAAAACTACACGAATAAGATGAGCGGAGGCAATTGATTGAAATGGGGCCGTCACAAGAGTGGTCCAAGGCATGACCCTTTCAGGAAGAGGTTCAGACCGGGCGAGGACCTGATAGTATGGTTCTTGCTCGCCATGGCCAGCTTGGCGATCGTGGTCAGTGCCACAATAATCTACACCCTTGTTGACGGCTCCTATGATTTCTTCACGGACCCAAGAGTGGATTTATTCGATTTCCTCACGGGTTCTGAATGGCTTCCGAACGGTGCGAACCCCAAGTTCGGCATAATACCCCTGGTTCAGGGAACGGCCCTGATATCAGGGGGGGCCCTTCTGATCGGTGCACCGCTCGGCATTGCCGCTGCCCTCTACCTTTCGGAGTTCTCGAACAGACGCGTCAGGATGGTGGCGAAGCCTGTCCTCGAGGTCCTAGCCGGGATACCGTCCATTGTTTATGGCTTCTTTGCCTTACTTATAATTAGCCCTATCCTCAGGGAACACTTTGATGCGGAATATTTCAATGCAGCGTCAGCCATGATAGTCATGGCAGTGATGGTCCTCCCGATAATTGTGAGCATATCGGATGACTCCATGAAGGCGGTCCCCAAGCACATGAGGGAGGCAAGCCTAGCAATGGGGGCCACAAAATGGGAAACGGCCATAAAAGTGGTCATGCCCGCTGCTTCCTCCGGTATCATGGCCTCGGTCCTCTTGGGGCTTGCAAGAGCAATAGGGGAGACGATGGTCGTAGCACTTGCTGCTGGTTCGATAGCAAGGGGCGGTTGGAACATCTTCGGGGAGCATATGACCATGACCTCCTACATTGCCCAGGTCGCTACAGGGGACATACCGCCAGGGGTGGGTGTACAGGCCGCTTTCGCCGTGGGTTTGGTCCTGTTCGGCATGACCTATATCGTGAACTCCTTTGCGGCAAGGATAGTATTACGGATAAAGAGAGGTAAAGGTCCATCGGGGAAAGGTCCCATCAATAAGGTCCTGAGAGAGATAAGACCCGTCGCCAGGGTCCGTTTTTTAATATCGGAGACATGGATCGACCTCACAGACAGATTGAAAAGGGACAGAAAAAGGACAAGTATGCTTGGACGGCATATCAAAGAGCGGGTGGGCAGATCGGTCCTTTCCATATCGTTGATCATTGCAGTGGCCTTCCTAGGGTTCCTTCTCTATACCGTCTTCGTTCAAGGTTACAAAGGGCTCTCTTGGGAGTTCCTCACCAACCCCCTAAGCTGGAAACCGGAGAAGGCCGGGATAAAGGTCGTTATCCAGGGTTCTGTATATCTGGTCCTCCTGACCATGTTATTCACGCTCCCCGTTGGGGTTGGGGCTGCCATTTACCTGAATGAGTTCGCCCGAGAGACCCGGTTCACTGTGTTCCTAAGAAGGGTCATCCAGAACCTTGCTGGTGTACCATCCATAGTTTTCGGTCTGGTAGGGTTGATGCTCTTTGTGAGGACCTTCCACTTCGGTCTTAGCTTATTGTCCGGGAGCCTCACACTCTCTATCATGGTGCTGCCGGTCATTATAGTGACCTCAGAAGAGGCCTTGAGGTCGGTCCCGCAGACGTTCAGGGAGGCGGCAAGGGGATTGGGCGCGACCAAGTGGCAGACGGTCTGGCATCATGTCCTACCCAACGCGGTCCCTGGGATCCTCACCGGGTCGATCCTTGGACTGTCTAGGGCCATAGGTGAGACGGCCCCGATACTGTTCATAGCCAGCTTCTACTCTAAGGTGGCCCCAAGTTCCATATTTGACGGGTTCGTTGCCTTACCGATAAACATCTTCTACTGGACCAAGAACCCCAGCCATGAGTTCCAGGACCTTGCCGCTACGACCATAATCGTTCTTCTTGTCATCCTATTGAGCATGAACGCTCTGGCGATCGTGATAAGGCAGAGAGCCCAATCCAGGAGGCAATGGTGATGTTCGGTATGCTTGGGTCAATTAAAGGTCGATCGAAGGGCTTGGACAAAACCTCCATAGCTTCCGGAGGAGAGGCAGATGAGGGAAAGATACAGCTAAGGAACGTGAACATCCATTACGGGTCCAATCATGCCGTCAAGGGCGTAAGCATGGACATAAAGAACAAGAAGGTCACAGCATTCATCGGGCCGTCCGGCTGCGGGAAGTCCACGCTTCTCAGGGCTTTGAACCGCATGAACGATGAGATAGATGGGTGCAGGACGGAGGGGGAGATAATCCTCAGAGGGACCAATGTCCTTGGAAAGAGGATCGACCCTGTCGCTCTAAGGACCAAAGTGGGCATGGTCTTCCAGAAACCCAACCCGTTCCCCAAATCCATATACGACAATGTGGCCTACGGGCCCAAGATCCACGGCATGAGCAAGAGGCGGTCTCTTGACGAAAGGGTCGAGCTCAGCTTGAAGAGGGCGGCGCTCTGGGACGAGGTGAAGGACAGGCTGCACGAGTCCGCCATGGGGCTTTCTGGAGGGCAGCAACAGAGGCTCTGTATCGCACGTGCATTAGCTGTTGAACCAGAGGTCATACTCATGGACGAACCCTGTTCCGCGCTCGATCCCATAGCCACATCCAAGATAGAGGACCTGATATTCGAGCTGAAAAAGGACTACACGGTGATAATAGTCACTCACAATATGCAGCAGGCCGCTAGGGTCAGCGATGATGCTGGCTTTATGTACCTTGGTGAACTGATCGAGTTCGGGCCGACCAAACAGATATTCGAGACCCCAAAGAACAAATTGACGGAGAACTACATTACCGGAAGGTTCGGGTAAGGTGACGTGATGCCTGAGAGACTGGATGTGGACCTGGAAAAGCTGATGACGGATGTGGATGCGATGGCCAAGCTGGCTAGTTGCATGCTCCTAGATTCCGTCAAAGCATTGAAGGAGCTGGATGCTGGGCTCGCCAACGAAGTGATGTCAAGGAAGGAGGCACTATACGATCTTGATGATATGATCGAGGACCTGGCCCTCAAGATGCTTACCCTCTACAGCCCTATGGCCTCCGACCTGCGGAAGATAGCTACCGTTTTCAAGATGATCACCTATCTGAACAGGATAGGCAGGTA
>CAZLVP010000028.1:0-28196 GCA_964563055.1 uncultured Thermoplasmatales archaeon | reverse complement strand
AGATGCACCGATTACATTATGGTCGCCAGGTACCTTGAGAGATGCGGGGACCATGCGTGCAAGATAGGCGAGAAGGTCCATTACATGGTGACCGGGGAACGTATAGAGCTGAACTGAGGTAGGTGAAGTGAAGAAGAGGACAGTGCTGTTCATCTGCACCCACAACTCGGCAAGGTCCCAGATGGCCGAGTCCATCTTGAGAAAGTTGGGGGGGCATGATTTCGAGGCATTGAGTGCCGGGACCCACCCGACACATGTTCACCCCCTTGCCCTCAAGGTCCTGGAAGAGAAGGGATATCCGACAGATGGTCTGAGGTCAAAGGTGACCGAAGAGTTCTTGGACCGGGAGATCTCCATCGTCGTGACCGTCTGCGACAACGCCAAGGAGGCATGCCCGTTTTTCCCAGGGGCAGTTAGGTACCTCCACAGGTCGTTCGCGGACCCCACTTCAGCCAGAACCTCCGATGAAGAGGAGCGCCTTGAGCTCTTCAGAAGGACCAGGGACGAGATCGAGGACTGGATAAGGACCAGCATCCTATAGTTAAAATTTTTATAGAAATAAATATATTACTATATATTTTTCATTGAACTATAATAATATTATATTCGGATATATAATATAATGAATATTATTATATGTATATACTAATTACTCTATGACTGTAGATACCTGACCCCGGGAAATGGACCCCCCTCTATCGAGGGAGGTGCATACGCACCCATGCTCGGACCGGGACTATCGATTGACCGGCCCGACCCTACCCCCCCGGGGTCTCTCTTGATCATGCGGTATGCGCCGGGGATGGAACGGTAATGCTTCAAAGGCACGCATTCTCCAGGTTGGAGCGTGTATATGAGAACGCTCCGGTCATCAAACTGACCGACGATGACAGGTACGTCATATTTTCGGACCTGCATATGGGCGACGGGGGCATACGTGATGATTTCAATCATAACGCTCCCCGGTTCAAGTATGTCCTTGATAATTATTACTCCAAGAAGGATTTCAACGTTGTCCTGAACGGTGACATAGAGGAATTGCACAAGTTCCTGATAAGGTCCATAGCTAAAAAATGGGAGAAGGTCTATGACTCATTCAGGGCTCTGGAGGATTCATCGGCCCTTTACAAGGTCCTAGGGAACCATGATTCCGAGAGATGGCTGTTGGGAGGACGTTTCCCTCTTAGCACTGAACCCCGGTCATCGCTCAGGCTCAATTACAAAGGGAACGATATACTGGTGTTCCATGGTCATCAGGCCGGAAGGAGGCAGGATGGACTGGAAACGGTCGTTCACCTTTTACTGAGGTACGCGGCCAGGCCCATAGCCCTCAACAACCTGAGCCCGTCGCATAACAGCCGAAAAAGGTATCTGATAGAGCGTAGGGCATACGATTACGCCAGGTCAAAGAGGATCATGGCCGTCATAGGGCATACTCATCGGCCACTTTTCGAGTCCATGTCCAAGGTGGACTTCCTGAAGTTCAAGCTCGAGCAGCTGTTGAGGGACCATACCAAGGCATCATTGTCCCAAAGGCATGAGCTTGAAAAAAGGATATTATCCTACAAGAGCGAGCTCGAAACTACCTTGAAGAAGGGCAGCAGGGTGGACCGTGATGGGTCCATATATTACGAAGGTCCGACGGTACCTTGCCTTTTCAACTCAGGTTGTTGCATAGGGAAGAGGGGTTTCACGGCCATAGAGTTCTCGGGGGGCCAGGTCTCCCTGGTGCATTGGTTCGATTCGAACCTGTCCGACAAGTACTTTGGGTTCAATGGGTATTCGCCGGAGAGATTGGAGGGCACGTCACTATACAGACTGGTCCTGAAGTCAGATGACCTGGACTACATCTTTGCCAGGATCAAGCTGCTGGCCTAGTTACTGCTGAGCACCCGTTCGTAGAGCGAGATCATCTTGGACGCCGAGGCTTCGGTACTAAAGAGCTCAGCCCTTTTAACGGCCTCACGGGACTTCCTTTCCCACAATGTCCCGTCTGACAGAAGCTCCGTTACCCTTTCGACCAACGCTCTGGGGTCATTGGGGACCATGAACCCGCCGTTGTCACCACCCATGACATCAATGGTACCCATCTCTCCGACCGCAACGACCGGAGTACCGCACATCATGGCCTCCGCGGTGACAAGACCCTGGGTCTCCGTGATCGAAGGGAATACGAAAACGTCCGCAATGGTAAAAGCACTTCGCTTTTGGTCGCCTTCCAGATAACCCGTGAAGGTAACATTCCCTCCGAGGCCCATGGAGTCGAAATGGGACATAAGCTCCTCTCTGTAGGGTCCGTCCCCTACCATCAAGAGATGTGCCGATGGTACCACCTTTCTCACTGATGATAGGACCTGGGGTAGGACCATGAGGTTCTTTTCCTTACCTATCCTTCCAAGAAAGAGCAAGATGCGCTTTCCCCTTAGCTCTGGCCATCTTGATAGGAGGGTGGACCCCTCAATCTCGGCCACCCTATCCGCTCCTCTAAGTCCGATCGGGTCGATCCCGGTCGGGATTATCACTATCTCCCTGTCCACACCATAGCTCCTCAATACGTTCTTCATGGGGTTTGAAGGGGTTACGATAATGGTCCCCTGGTTGAAGTGATGAACCGTGAGCTTCCTCGCATACCATCTGCCGAGCGCATGGGGGACCCAGGGGATATAATGGTTGACATACTGCTCGAAATAGGTATGGCAGCTCATTATTAGCGGTATTCCGAGCTTCCTAGCGGCGAGCATGGTGAGCTTTGACATGTTGAACTCGGTGTGGACATGCACAATATCCGGGTCCAACCTTTTCATCTCATCAAGGACATGCCCCTTCTCGGACCATTTTACAAGCCGGTCCTCTCTTGTGAAGAAAAGCCCTCTGGACAGAAACCGTCGAACATTACTCTCATCCCAACCAGGCCGCTCAGGAACCCCCGGGTATTCTGGGGCGAACACGTGGACCTCGTGGCCGGACCTTTCCAAACCTTTTTTAAAGGTATCTATTGACACTGCCATCCCGCTGAATCTGGGCCAGTAGTTATCTGTCGCGTAAATGACCCTCAAAAGGACACCACTTAGGGAAACCTATTCGTTCAGTAATTATTTTGTTTTTCTCAGTAGATTATATACTCCTCATTGAATTACATAGTCTACATAGAGATAAAGATTTTAATGATAATTACATATCACTACTTGTTTTTCCCCGGGGGTCAAGAGGTTTCTTATGAGCTCAGTCATAATACTCATCATTAGCCTCCTTCTGTGCGCCTATATGGCCTGGAACATAGGCGCAAACGACGTGGCCAATTCCATGGCCACGACCGTAGGGTCCAAGGTGATGTCGGCCAGGAAGGCCGTTGTCCTTGCTGGTACCATGACCGCCTTAGGGGCCATCTTCATAGGCGCACACGTTGCCAATACCATCAGCTCCAAGGTACTTGATGTGGGCTCGTTCAGCAAGGAGGAACTGCTAATAGGTTTCATGGCCGCCCTCCTTTCCGCGGGGTTATGGATCACGGTCGCCACCTGGAAGGAGCTCCCAATATCGACCACCCATTCCATCATAGGCGCGGTGTTCGGGTTCGGATTGGTGGCAGGTGGGATCGGGGATATACACTGGGATACGATAGGTTTCATAGCCATTAGCTGGGTCCTTTCCCCGGTCTGCGGTGCCCTACTCGCTTTCATTGTGTTCAAGATCATAGTCTGGGCGATCTTCAACAGGGAAGATTCCGCAAGAGCAGCAATACGCTTCTCACCTGTTTTCGTATCCTTGACCTTCTTTGTTGTTCTTATGTCCCTTATCTTTAAGACCAACCTTGGGTCGTTGTTGGGATTGGGACATGACATTTTCCGTGGGGTAGTGATATGTTTTGTCCTTTCATGCTTCGCCGGCCTGATCGGGTGGGGAATAATTTTCTGGCGTTTCTCCAAGGTGAAGATCGATGATGAATCGGTATTCATCGAGCGTATCTTTAAACAGCTCCAGGTGATGACAGCACTGTACGTTGCATTGTCCATCGGGGCGAACGATGTCGCCAATGCGATCGGTCCGTTCGTCGGGATCCTTGAGGTCGAAAAGAGCGGCTCTATGCCTGCCGAGGTGGTGGTCCCTATCTGGATCCTGGTGTTCGGAGGGATATTCCTTTTCGTCGGTATGATGACATGGGGTTACAAGGTGATCCGCACCATAGGGCATAAGATCACGGACCTGACGAACTCAAGGGGGTTCTCCATCGAGTTCAGTACAGCCACAGTCGTACTGATAGCATCAAAGCTTGGAATGCCGATTTCGACAACCCATACGGTCGTAGGGGCCGTTATCGGAGTGGGTCTGGCCAGAGGTCTCAGTACTGTCAACTTCAGGATAGTCCGGAACATCTTCACATCATGGTTCCTCACCCTTCCTATAGCCGCGGTGACTACAATAGTGATCTATCTCATCATCACTTCCGCGGTCCATATCTGAAGGATTATATAGTTTATATAGAATATATAGAAAAAAAAAGAGGCATAAGCATGGAAGAAGAGCAGCATCATACCCGGTCACCTCTGGTAGCGACCTGGAACGAATCCCCTATGTCCGGTCTTAGAAAGCATTCCGAGAAGGTATATGAGACCATGAAACCGCTCAAGTTGGCACTTCAGGCCTATGTGTCCGGTGACATGGATGGGTTCAAGAGGAACTCCGAACTGGTGAAGAAGCTTGAGTCCGAAGCGGACGAGATCAAGAGCGCGATAAGGACCCACATGCCATGGGCGATACTCATGCCCGTGGACAAATCCTTCTTCCTGATGACGCTCCATGATGAGGACGGTATCTTGGACAAGGCCGAGGACAGCGTGATCTGGTTGAGCTTGAGGAACACCGAGATACCGGAGGAGCTCAGGGGGGAACTTCTGAGCTATTTCGAGGTGATAGACCAGACCCTTAAGGTCTATTCCGAAGTGGTGCGATTGCTCCACGATATGACGGAGTCCGGTTTCGCCAAGAAGGACATGAAGTCCCTGGACGACCTGGTCCTGTCCATCCATATGCTAGAGAACAAGTGCGATGTCAAGAACAGGATCCTGACAAGGAAGTTGTTCTTGATGGAAGGGAAGATGGACACTCTGGCTATATATCACATCATGAAGGCGGTATATATAATAGGGCTCATAGCGAACCAGGCAGAGAACGCGGCTGAAAGGATACGTGCGATGGTCGCAAAGTGAACATTAGGGAGCTATGACCACCTCGATCTAGAACCGCCCACCAGCACCCCCCCCTCCGGACCTTCCCCCGCCGAACCCGCCCCCGCCCTTTCCTCCGAAGAGCCAGAAGGGGAAGAGGAATATCCTCCCCTTGGTCAGTATCGATACCGCAACGAAGATGGCTATGACGATGAGGAGCTGCCACCATAGTAGGGGGAGGCAGGGGATGGGATACCAGGGCTCTTCCCTCATCGGGGGATTGCCCTCATATTTCTCAAGTATGACCGCTCCAAGGGCTTCCATGGTGTAGTAGACCCCGGAGTAGTAATCGCTCTCATTGAGAAATGGGACCAAGTTCTCCTGGGCTATACTGTTGACAAGGATGTCGGGAAGCACCCCTTCAAGCCCGTAACCCACCTCTATCCTCCACTCGTTCGTAGAGACGGAGATAACTATCAACAATCCGTCGTCCTTGCCCTTCTGCCCGAGCTTTGTCTCCTCGAAGGTCTTGAGCGTGTAGGTGAAGATATCGTCTGGTGAGGTATCGTTCACGATGAGGACCGCGATCTGCGCACCGGTCTCTTCCTCCACTTCCAGACAGACCGTTTCTATATCATATACCTCGTCAAGAAGAAGGACACCTACTTGATCGGTCACGTAATAATCAAGCTTGGGATAGGATGCGTCCGAACCTCCTGCCATCATGAGAAGGACAAGCAGAACAGCTGGGACAGAGCCTTTCATCCCTCTTCACCGTCTCATGGTTGGCCGGGCGACGAGGTCGAGCCGAAGTAATTCCTCTCTTCGAACCCGAACATGCCGGCTATTATGACCGTAGGGAACTGCTTGATCTTTGTATTGTAGGACCTAACAGCCTCGTTGTACCGCATCCTTTCCGTGGTTATCCTGTTCTCTGTACCTGCTATCTCTACCATGAGCCCCTGGACGACCTGATTCCCTTTAAGGTCCGGGTAGTTCTCCACCTGGACGACGATGCTACTGGCCAGAGCATTGAACTGTTCCGAAGCGTTCTCATACTCTTTCGTTGGCTCGGCATCCATCCATCTCGTGCGCAGATCGGTTATCGCCGTGAGCGTCCCGCTCTCGTAGTCCAGATAGACGTTGGTAAGGTTTACCAGTTGGAAAATCAGGTCGAACTTCCTCGTGTACTGGTTTTCGACCTGGGCCCATTTCCCGTCTATGTCCTCATCCTTTTTGACAAGGTCATTGTATGAGGATATCGTCCAAGATGCGCATATAAGGATGATAACGCTCACGATCGCGAACACCACGAGCCCGATTATCGCCGCAACCTTCATTCGTATCGCATCAATGAGAGCCTTGGTGCTATTTTATTGTATTTCTAAAAAGATCCCATCATATCCACTTCTTTTTTCGGAAATAAATGAGCATCCCTACCGAGACACCGCCCATTATCAGGAGCGCCAGGGGGTACCCGAAGAACCAATCGAGCTCTGGCATATGCTTGAAGTTCATACCGTAGACCCCTGCGATGAACGTAAGGGGCATGAATATAGTTGCTATGACCGTTAGGACCTTCATTATCTCGTTCATCTTGTGGCTCATGTTGGAGATGTACAGCTCAAGCATGCTTGTCGTCATCTCACGATATGTCTCTATGGTGTCCAATAACTGGATTATGTGATCGTAGAGGTCCCTGAGATAGATCCTAGTATCCTTGCGGATGAGCTTGGTATCATCCTTCTGGAGCATGGATATTAGCTCCCTCAGGGGCCAAGTGACCTTCCGCAGGTAGATGAGCTCCCTTTTTATGTTGTACACCTTCTTCACAGTTTTAGGCATGGGTTCACTTATGAGCTCTTCTTCTATCTCCTCGATTTTATCCCCCTCTCTCTCAAGCACTAAGAAATAATTATCGACGATAGCATCCATAAGGGCGTAGGCGAGATAGTCCGAGCCCATCTTGCGTATCCGGCCCTTATTGCTCCGTATCCTCTGTCTTATGCCTTCGAAAACATCCTCTTCCGGATTCTCCTGGAACGAGATGACGAAGTTGGTACCTATGATGAAGCTGACCTGCTCGGATACTATATCGCTCCTCTTCTTGGCACGATAAATCATCTTCATGACCACGAAGATGTAATCATCGAAGGACTCTACCTTTGGCCTCTGGTCTGTATGCAGGATGTCCTCCATGGTCAGAGGGTGGATGCCGAAAATCTCACCGATGAAACCGAGCTTTTCGGTGTCGGTCAATCCATCGACATTAAGCCAGGTAACCGTGTTTCTGTCCTTGAAGAACTTGCATTTGGAGATATCGTCGATTGGCGATTCATCAAGGCATTGTGGATTGTAATCTATTATAGTGATCTTCGTCTCAGCTTTGGTGGAATCGCCCGTGTAAACCAGAGTGCCCGGTGGAAGACCCACCGTCTTTGAGTCCTGGTCCGGGAAGATGTCCAAAAAGAGACCCCTGTGGTGAATCATATAACTAATATATAAATATCCTAAACGGACGGATGGAAGATGTCATCATCTGGAAAGGTTTGATATCATTTTTTTTTCCCTACAGGGGTAGAGAACGATCTCAAAGCAAGGTAAGCCTCATTTTCTTCCCTTTCCATTCCGTTCTCCTTCATCAGCGAAATGGCTTTGGTCATGAGGTCCAGGGCAGACCCTCGGTCCCCTTTTTCTGCCATGATGTTCCCCAGATTGAAGGTCGTTATAGCCTCCCCCCGACCATCCTTGGCCTTCTTAAGGAGCTCCAACGCCTCCCGGTACGACCTGATAGCGCCATCCTTGTCCCCCTTTAAAGCGAGGGCAAAACCCTGATTATTGAGGGCCTTCCCGGCCATCCGGTCCATTCCAGCTTCCCTGAAAAGGAGCGAGGCCTTGCGATGGAACTCAACGGAAGGGGCCTGTCCCTTTGTCCGTTCCATCGCGCATATCCTGTTGTAGGTCCTGGACAGGTCATTGTGACCTTCGGAGCTCCTTCCTCTGATGAAGGAGGCCAGACGCTGTCGTAGAGAGGGGTGGGGTCTTGAGGCTGCCATGGCCTGGGCAAGGTAGCCTTCGGAGGCCTTTCTCAGGTCCTCCCTCGTTGATGCTAGTTCCAGCGCGCGCTCGAACTGGTCAGCTGCCTTTTTGCCGTCACCTGCCCTGACATATACCTCGCCCAGTACCTCATGAAGTCTGGCAGATGTGGTCCTATCACCGAGCCCTTCTGATATTTCCAGGCCTTTTTCCAATGCCGATATGGAATTCTCAGGTCTATCGTTCTCGATATGTACCAAAGCAATATTGCCGTATATAGAGGGGGTCATGTTCCCGGGGTCGTAGTCCAGGGAGAGGGACAATGCTCCTTCGAAAGCGGACAGTGCCCCATCAAGGTCCCTTGTGGCTTTACTTGCCAGGCCCAAGCCGTTCTTCGCCCAGATCCCGTTCATCAGGTCCTGGTCATATCGGGCCGATGTGGACTCGAAAGCATCGGAGGCCCTCTTGAACCATTCCATAGCCTCTTTAGGCTTCCCAAGTTCAAGGAGGGCCCTTCCCATGGATGTTCCCAGCCCCATCATGAAATGCGCATCCTCCACCTTTCCTTTCTTTGATGCATCAAGAGCCTTCATCAGGTCGACGACCGCCCGGGCATGATCATCAAGACCTGATTCCCCCGCTCCAAGGAGCAGGTAGTACCATGCCCTATCGGCCCAGGGGAGGGAGATCGGGTCGAGGTCTTCGAGGACCAATAGGAGCTCCATGAAACCCTCCTCGAGGGCTAGGAGGCCCCTGCTCTTCAGAATGGAGAAGAGGTCATCTGTCCTACCGGCCTGAGCAAGGTGATGGGAGGCCTCAATAAGACCTGCTCCTGAGCGGTCGACGGCCAGGTAATGGTCAGCTGCCGCAGAGTGAAATAGGACCTGGAACTCTTTAGGGGTCCTGGACCTGACAAGGTCGGATATCACAGGATGGACCTCGTACCCTGAAGGACCCCTGCTAACCAGGGACCTTGAGATGAGCTCGTCCAGTGATCCGGGGTTCAAAGATGCCCCCTTGATCAGGGAAGGTGCTCCGCTGGTAGGTAACCTCAAGGTGGAGAGGAGCCTCAGCACCGAGAGCTCATCTGCCGGGAGCCTGCCAATGACCTCTGAAAGCAGGAACGACCCAGCATCTGGACCGAACTCCTCACCGTCCGCCAGGTCACCGACCGGGACCAGGATCAAAGCCATAGGGTACCCTCTGCAGCGTTTGAAGAGTATGCTTCCCTGCCCCTTATCGAAACCTCTGAAGGTGAGGAGGTCCATCGAGCCGTTCTCGTCAAGGCCCTCCAATTGGACCTCAAGGACCCTGCTCTCTACGGTAGACTCCCTTACCGAATAGAAGGTCCGTTTTTTCCTGGACGCCGCAAGGACCTTGAATTGGGGGAGCTCCATTGTAAGAAGGGACGTTAGGACCGGAAGGAAATCAGAACTGGCCAGATGCAGATCGTCCAGGACCAGGATGACATTTCCGGAGAGGGCCCTACCCAGCTCGAAGGCCGCGTCCTGTGGCTCTAGCTCTACACCCAGGCTTGGGGCCTTGAGGAGTACCTCTAGCGAGTGCAATATGCCCTTGAGGGAGCTCCCTTGTGCGAACCTGTACCAGACACATCTTCGCTCCTTCACAGAAGAACAGAAGCGTTCAAGGAGGGCCGTCTTACCTATCCCTCCCATTCCGCAGACGATGGCAAATCGGGACCTTGGGTCCCTGAGCCATCCTTCCAAAGCCCCAAGCTCGCCTTCCCTGCCAAAGAAGGGTGCCTCCCTGACCTTTCTGGTCAATTGGTTCTGACCGGAAATGCTCTCTATCATCTTGCCCTGCACTAGATCATAAGCACGCATGAGGGACAGGTCAAGTTCCGATGCTATCCCATCAAGGGTACTTTCCATACCCTTGTAGCTGACCCTTATCATGCCCAGCTCTGACCTGAGCTTCAAGGCGGTCTCGGCCTTGGAAGGGGATATCATATAGACCTTCTTCCGCCTCCTTTGGCCCTGGACATGGGAGAGCCTCTCCTCTATCAAGCCTTTCCTCCTCAGGCCTTTAAGAGAGCGCGCTATGTTCGGTCTGTTAACGTTGATCAGCTCAGATAGACCGTCCTGGGTCAAGGCAGGCGGGACCTGGAACTCGTCTATGTACCTCAGATGCTCGACAAGGACCAGGAGGATCCGTTCCTCTATGGTGAGCCTTGGGAGGGGTTCCATCCGTATATGAACACCCTTTTCGAAGATATGCTTTTTCGAACCGTTCACATGATACAAGTAGGAACAGTTACCCGCTATTTATATAGTCAGAGCGGGTGAATATCTTATCCGTGGGCCAAAAAGGCCTTGAGGTGAAATGAATGGGAAACGCAACGGTGTTCACGGGTCTGCTCGCGCTTCTGGTCCTGATCGGTGGGACTGGGGTGGTGACAGACACCGCCTTTGCACAGGAGGCGGCGGATGAGGGAAGCGATGTAGACTTCCCAGAGCTCAATGTGACCGAGGAGAGAATGACGGGTGTGCTCGGCGGTGGTAATTTCATTGGGGTCCACAACAAGGACAACGACGCAATGATAGGGATCCTCTACGGGACCCCCGAGAACCCCAACTACGTCTATGTCATCTCTATATTCACGAGATACCTGGGCGTCGCCGATGTCTATGGTGAGAACGGAGCTGAGCTAGCGTCGGACAAGGCCATACCTGTGAGGACCCTTTACGCCCAGAAGTTCGATACCATCTACGAGTTCTCCGACACAGACGATGATGGCATTTGGGACTCCAGGCGCATGGCAGGACAGGAGCGGCAGGGACAGAGCTCGGGGACGACCGATGAGGAGAACCTCACTATGGAACCAGTCTTCTCGAAGGTATCCCTCAGGACCGGCTGGACCGCTTCGAAGGTCAGGAAGCAGGACAACGGGAACGGTTCCATCGAGTGGAGCGTCCGGCTCACCGCCAAGGACCTGCAGTACAGAGGTCCATTGTTCGGCATCAACCAGAGGAGAGGGTCGCTGGACAAGGTAGAGCTTACCTTCCACCTCTATGTCCAGAAGAGTAACGTGACCAGGGGCGATGTCCCCGTCTACAGGGTGGACGTTGAGGGAGGGGCTGTCAGGGGTTACAGGATCAAGGAAACGGAGAGGGTAGGGTCAAGGAGATTCAACGGGACCGCCGTCTCGGCATCGGTGAAATACGACCACCTGATATCCGGCTGGGACTTCCATGCTAGGAACCAGGCCCCCAACCTGATGATGTCGACCGAGGTGCTGTTCCTGACCGGGACCAGCCCACGGGTCTCAGCATTCCTAAGGAACATGAGGGAGCAGAACTTCGAAGGCAACGGAACGGTGGATTACGAGACCGCATCCGGTGCTCAGAAGATGATGGTAAGGAACGCCAAAGCGGTAACGGGCGAAGACCCGGTGCTATCGGAACAGGTCTCAAGCAAGCCCCAGCTCGTCAGGAAGAACAGGCTGGGCATAGCGGACAACTGGCAAAAGGTAGGCAACCTCAAGTGGGCATCGAACGTAACGGTGGACCGGGTTGAGGACACGATGTACTTCCAGGTATACTTCGCCAGGGCCTTCGCCGGTGTGAACGCCAACGGGGCCATATATGCGGGAATGGGTGTCGTCGGAGGATTCTCCTACCCGGGCGGGAAGAATATCTACCACGACCCGGTCTACGAGGTCTCGTCGTTCGAGGTCCAAATAAAGGATGACGAACAGGGCATCAAATGGCAGAGGGTGATCGTCATAGGTATCCTGATCTTCATTGGGGTCGCCATCGTTCTCGTTCTGGTCGTCATGGGGATCTCTGGTCTCATAGTGGCCGCCAGGGACGATAGGATGGGCCCCGGAAAGAAGAAGAAGGAGGAAGAGGACCACTACGATGGATATTATATGAGCAAGGGAAGGAGCTGAGAGGTCCTCAGTCCACTACCGCTCTTTCTATTGGAAGGAGCGGTTTTTTTTTATTTGAATGGAACGTTCCTCAACCATTCGATGTCGGACATATAGAGGTCCCTGATATCCTTGGAGCCCAGGACCATCATGGCCAATCTCTCCAGGCCCAATCCCCATGCGAGGACCGGGTCCTTGACCCCTGCCGGGACCGTGACCTCGGGCCTGAATATCCCGGCTCCGCCCAGCTCCATCCATTTACCGTGCCAGTTCACTACGACGTCCAAGCTCGGTTCCGTGTAGGGATAGTACGATGGCTGCACACGTATCTCATCGAACCCCATCTTCGAATAGAACTCTTTGAGGAGCCCTATGAGCATGTTGAGGGAGGCCCCCTCTTCCACCAATATCCCCTCTATCTGATGGAACTCGGGCAGATGCCTTGCATCTATCGCCTCGTTCCTGAAGACCTTCTCCACGGAGAATACCTTCACGGGTGGCTTCGGATGGTCGTAAAGGTACCTTATAGTGTTAACGGTCGTATGGGTCCTCAATATCGGTCGGAGGGACCTTTCCCTGGACCATCCATAGCCCCATCCTGTGGACCCAGTGTCCCCACCGGTCTCGTGCACCTTAGAGAACAGTTCGAAAGGATCGATGTCCCTCCTCTCATTGAACTGGAGGGGGTCGAGGGTGTCGGGCGTATCCATATAGAAAGTGTCTTGCATGTCCCTTGCCGGATGGTCCTGCGGAATGAAGAGCGCGTCCATGTTCCAGAGCTCTAGCTCGACACTGTTCCCGGCTATCTCCGAGAATCCCATGTCCAGGAATATCCTCCTGATTCTCTCGATGATCCTGGAGAGCGGGTGCATCCTCCCGCCCCACGGGGTAGGGGCGAAGGATTCGATGTCGTACCTCCTGAACTCGACCTCCTTCCATTTACCTGACCTGAGCAGTTCGGGGGTGAGCTGGGTCACCTCTCTCTTGATCTCTATGCCCGTCTCGAGGATGCTCTTACCATCCTCGGTGAGCTCCAGCCTACGGTCCACTTCCTCCCTTTCGACGATGACGTCCTTCCTGCCCTTCAGTTCCTTTAGGACCTCATCGGGTATGTCCTCTGCGGCCATGTCCTTACGGGCGAGCAGCTGGACCATCTCCTCGTCAGGACCAGGCCTCCCCAACGCAGCTTTGCCGGTCTCGGTCAGGACAAGGTAGGTCTCTCCCCCCTCTTTCTTTACCTTGGCCCATCTCTTCCTGTTGAGCCAGCCGATGGAGATGTTGACCTCCTCCTTGGTCAGCTTACCCCCTTCCTCAAGCTCCTTTAGGCTGGCTATCCCCTCGTTCTTACCCATCAGTTCAAGGGCCCTCCTCTCTGGAAGTCCCTGGGCCGCATAGGTCCTCCTTCCGATAGATACCCTATGGTGGACTTCCTCTTTAACATCAAGGAGGCCCTTGCTTCTGAGCCAGGAGGCAGCGTTCATGACCTCGACCTCCTGTGAGAACCCCCCTTTTCTCATGGCCTTCTCCGGGCGCAGGGACCTCTCGTCCTTCAAGGCCAGAAGGAGCCTCCGCTCGTTGAGGGACAGTTCCTCCTTCGTCCTAGAGAGCCTTTTCTGCCGGTCGTCCAATGAGATCACCAAGTGAATCCCCATGATGTTTCAGCGATTTAATCCCTTTTCGAGCAGTAGCTCCAGATATGACCTTCTCTCGGTAGTTCCGAACCCAACCCTTGAAAGGAGATCTAGCACCCTCCTCTCGGCTATCGCCACATCATCTGAGACGAGCTCGAGCTCCATGAAAGCCCCCAATCCCTCGACCAGGTCCAGGGACACCTCGATATCGTCCATCTCAAGCAGTTTGCGCGACTTCCTAATGGTCATGGCCTTGGTGAAACCGAGCCTGAAGAAAAGGTCACAGGCCTCATCTACGCCCACCCCAGGAGCAAGGATGAGCTCCCGTTCGTACCTTGTTTTCGTGGCCAAAGAGACCTTGGGGCCCTTGTAGGTGAGGATGGTCCTCCATATCTCGTCCCCGAAGGGGGCCAGCTTCCTCTCGCTCCTCACCCTTAGAGATTCATCGGTGGAGGAGAACTGCCTTGAGGGATGGGAAAGATAGATGTCCATTTGTTCCTTGGTCCCCACTTCCTTTGCCCCCAGGGCCCTTAAGGTGGTAAGCGCCTTGAGGACCTCGCGTTCTCCTTTTTTCAGGTCAGGGTCCATGAGCAGGACCGATTTCACCTCGACCTCATGGGGGCACATACCACGAGCATCTCCCATTCCCGATAATACCTTATCGCAATCAGTGGGAATAAAGTGTTAAATCGAAGGTCCGACCTTCTTGAGCTGCAAAGGTGCATTGCAATGGCCAAGGATGAGAAGGCATCGGCAAGGGAGACTGAGCTATCGATGAAGCGTCGCTCCATCTGGGAATCGGCCACAAAGGCCGAGAAAGCGGCCATAGAGTCAATATCAAGGGAATACATGGATTTCATTGGGAAGGCCAAGACCGAAAGGCTGACCGTTAGGGAGCTAATATCACGTTTGAAGGCAGCTGGGTTCAAGGATATAGAACAGCAGAGGGGCTGGAGGGCCGGGGCAAAGGTCTTCATGGTGAACAGGGACAAATCCCTTGCAGCTGCGATACTAGGCAAGGAACCCATCGATAACGGCGCCAACCTGATAGCGTCCCATGGGGATTCCCCCAGGCTCGACCTAAAGCAGAACCCGCTGTTCGAGGATGCGGATACCAAGCTCGCCCTCTTGAAGACGCACTATTACGGCGGGATCCGGAAGTACCATTGGGTCAACATCCCGCTAGCCATCCACGGGACCGTGGTCCTAGGGAGCGGCAAGGTCGTGGAGGTCCATATAGGAGAGGACCTGGAGGACCCGGTATTCCTCATAACGGACCTCCTGCCGCACCTCAGCAAGAAACAGGGAGAGAGAAAGCTCTCCGAGGGCATCCAGGGGGAGGAGCTCCAGGTCCTTCTCGCCTCACTGCCCATTGCTGACAAGAAAGCTTCAAAGAAGGTCAAGCTTTGGGTGCTCGATCACCTGCACCGGAAGTATGGCATGGTCGAGGAGGATTTCGTTTCGTCAGAGTTCGAGATAACCCCGGCCGGTCCTGCAAGGGAGGTGGGGTTCGACAGGTCCATGATAGGCGCGTACGGGCAGGACGACAGGATATGCGCTTTCACCTCCGTCAAGGCTCTCATAGATACGAGGTCCCCCGAAAGGACCTCTATCTGTCTCGTCATGGACAAGGAGGAGATAGGCTCCGAGGGTCCGACCTCCATGAGGTCACGTTTCATGGAAGAGTTCTATTCGAAGATCCTTGAGCTCAAGGACATGGACTATCCCGATCGGAGGCTCATGGAGGCTTTGAGCAGGACCCGCGCGATATCGTCCGATGTGAACGGGGCAGTGGACCCAATCTTCAAACAGGTCCACGAGCTTCAGAACGCTGCAAGGCTCGGGCAAGGGATATGCGTGACGAAGTACACGGGCTCTGGTGGCAAGTACAATGCCAACGACGCGTCCGCCGAGTTCATGGGCCTGATAAGAAGAGTATTGAACGACGCTAGGGTCCCATGGCAGACAGGAGAGCTGGGAAAGGTGGATGAGGGGGGTGGAGGCACCATAGCCAAGTTCCTGGCCGAGCACAACATGGACGTCGTTGACGCTGGTCCCGCGTTGATATCCATGCACTCGCCTATGGAACTGTCCTCCAAGGCGGATGTTTGGGCCACGTATAGGGCTTACGCTGCCTTTTTTGCGGCGAAGCCTTGACGGGTCGATATAAAAAAAAAGACGAAAAAGACCAGGTCATTGTGAATTTCTGGACTCTACGCATCTTCAAACCAAAGGACCTCCCTTTCCTGAACGGTCCGTCCGGGTTCATTTAGGACCACAGGCCCCATCCTTTCCCTGGCATTCATCACAGACCCCGGAGACATCGATCTGGAAATGGCAGATTGATCCGTTCATGCTCCGTTTGAGAAAATCTATCTTCTCAATATGGAAATGCGATGTCCTCCCACAGACCGTGCACTCGAAATGGCAGTGGTTGTCCGACTTGAAGGAATACACCTTCCTCCTGTCGCATATGTAATGATGGAGCTTGTCATCGCCCTCATAATTGTTGAGATATCGATATACGGTGGCGATCCCGATCCGAGGGTCCCTCTCCCGGACCTTTTCATGGACATCCTCCGCCGTGAAGAACGTCTTGAACTTACGGATCTCCTCTTCGATGATACCCTTCTGCTTCGTCTGTCGGATCAGGGCCATAGGTACACCTCTTATTGATAATGATAATCAATAGCATATTTATAGTCTTTCAAGTCTGACCCCCCAATGTAGATGACCTATGAACAGTAAACAGACGTTTATGCTGATAGGAGTCGGGACCGCAGTGGCGGTCCTAATAGGCGCGGGGCTCGTCATCCTAGCGTTGAACGATCAAGAAGAAAAAGAAGGCCTCCAGGTCATAACCACCTTCTATCCCATTTATTATCTAGCATCGCAGATAGGGGGGGATCGAGCCTCTGTGTCGATGCTGATACCTGAGAACGTTGAGCCTCATTCATGGGAGCCGAAGGTGTCGGACATACTCAAGCTGGACCGCTCGGAGGTTTTCATCTATTGCGGTGGCGGGTTCGAACCCTGGGTAGGGGATCTGCTAGGGTCGTCTCGGAACGATGACCTATTGGTGATCGATACGAGCGAGAGCGTCGAGCTCCAGATGTCTGACGAGGTCATTGAGATGCTCAACGATGTTGAGGAGCATCTATCCGAAGGTCCCTACGAGAATGTACAAGCTACCTCTGTCGGATCGAGCGCTCCTACCGTTGGTGCGGAAAATTCCTGCCGTAATGTCACTCTTCCGGCCGGGGTCGGACCCAGAAAGGGATACATCAAGCTCCAATCCGAAGAGGACGCAGAGTACATCGTAGCGACCTCCACGACCGTCTCGTTAACGATCACATCGAACGGAATTACTTTGGAACCCGAGATCTCCATCGATTCCCCTTCACAATATCCCGGGGTGGCCATGGTCCGGGTGTTCGACATGGGGCCTGGGGACTATCTCGTCTCGGTCTCTTCTACATCTGCGGGCGTTGTCGGCCTCACATTCATGGAAAAGCATCACGATCAGGTGGGAGAGGAGCATGAGAGCGGGCACGAGCACGGTCTGAACGATCCCCATTTCTGGCTCGACCCTGTCCTTGCGACCATCCAGGTGAATAACATCGCAAAGGGCTTCTCGGAAGTGGACCCGGACAACGCGGCCGAGTACGCCCGGAACGCGGATTCATTTAAGGACAGGTTGAACAAGCTAGATTCGGATCTTAAGGAAGGGTTGAAGGACCGCATGAAGAACGACATAATCACCACACATGAGGGATTCAACTATCTGGCCGAAAGGTACGGGTTCGTGACCCACTCCGCTATAGGCATCTCGGGGGACGAGCAACCGTCCACAGGGGACATAGCCAACCTCGTGAAGATGATCGATGAGAAGGACCTCGGCTACATCTTCGTGGAGCCAGTTTACTCCGATCAATATATGGAAACAGTCTCCGATGAGACAGGGGCAGAAATACTTATACTGGACGGGCTCCATGGTAGGATGGGGGTCCACTCGGACATGGACTATTTCGAGATCATGTACGAGAACCTGAAGAACCTGAGGAAAGGCCTTGAGGCCGAGTGATGGTGATATCTCCTGAAGGGTCCAAAAGATAATGGCGGCTGCGACGAGCATTGCCAGGGCAGGGCGATCACGGAGGGATCGAGACGCTCCGGAATAGTGCTCGAGGTATCGGACCTTACCGTGGTCCGGTCCGGCCAGACCATTGTGGATAAAGCATCTTTCACTCTTAGGGAGGGCGATTATGTTGGGATCGTTGGGCCCAACGGAGGGGGAAAGACGACCCTCATCAAAGCGATGTTGGGGCTCCTCCCCTTCGAGTCCGGCCGGGTCAGGGTCCTTGGCCACGACCTCAAGCATTTCAAGGACTGGGACCGGATCGCGTACCTTTCCCAGAATGCGATAGCGTTCGACGAGCAGTTCCCCCTTAGTGTAAGGGAACTGGTCTCTTTGGGAAGGCTCAAAAGGAAACGTATTGCCCGACCGATGGACAGGACCGACCGCCAGGTCGTTGAATCAACGCTTAGGTTCCTTGGTTTGGAGGACATATCCCGGAAGAGGATCGGTCAGCTATCGGGAGGCCAGAAACAGCGTGTTGTCCTGGCCAAGGCCCTGGTCAGGGACCCATCGATCCTTATCTTGGACGAGCCCGTGAGCGGCGTCGACTCCCATACCCAGGAACAGTTCTACAAGAAGCTCTCGGACCTGAACCTCCAGAGGAAAATGACGATACTCATGGTCTCGCACGATCTCGCCGCGGTCTTCTGCAGGATGTCGCAGATGATCTGCGTGAACAGGACCGTTCGTACGAGCAAGATCACGGAGCATTTCGATCCAACCACTATCCTGAAGGAGACCTACGGGGACCATTTCCAGTTCGCATATCACCATCATCAATGCGAGGGGGAGTTCAAAGATGGCTGATATCGGGCTTCAGGACCTGGTCGACCTTCTCGGCTACCAGTTCTTCCAGTTCGCGCTGATCGGCGGGGTCCTGGTCGCCATCAGCTGCAGCTGGATCGGATTGTTCCTTATCCTGAGGAAGCAGTCGATGATAACGGACGGGATCGCCCATAGCGTCTTCGGGGGTATTGCCCTGGGGCTCTTCCTCGGGATAAACGTCATCTGGACGTCCCTGCTGACCGCGTTGGCATCGATCACTGGCATCACATTCCTCAGGAAGAAGGGGATGGCCCAGTCGGATTCGGCGATCGCCGTCATGATGGCCATAGGTTTCTCCGCCGGCCTCATCATGATCAGCCTCGCTGGAGGTTTCAACGTTGAAATATTCAGCTACCTGTTCGGATCGATCCTAACGATCTCAAAGGAGGATCTGGTCGCCGTCGGAGCTGTTGCGATAGCGGCCTTAGCTTTCCTGGGCATCTTCCACCGTGAACTGCTCGCTATCACCTTTGACGAGGAGGACTCTAGGCTCTTGGGGATCCCCGTTTCGCTCCTCTCGTCTCTTTTCAATGTTCTGGTCGCGGTCGCCATCGTGATATCGATAAAGGTGGTCGGGATCATTCTGGTAACCGCGTTCATGGTCCTTCCAGGCCTCTCGGCGATCCAGTTCAACCTATCCTTCCGTTGGACCGCCATCACATCGGTGGCGATCAGCATAGCAGGGGTCGTCCTGGGAATATTCCTCTCTGCTATTTTCAACGTCGCTGCAAGCGGGGTGATCGTTTTCACAATGGCCGGGATCTTCATCCTTTCCGCTATATACAATCGGCTGGGATGAGAATAATGCCAGATAGGACCTGCGGGTGCTTCCCCGTTCGTATCAGAGGGTTAGGGCCCCGACCGGGCAAACACCCACGCAGGCCCCGCAGTCGACGCAGATGACTGGATCGACCTTGGCCTTGTCATTGTTCATTGAGAGCGCCTGGACGGGGCAGGTCCCGACGCAAGCGGCACAGCCTATGCACGTGTTGGTATCAATCTTGACAGCCATATTGTAAGCCTCCAAAGACCATGTTCCCCTTTGATGGGGTTTTTTCTGTAGGCGCCCAGGATATTTAACGGTTCCCAAGTCACGACCTAAAGATATTGATTTGGTACGAAATACCCTCTAATACCGCGGGGTGCATATATCTGAAGATGAGCTTTGAGCTTTCGTCCACAAGGTCTCCGCGAATGGTAGCGGATGGGCCGCTCCTTGAACTGGATGAGCTGTCACGGACGGTACCAATGAACCCTATTGACCTGGAGGATTACTTCAACAGGGAATTGTTCCCTAAACTTGACCTAGGGCATTGGGTAGGTTTGTTGCTCGAAGGGGTCAGAGAGGACGAAGTGCTCACTTTTGGCGCAGCTGCTGCGGCTTTGGGGGTGCCCAGAGGAGCGCGGGGTATCGCCGAATGGACATCCCTTGGGAAGGTAAAGGGGATGACAGAAAAGCTCGTCAGAAAGGATGACCTAGGTCCTGATAAGGTCCCTATCACCCCTACATTGGACCTACCCCCCTTCCTGGCCCTTGCCAGGGTCCAATCTGCCATGGGGTCCCTGCTCAAAGAGGGGGGTGGCAGACAGAGGAAAGCATACCTTGGCCTTGATATCAGCACTTTGGGGAATGCCCAGGCATCGGCGATGGTCGAGGTCGCTCCGAACGGTGAGGTTGGGTTCGAGCTCTCTTCCTTCTCTGAACCGACCTTCCCTTACATACCTGGGTTCCTATTCTACAAGGAGGCCCCCCATCTGATTCCTCTGATCAAGAGGGCCCTCATGAAAGGTGCTCCCCCTGAAGGCGTCCTTGTCCTTGACGGCAATGGGACACTCCATCCAAGGGGGGTTGGCATTGCATGCCAGATGGGGCTTGCCATGGACATGCCCTCAATGGGACTGGCCAAGAGGCTCCTCTGGGGTAAAACAGGCCCCTGGGATGGAGTGGTGGGCGGGACCCTGGTATCATGTATCACTGACGAAGGTAGGACGATCGGTCATGGACTGAAAGGGGAGAAACAAGCCCCCCTCTATATCTCAAAGGGGCATAGGACCGGACAGGACGAGAGTTTAACGTTCGCTCTCGATGTGGTCAATGGCAAGCTCCCTTCACCGACCAAGCTTGCCCATATTGCTGCGAACAGGGTCAGAACATCAAAAACCTGACCTTGTGGAACGCAGGTCCTTCTGTTTCCTCTCCATATAGGAATAGACGGTCGAATGCTCCGAGCCGGAGAGGAGCAGCTCTATGGCCTTGGAAGCGACCTTGATACCTTCCAGGTCCCCTATGATCGCGACGGTGTTCCCTTTTATCGAAACAAGGCATTCGGTCAGTTCCTCCACGAGCCTCCTTGTCCTGCCATCGGAGCCTATGAGCCTTGACCTGACCTGTTCGCCCCTTTTCCTTGATTTCCCAGAAAAGTCCCTTATATCGAACTCCTCGTAGTACATCTCGTCCTGGAGAAGTAGGAGAGAATGCTCGGGCGAGAAACCCCTGCCCAGTGCTCGGAGGACATCCCTCATCCTGTAGGCGGTGTAGGGGTCCTTGGCAGCCTCATCGTGAAAGAGGACCTCACCGGTCTCCGAATCCACCTCTATCTGGGCACCAGCCCTATCCCTTAGGAGGCGTAGGGTGGACCCTCTGGTGCCTATTATCACACCCACCCTGTCGAGAGGCACTTTCAAAGTATAGACCATCTGGGGCTCACTAGGGAGGGGAAAAGGGCCTGGTATATTAAAATGACCCGGAAGAGGAGGGTTGAGGACGGAGAAATGTCATAGTTAGGCCGGACCGGGCAATGTTTATATATTGAATTATGGGTTCCAACTTCCAGAGCGGATGAACCCAGACAGGATGAGCGGACCTGATTTTATTGATTGGGAAATATGGAGGAAACGGTTAAGTCCATCCTCACTGGATGTTCGTACAACGACCGTTCCTGGAAATGGCTGGTAGCAGAGATGTCGGAAAACGATGTTGATGCTGGAAAAGTGCTCCTTGAGGAGGCTCTCTGGCAGATCGAGGAGGCCAAGAAGGCCAATCTCTCCGCTTCCAAGGCCATGAACTACATCAACCTCTCCAAAGAGGCGGCCGGGTACGGGAACCTGAAGCTCTCATGTGGCCTCCTCCAGAAGGCTAGGGAGGCTCTGTTCAATGATATAGTCGAGAGGCAGCGGAAGGAGGCCGAGACCCAGACGGACGTCCTTGTGAAGCTCCGTTTGCAGAGGTCCATCAAGGACTCCATGGAACGCTTCCAGAAAGGGGACCTTAAAGCCGCCTATGACCTACTTCTACAGAAAGGCCAACCTATAGAGGGAGCTGTTGAGGAGCTGACAACGGCCGAACCCGGACAGGCGATGCAGACCTACGCAGATGCCATAGAGGTGCTCCAGAGGTCATGGCTCAGGATGAAACAGGAGGAGGGGAAGGGTAAGGACATGGGAAGGGCCCAGGCCATGATCAAGGATGCCAAGGCGGCATTGGCCCGAAAGGAGTACGGCAAGGTCATATCATTCTGCCAGGAGATGACGAGCATAGTCCTCTCTCCTCACGACAGGCTTAGGGAGGAGACCGATGAGACCATCGATGATATAGCTAGGACGATGAAGGCCCTTTTCCCTGGCGAGGCAAGGTCGCCCAAGGAGCGATTCTTCAAGAAGCAGATAGAGGACCTCATGACGAACGCTAGGGAGAACCTCTTAAGGGACAGGCCTGTGGAGGCTATCAATGCCTCCAGGAAGGCGAAGGACATACTCCAGAGGATGGAGCAAGAGAGCATCAAGGACGATATCCCCAAGATGATGATGGAGCTAAAGAGCGTGATCGATGAGCTCCGCTCCATGGAAGTGGATGTTTCCTACGAGGATTACCTTTTAAAACAGGTAGAGGAGACCTTCTGGAAGAGCGAGTACATCAAGGCAAGGAAGATAGCCAACAAGCTCGAGTCAATTACCAGGAACGCCAGGGAGCACCAGAGGATGACCCAACTAAATGACAGGCTCGGAGGTCTCAACCGTCTCCTGAAGGAGCATGCTGGCAGGGACGGTTATATGGAGGCAAGGGAGTTGATCCAGAAGGCAGTGTCCATGATGGAGCAGTCATCCTTCGATATAGCCAATAATCTCCTGGACAAGGCCCAGGAAGCGCTCAAGGCGTGATGGATAACGATATATCCGGCCAGCCGATACGGCCGTCCCGTGCTTAAGCGTGTCGCATCGATACAGTTCCTGATCAGCGGTGCGGCCATGGCCATATTCACCTACGTGGCTCTGTACGCAAGGGAGGTGGGCCTTTCCGATCTCAAGATAACGCTCATGGCAACGATGGTGGCCGGAGCGGAGTTCATGTGCGTCTATCTGTTCGGTCGGCTCGCGGACATGAAGGGAAAGCGCAAGATGCTCCTCATAGGGCTCGCATCCCTCTTCATATTCTCTGGTGCCCTGACCTTCGCGTTCGACGGGACAACTCTCATCCTGCTCAGGGTGCTCACCGGTGTTGGTTTCGGTATGTTCCCTGCGGCCCTTGCCGGATATGCCTTCGAGGCCAAAGTGAGGATGGGCAGATATTCCTCTTTCGGCTCCCTTGGCTGGGGTATATCGACCCTGATAGCTGGCCAGATTGCTTTCTTCTACCTCAGGGGTGCTTTCATCCTTGCTGCGGTTTTCGTGCTGGCGGCTTTCATCATAGCGCTAGGCTTGCCAAGGATACCAGAGGTAAGGGTCAGTGTCCCCCTCCTTCCGGTCAGGATGGTCCTGAAGAACAGGAAGGTCCTGCTCCCGATGCTTCTTAGGCACTCCACAGCCTCCGCTATCTGGGTGCTCTGGCCGCTCTTCCTTAGGGAGGAGCTCGGTCTGGACCTGTTCGAGATAGGTATCGTTCAGGCCGTCAATGCCCTGACGCAGTTCGTCTCCATGTACATCCTTGGTGACAGGGTCCGGCCAGGGACCTCTTTGGTCCTTGGTCTGTTCCTGACGGCAATGGCGGTCCTCTCGTTCCTACTGATAAGGACGTTCCCATTGTTCCTTGTGACTCAGGTGGTGCTCGGGATGTCCTGGGCAAGCCTCTATGTCGGGGCCCTGCGATCGATGATGGAAAGGAACCCGGAGCGCTCAACCGCTTCGGGCCTGCTCTCTAGCACAATAAGTTTCAGCGCCCTCATTGGACCGTTATTATCGCTAATCATAGTTTGGCTCCTGCCCGGCGCATCGTTCGAGGCCCCTATGGTCCTGACGGTCATCGCCTCTCTGGTGGCAGTGCTCCTCTATCTGTCCCTGGATGGTGGCCCTCCCAGCAGTAGGAACGTGGGACCCAGACCTGTTCAATAGGTTTATCTAGGTCATCCCCGCTCAACGTGGCATGCCCCCGTCAATGGGCTCGGTCCCCCTCTATTACCACCTAGATTACGAGAGGATGACACAGACGCCGGGTCATCCGGAATCACCGGACAGGGTCACATCCATCATGGCAGCTCTTAGGAAAGCGGGTGTCCCCTTTGAGGTAAGGGAACCCGTTGAGGCGACGCCCGAGGACATGCTCCTGGTCCATGACAGGAAGCATGTGGACCTTGTCAGGGACTTCGGGCTTGGCTTCATGGACCCGGACACGTTCCATTACGATTACACCTACGGGCTCTGCCTTAGGGCGTTGGGCGGTACGTTAGGGGCCGCTAAGGAATCCGTTACTGAAAGGAGAGCGACATTCGCCCTTCCCCGGCCGCCAGGGCATCATGCGGGCAGGGACTACAATATGGGGTTTTGCTACATCAACAACGTCTCTATTGCGGCCAGGGTCCTCCAGAGGGACTTCGAGGATGTAAAGAAGATAGCCATAGTCGATATCGATGCCCATCATGGGAACGGCACCAACGATATATTCTACGACGACCCCTCTGTCCTCTATATATCGACCCATCAATGGGGGATCTTCCCCGGGACCGGTCATCAGGGGGAGACCGGTTCTGGGAAGGGCATAGGAAGGACCGTCAACCTGCCGCTCATCGGTGGTGCGGGGGACCCGACCTTCATCCAGACCTATGATGAGATAATCGAACCTGTTCTGAAGGCATTCTCCCCTGATGTCATCCTTGTATCCCTTGGCGCCGACTCGCATATCATGGACCCGCTCACGGGCCTATCGCTCTCGACACCAGGATATCTCCAGCTCACCAGGTCCCTCTTCGAGTTCGCTAAGAAGAACCTCTCCAGCAGGATATCGTACATCCTCGAGGGGGGGTACCATACCCGCGCCCTTGGCGAGGTCTTCACAGGCAGCATGAACCAGGTCCTCCCGGACCCTCTGCCCTTCAAGCCGATCTATCAGGAGACCCGTGAGAGCGTACCGGATGCTGGAAGGATAAGGGAGTTCAGGGAAGTGCAGTCATCCTTCTGGAAGCTGTAGATCACCTGTTGCTCTTTTTTTTCGAATGGTCCTTCTTGATCTGTTTCTCTATGCCTGAGAATGCGTTGCCAATGGCGATGAGCAGGTCCCAATCGTAGGTCTCTCTGGTCACGATGTGCTCTGGTGTTGTGAGCTTGACCGTCACAGTGTACTTGTCATCGTCCTCCTTGTGATGGTGGTGATGGATCCTCACCGTGACAGCACTGACCGAGGTGATCTTCTCGATCTTTCCCAGGAACTTGGAGATGATGGTCTGCAGTTCCGAGGCATCGTACATCTTCACATCATCGATACCTGCGACCTGGATCAGGGGACCACCGGTCACAGGACCTCTGAGAAGGACCTCAAGGACATCGACCTCAGAGACGGACCCAGCAAGCATCTCTCCATCCAGAACATAGAGCTCCTGAAGGTCCTCGGCCAACATCAGGTCAATGGCCTTTTTGATGGTGTCCGATCTGGTCAGCGTTGTGGTCATCTCTGCCAATGAACCAACTTCCCTGTCCCTTATAGTGGATTCACCATGGACCTCGCCCCTGGACATCTTGTACTGTGGCTTTTCCATGAGAGAGACTATGTCATTGTTGCTGACAGACCCCATGAAGCGGCCCTTTGGGTCCAGGACCGCAATGTTGGATTCCCCGGAAAGTTCCATCATTATGAGCGCCCTTCTCATACCCAGATTGCTATCAAGGGAGTTGGGGCCGAAGTTCATGATGGTCTCGACGGTCATATCCCTCAGTTCTCTGGAATCGCTTATGGCCTTTAGTAGGTCCCGGCGTGAGATGATCCCCTTGACATGGTCCTTGACGGTCACGGGCAGTGAGCGGAAATCCCTTGTCAAGAGGCGTTCGGCCGTAGGGGTGATCCTGTCGGTCGGTCTGATCCTTGGAGGGACGATCATGAAGCTCTTCACATGCGCGAACAGGGGCATCTTCCTCCTTCTTGCAAGGTTGCGGAAGGTAATGAGCCCCTTGAGCACCCCCTTCTCCATAACAGGAAGTTCGGATAGGCGGTTCTTCTTCATCTTTCCAAGGGCTTCGGAGATCGGGTCCAGAGGTTCTACCGAGATATCCACGCCAGACATGAAGTCAGCTACCTTTCTATTGTATATATCCGGACTGAGCATTGCGGTTCCTCCATCGGACCATTTTCGAAGGGTTCCTTCGTCATCTCGGTGTTAGACCTGGAATGTATTTAACCCTTTCATCATAAAAGATAGGGCGATCCATTTCGGAGATGGCTTACGGGGGAACGATTTATAACGGTACGAGGGATTCTAGCATCATGGCAACGAAGGGTTCCAGAGGGACGGGGTCCCCCAAAGGGATCGAGGCCGTCCACATATTCATGGGTAGCAAGAGCGATATGTCGGTAGCTTCCAAGGCCGTTGAGGTCCTCAAGGAGCTGAACATAAAGTACCGTGTGACAGTGGCATCTGCCCATAGGACACCGGACATCGTTGAGAGGGAAGTGAAGGGATCGTCCTCACTGGTGTTCATAGCCATCGCAGGTCTTTCAGCGGCCCTTCCCGGGGTCGTAGCTTCCCATACGATAAGACCGGTAATAGGTGTCCCGGTCTCCGGCCAGGTCAACCTTGACTCGATATTGTCAATAGTCCAGATGCCTCCAGGTGTCCCCGTGGCCGCGGTCGGATTGGACCGTGGCGAGAACGCTGCGCTCTTGGCCGCAAGGGTCCTGGCCTTGGAAGACGAAAAGGTCCATAGGTCCCTCTCTGCTTACATGCAGAGGATGAGGGACAAGGTGATATCCTCCTCCAAAGAGGTGCAGCTCTGATGAGCGGTCACGATACCATTGCGGTCGTGGACAATGGAGGGCAGTTCGCCCACCTTATTTCGGTGGTCATCAGGGACAGGCTCAAGGTCAGGACCATCATAGTCGACCCTTCTTCAGGGCCCGAAGACCTTCCCGATGTCAAGGGAGTCATCCTCTCCGGAGGACCGGACTCCATTTACAAAGAAGGGGCGGTCCAGCTTAACCCTGCCCTCCTGGACATCGATGTCCCGTTCCTAGGCCTATGCTACGGGATGCACCAGATAGCCCTTCATTATGGGGGAAGGGTCGAGGGGTCGGACCACAAGGAGTACGGCCATGCTATCCTTGAATGGGAAAAGGACACGATCTTCAAAGGGGTCCCTAACAAGGACAGGGTGTGGATGAGCCATGGTGATAAGGTCATTGGACTGCCGGACGGTTTCAGGGTAGTGGGTTCGACGGAAGGTTGCCCTATCGCAGCTTTCTCTGACAGATCGAGGAAGAGATGGGGTTTCCAGTTCCACCCCGAGGTGGAGGACACACTTTTCGGAGTGGAGATGCTTGGGAATTTCGTTCTAGGGATCTGCGGTGCAGGTCAGGACTGGACAGCGCAGGGGAACATGGAGGAGATCGAGGCATATATCAGACGAGAGACCGGGGAAAGGAAGGTCCTCTGCCTTGTGTCCGGTGGTGTGGATTCCACAGTGGTCGCCGCTCTCCTCCTAAAGGCCTTGCCTAGGGACAGGACTAGGTTCGTCCATGTTGACACCGGGATGATGAGGAAGGACGAGTCGGCCCTTGTCATGGAAGCTCTTAAGGACCAGGGGCTGACCGACCTAAAGGTCGTCGATGCTTCCGAGTTGTACCTCCGTTCGCTCGAAGGCATTTCCGACCCGGAGGAGAAGCGGAAACGGATAGGTAGATTGTTCATAGATATCATCAACAGGGAGGCTGGGGACGCTTCGAACAGCGACTGGGTCCTTGCCCAGGGGACCCTCTATCCCGATACGATTGAGAGCGGTGGGACGAAGCATTCCGATGTCATCAAGACCCACCACAACAGGGTTGACGTTATAATGAACATGATCAAGGAGGGGAGGGTCATAGAGCCGGTCAAGGAGCTCTATAAGGCCGAGGTGAGGGAGGTCGGTGCGAGATTGGACCTTCCGCCCGAGCTGGTGGGAAGGCACCCGTTCCCCGGGCCGGGCCTTGGGATAAGGGCACTGTGCCAGGACCCGATCACGATGGGCAGGAACCTGAAAGAGGCCGGTTCGCTTCAGACCCGCATAGAGGAACTGATAGAGGAGGACCCTTGGGCCGGGAAGAAAGTGAGGGG
>CAZLVP010000027.1:30458-33266 GCA_964563055.1 uncultured Thermoplasmatales archaeon | reverse complement strand
TTGTCAGTGGTCTTTATCTCGGCAGCCCTGCGCTCAAGGCGCTTTTTGATCTCGGCCACACCTGACCCGCCGTTCGCATCCAGCCTTGCGGCGATGGATGCGGCCGAGGCAAGGGAGCGGGCCATCCTACCCCGTTTCTGGGCGGGGAGGGAGTGGACCCAGGGGTGCTGGAACAACACCCCGTGCTTTGGGGGCTTGCCTCCCTCTTTCAGGAACTTGAAGAACATCTTCTCAGCGCCCAGGACCTGAACGGTCGATCCGGGAAGCCTGGACAATCGCTCAAGACCCCCTGCGGAATGGATCAACCTTGCCCCTATCAGAGGACCTACGACCTCCGCTAGGCTGGGGGCCACTATCTGCATCTCGGACCCGATACATGTCTCCATCCTCTCCCTTGCCTCAGAGAGCGAAAGGACCAAGGTGCATAGGGGCGATATCCCCCCAAGGTCCGCAGCGACCTCCCCGGGTGGTTCCAGCCCCTGTACCACCGAGGGGTCCGATGAGGAAAGTCTTTCAAATACGCTCGAGAGGTCAGGGTCCTCCCTCATCGCTTCCAGGAAGGATATGTTCTCCACGAGGTTCTCCGAACCTGTCCAATACTTGGCCATCCACTCCGATATCCTCTCCTTGACAAGGTTGAGGGAGCTGTCTATATCGTTTATGGCACCGACCATAGAGAGAACGTTACGGTCCCTGGACCCATCGCTCATTTTGAGGGATGCCATGGTCCTTGTTGCCTCGGAGAGGAGACCTATGGTCAATCCCACTCCTTCTGGTCCAGGGACGGGTAGGTCCCTTCCATCGATCACCCTTGCATCAGGTACGACCGTGAGCAACCTCCTGTCGGTCACGGTGTCTATAGGATGCTTGGATGCGAGCTCGACCTCCCTTTGGAGGGCTTCCCCCAGGGAGACCTTGAGAAGTTCCGATGCAAGGTCGGTCGGGTCCACGGAGGCAGGTCTGGCCTCCACTGATCTGTACCCTTCCGGGGTCGGGGCCAATACGAAGGAGCCATACCAGGTCGAATGGAGGAGCATCCGTTGCACCGAGGGTGTATCTGCTGTCCGTTATATAAATGGGGGATGGTCTGATGGTCCCTCCTCCGAACAATTATTTTAGGCCCCTCACCCATCACAAGTCCATGGGACATCAGGCCGCTAGCTTGCTCTTGACCGCTATTGTGTTATTATCAACCCTCCCCTTCCTCGGAACGGCCAAGGGGTCCGAAGGTCCGTCCTCCCGCCCCACTTCATCTCCTATCATCATCGATGATGATGCGGACCTTGTCCAGAAAGCGGCCGACCTGGGCTGGCCAGGCTCTGGTTCGCGTTCAAGCCCGTTCATCATCGACGGGTTGACCATCGATGCAGGAGGGAAGGGCGCCTGCATTTACCTCGGGAACACCTCCCTTCACCTCATCATCCGCAACTGCACCCTAAAGGGTGCATCACCGGCGTCCTCTTACATGCCAGGTGCCGGATCGGTCCTGTGGGATTGCACGAACATTACCGTTGACAACTGTACGGCGACCGGCAGCCTCTACGGGGTCTATTCCATGGCATCTTCCAGCTGCACATTGAGCAATTGTACGCTCTCTAACGGGCGCAACGATATCATCCTCATCCACAGCAAAGGGTTCATCGTTGAGAACAACGACCTGACAGGTTCGACAGAGGGACTGATGCTCCAGTCGTCCAATGGGAACACCATCAGAAAGAATGTCATTTCATTGTCCAGCATGCTCTCCATGGGCATGTACGAGAGCAAGGAGAACATTTTGTCGGACAACCTGTTCCACAACAATTCCGGGGAAGCCTACATCTACCTCTCGGATTCCAATAGGGTCGAGAGGAACACTTTCAATGACAATGTCATGGCACTGAAGGTATCATGGTCCCCCTACAACACAATAAATGACAATCTCTTCGTCAGTAACGACCTCGCCCTCTACATGGTGAACTCCCTCCACAATGATATCGGAAAGAGCACAATGCAAGGCAATATTGAAGGTTACTATATCTACTACTCCGATTACAATAACATCAAGAACTGCTGGGTGGACGGCTCGGATACTGCCGTCCATCTGGAGGACTCCCAGAACAACCTGGTCTATGGATGTGTCATCACCGATGCCAGGAACGGGATCCTGGTCGAAGGTGACTCAGACCGGAACAGGATGACCGACTGCATCATTGCTGGGACCAAGGGTCGTACGGAAAACGGGATCGATGTATCCACATCGGACGGATGGGACAACCTGGTCCGGCACAACACTGTCTCGGGTTGTTCCGTGGGGGTCCGGTCCGCCCTGGCAGAGATGACTTGGGTGGACGACAATATCATTAGGGACTGCACCAAGGGGGTCCTTCTTGCGGAACCTTTGAGGAGCAATGCGACCGAGAACATGATATCCGACTGTACTAACGGTATAGAATGCATATGGCCAGAGACAATTCTCTACGATACGTTGACCATCGACAGGAACCTGATCAAGGACTGCTCAGGTGATGGGGTCCTGGCAGACCTGGGTCCCGAGACCGCAACGGACCGACGGAAGCTCGTCATCTCCGGTAACAGGATAAACAACTGCAATACCGGGGTCCATGTGAGGTCCTCAAAGACGGACAAGATAGAGGGGAACCACCTATTACAGAACAATATGGGGATCATGCTCTTCAGATGCAATGATGACCTGGTCTACAACAACTACCTCAACAATGATATCAATGCGGTCCTGGACAATACGACAGGTACCGTATGGAACATCACCAGGACCCAAGGTACCAACATCGTCTTCGGTCCTTATCT
>CAZLVP010000027.1:23218-30358 GCA_964563055.1 uncultured Thermoplasmatales archaeon | reverse complement strand
CCGTATGGAACATCACCAGGACCCAAGGTACCAACATCGTCTTCGGTCCTTATCTAGGGGGAAATCATTGGTCAGATTACAACGGTTCCGATCTGGATGGGGACGGCCTGGGTGATGAGTTCCTCCCCTTCGGACCGGGGGACCATCATCCGCTCGTGAGGGATACGTTCACTCCCATAATCACTGATCTAACGAACGGAACTCCTGAGACCGGTGAGATGTTCGACCTTACCTTCGCTCTGGAGGACAAGCCAACCCCTCAGGACCTTGACGTGGACCTGGACTATGATCTTTCAGGTCTCGATGGTCTTGTAATAGCTGAGGGGGTCGATGTCGGTCAGAAACACTGGAATGAACTGACCTTCTCCAAGGTCATAATGGTACCCGAGACCGCCGTCCTGCTCCGCTACCGCTTCCGGGCGACCGATCGTGGGGGGAATTCTGAGGGTATTTACAAGGAGCTCGCTGTGAAGGACACAATAGCCCCCAATGTCACCATATCCACTGCAGGTCCAGCTGGGACGGGGGACGGATTGATGCTGAACCTAACGATGACCGAGAACATCTTGATGGGATGGGTCGTGGTGGACCATTCATCTTCCGAAGGGGCGGCCCCTTACGGTAACATCACTTACGACCTGAATGGCCAGACAGGGACCCGCTACCTTCGACCGATCGTTCCCATACCTTCAGGGGCAAGAACGGTCTTCATCTCTGTCTACGGACAGGACCTAGCCGGTAACCACATCGAAAGGGTGTCCCTTCTCGTCAACGTCACAGATATCCTCCCACCCGTCATATCCCCACCCGATATCTATGCTTTGGATGCTGGCCTCAGGCTCTCGTTCTCGGCGGTCATAACCGACAATATAGGGGTCGCTGGGGCGAACCTCACCGTCTCCTGGTCCGGGTGGAGGACCACGACGGTCCCGCTCCTGATGGAGGGGGTTCTTTGGTCTGCTATCTTAAACGTCCCTCTGGATGCTGTACGCACCAGATGGAGCATCATGGCCTGGGACCTTCAGGGGAACTTGGCTGAGGTGGGCGGAAATGCGGACGATCCTGTGCCCATCTCGGTCCTGTCGGATATCACCATCGGGACCCCTATGACAGGTAGGTCGTTCAGGCTGGCGTTCGAAGAGAGGACAGGCCTCTCAGTTGCCCAAAGGACCATCAGGTGGCGCTTCGAAACGGGCGATGACAATTTCACAACAGGGGCTCTCAACTGCACTATCATGGTCCCGATCACCGCCAGGACCATCCATTACAGCTACGGGGTCGTTGATAGTTACGGTGCTGAGGTATCCATCAACGGGGATAAGGATGCCCTGGATGTCATACCACCATCCATAACGATATCAGCTAGCGGTCCGGCAAACGACCGGCCGGTAACGATATACTGGTCAGTAAAGGACAATATTGCAGTGAAGGAGAGCTATGTCCTCTTCAGGTTCGACGGTTCGAACTGGGACAGGGCAGATGGACCTGAACAGATGGCGGTCGTTAATGTCCCAGTCCAGGCTTCCATCCTAGAGCTTGAGGCCCATGTCATGGACGATGCCTCAATAGAGAACATAAGCGTCCTTAGGCTCGATGTCCTAGATCCCATCGCCCCCGTCATAACCGGGTTCGATGTCCAGTTTGACCAGAGGAACGATTCCATCAGATTGAGGGCCCGATTCCATGACAACAGGGGACCAGGTTCCGCCCTGGTCAACTGGACCAAGGGAGGGACCGACCAAGGCGGGATAGACCTGGACGATGCCTGGGGGGAGGAGGTCACCATGGACCTTCCCCTTGTGGGGTACCGCGGCGAGGTCTCCTTCAAGGTCGTGCTCATCGACAGGTCGGGGAACAGGGTCGAGCCCCCCCCGTTCACAGTGATAGCCCTTGATGAGCGTCATACCAACGGGGACAGGACCTATCTCTACATCATGATCGCCCTGGTCGTGGCGATAATCATCGTCCTATCTGCTGTAATATATATCTGGGCAAGACAACGCAACAACCCCCCAGCGGAGGAGTGAAGGCAGGGAAAGGATTATCCAAATGAGATGCGTTCGAACGGTCCATGGGAGAACCCCGCGGCCTTTCCTTCCATGGACCCCAGATGAAAGGGGGAGAGGGTGTCCTCTACATCCATGGATATGGAGGTTCCCTTGAGGACCCTGGTCTGAAGGCTTTCTTGGATGGGGTATCTGGCAGCGGGTTCTCGGTGACATGCGTTCTGCTGCCCATCACGTTCTCGGACATGGTCTCCGAGATCGTCCGGCCCTTGGAGGACCATATCAAGGAGAATGGTATCAGACATGTCATAGGGTTCTCGCTCGGAGGATTGGTCGCCTCCTATCTTGATGTTAAAGGGCGGAGGGTGTTCATATCACCGTTCTGGGGCATAGGCAGACTGATAGGGCCCATGGGTCTGAAAGGGGCCCTTGCAGTGGCCTCAGGTCCAGCCAGGGTGGTCCTGGACCGGAGCGGAGACAGACCCAGGATCGGATGGGAGTGGACGAGCGATGACCACCCTGCCGATATCGAGCAGGGAACCACTGTCAACGCCGTAGAGAAAACATTGAATAACATGCCCCCACCGTCACCGAGCGATATAGCCATAGCTTCCGGGTCGGACCACATCATATCTCTGGAGGCCGTGAAGGAGAGGGATATTAGGACGGTTTTCCTCAAAGGAGGACATATGCTCTTCTCTGGTAGAGACAGCACAAAGCTCAAAGAAATTGTCGTGGCGTCTCTTGTAGGAACGGCCCCACCCTAATAAAGAACAATTTCCATTCTATGGAACGCTTTCGAAGTGGTTCCTAGCTTCCTTTAGGTTCGCTATGCATCCTTCCAGGTCGTTGCCCAAGGAAATGACACCGTGGTAAGGCCATATTATTAGGCGATGGTCCCTTGCTCCTTTCAAAGTCGCCTTTGCCAGCTCAATGGACCCGGGGGGTAAGGGTGGTGTGATACCTATCCACTCGGGAACTGACCATTTTTTGACCTTCTTCGAAATCTCACCTATATCGTCCCAATGACAATGGACGATCGCATCGTTCTTGGTCCCGGAGAGGATAAGCAGGTGAACAGCGACCTCTGTACTAGGGGGACCTGACCCTAACAACAGCTGTAGTGAACGTTCTATTAAACGATAGGACCCTGCATTCCTCTCAGGGTCATCTGAGAGCTCTTCCATGCTACAGCCGGTCCGGGAGATCCAGAAGGGCAGCCCCTGCAAGAGCTCTTTTGATCCTAATTGTTGGTCCAAAGAGAAGGCCTGCTTTTGAGCAATATCAACGATCGCATGGGAACGCAGAGATATGTTGCCCGATGAGGAGCGCGCCCAACCATGACGTACCAGCTCGGAGGCTGCTTTGGAAATGGAACGTAGCTCCCTCTCGGCAACGCTATCCATGGAGAACATGATAGGGTATTCGGTAGAAAACATAGAGGGGTACCGGTCCCCTGAGCGCTCATTCCCCGCCCTTTCTCATCCTGTCCGTGTAGAGAAGCCGACCGGTCAGACCGAAAAGGAAAAGGACGATGAACACAGAATAGAGCCCAACATCGAACAGCTTTCCCTGCTTAAGGAACATGACCACGGTCCATACGACAAGAAGCAGTATGCTTATGGCTATCAGGAGATTGGAAACGCCCCTAAGATAGCTGTTAGGGAGGGTGACCTGCTTTTCTTCGACCATGTGAACCGCCGCCTCATATTTGTTATACTTTTTAAGGATATCGCTGAGCGGCCCTGGCCCTTGTCCTTTAATACCCGAACACCGCAAGGGTAATATAAGGATTCAATAATCATTGCGCCGAACCCATAGCCCCGTAGTGTAGCGGTCTAGCATAGGAGACTCTGGATCTCTTGTCACCAGTTCGAATCTGGTCGGGGCTACCATTCTTTTCTTATCTAACCGACCAGCTCGAACTGGTCCCACGAGGCTATCGTAGAGAGCCGAGCAGGCATAACCTCTGGTTAGGCCGTGGTTCGAATCTGGTCGGGGCTACCATCTTTATTTAAGCTAACCGACCAGATTCGAACTCGGGAAAATCGCAGTCGATACCGCGTATTATCACGATTTTCCCAGAGCTGGGCATAACAATCTCACATAGATGTTGGTTATGCCCAGGTTCAAGCAAAGGGCTAGGATCATAAAGATCTGGTCGGGGCTACCATTTTTATTTCATCTGACCGACCATATCCGAACTCGAACCTACCATCCGATCACCGATATCGAGATGATACCAGGTAGAGATACCGCCATAGCAAGGCTTTGCAGGTGATGGGCCATGTTCGGTCTCCAGAAACAGGTGAACATCACGAACACCAGGATCGAATCCGTCGCTCCCATGAACACGATATAAAGGAGCTCAGGACCTATCATGTACAATGGGAGAAAGCTAAGAAGGATGGTAACGGTGAGCAGCAGGACCGATATCATCAACGCTGGCCTCACCCCTATTGAGAGGGGTAGTGTCTTCCTTGTTCCCCTATCCCCGTCTATGTCCTTGACGCTGTTTATGATCTCCTTCGCAAGTCCTGTAAAGAATGCCATCGCGCACAATGTAAGGACAAGGGGGGTAATCCCATTGACCGACCCCCCGAGAAGGAAAGGGAAGGCAACGAGGACAGCGATCGAGAGGTTCCCTGCAAAACCCTTCTTCTTCAACCAGACCTCGTAGATCAGACCTATCCCCATCCCGATTAGGAAGAAGATGAGGGGTAAGATATCCTTACCCAGATATGCCCCGATCGATGCAAGGACCAGGGAGCCAATTGCCAGAGCTAAGAGGTATCTCTTCGTCAAACGGAACGATATCTTTCCGGAGGCAAGCGCTCTCTTCCCGTGTATCAATCTGTCTATCTCAAGGTCGCCCATGTCGTTCAAAATGTTCAGAGCTCCGACAAGGAGGAAGGTCGAAAGGCACCAGAGGACCAATGGTATCGGGTTCTGAGGTACCCACTGTCTCGAAGCGGCAAGCCAGCCTATCCATACGGCGATAGCACTGATCAGACAGTCCTCCAACCTTATGACGGATATGAGCCCGCGGACCCTTTGCATCTGAACGACACGACCCGTCATTGTTTAAATAGTGTGCGGTATGATTCGGGGTCTTACGACCGGTGAAAGTACTATTTTCCAACCCTGGACCATAGAACCCCCTCACGGCAAACCAATGGACCTCTGGTGGTATTGACAATTATATTTAGTACCATTCCCTTGCCAGAAACCGAGTGACCTGTCATGAGCGAGGAGGTAAGACCTGCAAAGGATTTCATCAGGGATATCATAGATGGGCACAACATCTCCGGCAGGTTCCAGGGCAGGGTCCATACCAGGTTCCCACCAGAACCCAACGGCTACCTCCACATAGGCCACGCCAAGTCCATCTGCCTCAATTTCGGCATAGCAAAGGAGTACGGTGGGAAATGCAACCTCCGCTTCGATGATACCAATCCTACGAAGGAAGAGGAGGAGTACGTCCAATCCATAATAGAGAACGTCAAATGGCTTGGTTTCCAATGGGAGGACAGACCGCTCTTCGCCTCGGATTATTTCGAACAGATGTTCCAATGGGCCTTCGACCTCATAAAGAGGGGAAAGGCCTATGTTGACGATCTGACGGCCGATGAGATATCTGCTCACAGAGGGGACCTTACGACCCCTGGAAGGGAGAGCCCGTTCAGGAACCGTTCAGTGGAGGAGAACCTGGACCTTTTTGAGCGGATGAGGAAGGGTGAGTTCAAGGACGGGGAGAAGGTCCTCAGGGCCAAGATAGACATGGCCCATCCCAACATGAACATGAGGGACCCGGTCATGTACAGGGTCCTGCATGCCTCCCATCACAATACAGGGGACAGTTGGTGCATCTATCCGATGTACGACTGGGCCCATGGCCTTGAGGATTCCATAGAGGGCATAACACATTCCATCTGCACGCTCGAGTTCGAGAACCACCGCCCCCTCTACGATTGGTTCCTGGACGAGCTTGGTATCTACCATCCGCAACAGATAGAGTTCGCAAGGCTGAACCTGACCTTTACCGTGATGTCAAAGAGAAAGCTCCTGGAGCTCGTCCAGCAAGGACTTGTCAGCGGCTGGGACGATCCTCGGATGCCTACTGTGAGCGGTATGAGAAGGAGGGGATATTCCCCGGCCTCAATCAGGGAGTTCTGCTCCAGGATAGGTGTGGCAAAGGTCAATTCGACCATAGCTCTGGAGACCCTGGAGCACGCTGTCAGGGAGGACCTGAACAGGACCTGCTCCAGGTACATGGGAGTCCTCGATCCCCTGAAGGTGACCATAGAGAACCTTGAAAGAGAGGACCTTATGGAAGTGGTGAACAATCCGGAGGACCCTGCCGCGGGGAAGAGGAGGGTCCCCTTCTCGAACGAGGTCCTCATAGAGCGGGAGGATTTCATGGAGGTCCCCGCCCCCAAGTTCTTCAGGCTCTCGCCTGGGAGGGAGGTGAGGTTGAGGAACGCTTACCTATTGACCTGCAGGGACGTCGTAAAGGACGGGGACAGGGTGAAGGAGGTTGTATGCAGAATAGACCCTGCCTCAAGGGGTGGGGACGCGCCCGATGGGCGCAAGGTGAAGAGCACGCTCCATTGGGTCTCCGCAAAACATGCCGTTGAGGCTGAGGTGAGGCTCTACGACAAGCTCTTCACTGTTGAGGACCCGCTCTCCATGACAGAAAAGTTCACAGAATACATCAATCCGGATTCGTTGAAGGTCATAAAAGGGGCAATGGTCGAACCAGCCGTTAAGGGACTGCCTCCGTTCACTAGGTTCCAGTTCGAGAGGCTGGGATATTTCTGTGTGGACCCGGATACGACGGAGGATGCTCTGGTCATTAACAGGACCATAACACTGAGGGACTCCTGGGCCAAGGTCCAGCAGAAGGCCTGAGCTGGATCCGGCCCCCGAAAAGGTTTAATTAGGACCTGCTCCTTGGCGCTTCGAAATAGGCCTTTTTCTCCGCTCCCGTGGTGTAGCGGTCAATCATACTGGCCTCTCGAGCCGGTGACACGGATTCAAATTCCGTCGGGAGCACTTTGATATCATCCAGATAGCGTACGTGCTCCCGACCCCGCATCCTTTTCCTCTCGTCAATTATGTATCGCTCCCGGAA
>CAZLVP010000027.1:3772-23118 GCA_964563055.1 uncultured Thermoplasmatales archaeon | reverse complement strand
CGTGCTCCCGACCCCGCATCCTTTTCCTCTCGTCAATTATGTATCGCTCCCGGAAAAGGATGCTTTACGTTGCTGAGACACGCCCAATAATGATCTAACAACAATTATTACCGTTATTGGGCTGACATTTTTTCTTGAATGCACCGTTGATGCATGGACAGAAAAAATGTTCCGCCGGGAGCACTGCTTTTACAGATCTCATCACATGCTCCCGATCCCGTAGTTTTTTCTTTGGTCCGTTGATTGACGTCCCTACAGAAAATCCAAATTTGTCAAGTATGTCTTCTTTCATCCATTGTCCTTGAAAACCATCGGTCATATGGTGAATTATTAATAGCCACCGACCCATTGATGACCACCTCAAGAAAATTAAATGAAGGGTTGGAAATGGTTGGTAGTAAATGCCCCAACTGTGAAAGGGACTCCCTGATGATGGTCAATCAAGTTAGATCCCAACCTGTTGAGGGTTCTGACCTTGGTGAAAGGACCATTACCTTTTACGAATGCAGGAATTGCGGTTACTCGGAAAAGGTCGAGACCGTATATCCTTGAATGGACCCATATAATTTTTTCATCTTCAAATGTCAATATTCTCAGGCACGAAATCAATATTATCTTTAATTTGACCAGGGTCTGTTCTTCCTCTTCCTTACCAATGCCAGGACCACTATCGAAGTTGTTATTACAACAAGGGGGGCACCCATCCCGGATGCTTCCTCGACCCCGACCTCGGGTCCAACATCATCCTGCCCCTCATCATCATCTGGTCCATTCCCATCATCATCCGTTCCAGATGGTGCCATTACTGTTATGTTTACCTCATCTTTTCCTATTCCGCCATCATCATCTGTAACTGTGAGCTGTACCTGATAGGAGCCTGCCGACATGAAGGTATGGACCGGGTCCTTATCTATGCTGGATGAACCGTCATCGAAGCCCCAAGCATAGGACACTATTGTACCATCGATATCTTCACCCCCTCCAGTGAAGGAAACGATAAGTGGCGCATCTCCCTTGGTCCTATCGGCCTTGGCCTCTGCCCTGGGAGGTATGTTCTCGATATCTCCTCCTTCCATTAGGAATGTCATATCCCCCCAACTCCCCGGATCATCCTCCATCAACCATTGAGGCCATCTATGGTCGGTCTCCCTACCGCCATCGATATTTGTGATGATGAATCCTATACCTAAAGTCCCAATCTCCTCAAGGGTCTCTCCCAATTTGGAGGTTGATATGGAGATCTCAAGCCTCCCGAAACCCTCTGACATGGTATTCCCATCCCAGCCTTCTACTTCATAGACAAGGTCACCCCATCTCAGACCTGTCCCTTGGCTTTCGTACAACGCTGCGGAGATGTGGAGGAGATGATCGTCGTTCTTTGGCCTGTACCCCATATCATCCTCAGTGTCCAGATATACCTCGGCATACTGGTTTCCGAATGTCATGAAGCAGATATTGAGCGAGCTCCAGTCATGTTTGTACAACATACTAAAGGGTTCTCCTGTCCTTGATAGCAGGACAAGCTCCCTGGCATCGGACCATTCTCCCGTGCCATTCTCCCCCTCCAGGACCGGTGTTGTTCCCGGTCCGCATGTGATCGTCCCATCATCCTGTTCTTGAGCTTGAACCCTACCCGAATGTTCCGGTACCAAAAGGACCAAGGAGAGGGTCAAGAGAGACACGGCTAAATATCCAATGATAAGACCATCGTACCACCCTTTCCTTGTGGCACTATCCCATCTTCGCATGATGAAGAAATCAGTGGTTTGCATATAAAAAGTTTATATGACTGAGATGTCCAGAGACCCTGATCTCTGATACTAGCCTGGTACTGTTTTGACAATGACCAGCAAAGTATATATACCGTAGAAAACCGGACAAATCTTCCTTTAAAAGCTCTATGGTATCTTTTTTCCAGGACAGGTCCCGGGGGCGGGTACGAACCTACCCCCAACAGGGCTGTCCCGACGGCCCGGTGGGTCATTTTTCCCACCCTCCATGACAGCGCACGTCATCCTCCATCCCCCCCCTGCCCGTCCGGGCCGTCACCCTTTTCTTGGACCTGTTCTTTAACCCATATCACCACCACTTTTGTATGTAATTAGGGGCATCTTATATAACATAGGAATCCTATGATTACATGACGGGGAGGAAACGAGAATTCTTCCAAACCTCTCTCCTCAACAATCCCCCACTTTTTCCCCCCCGTCACTCTTTTCCCTCAAAAAGGGGTCCCCCTCTACCTTCCAACAAGGTTTTTTAAATGGATGCATATGTTGGTCCGATGAGACGACTCCTCTACCTTCTGCTCACGACCATGATGTTCGTACCCTTCGGATGGGTCGGTTCGGCAGAACCTGACCTCAACGTCCTGAGGATCGAACATGCCATTGGACCCTCCATCGATGCGCTAGCCGGGAACGAAAGACCCTGGTGGGAGGTGACCGCCCTTGATCTTGACAGGAACTCAATATCCGATGCTCTGGACGAGGTCAGGTCCAATGGGCTGACATCCCATGTCGATGTGACCTTATCCTTTTCCCGTGACGTTACCGAAAGGGACCTAAAAACCCTTAATGCAAGGGGTTTCCAGGTCGGTGCTCTAATACCCCAGATCGATGCGTTGGTCGTATTGGGAGCGAACATGTTAGAGCTTACCGAGCTCTCCTTGCTGGATGGTGTCATCTTCATAGAACCTTTGGGCCTTCCGGTATTGTTCTCGGACATTGCGACCCCCAGTGTCAGGGCCAGGGGGTCCGAGATGTACTCCCCTGAAACGGCCTGGGAGCTGGGTTTCACCGGAAAAGGGGTTTCCATATCCATCGTAGATACTGGGATAGATGATGAGCATCCCTCACTGTCAGGCAAGTTCCTGGGCGGGGTCGATATGACCAAGCCCGACAACCTCCCCTTCCTCTACCCCCAGGACGGGACCTACAATCCGGACGACATCCAGGGCCATGGGTCCACCTGCTCCGGGATAGCCACTGGAACGGGCGCCCCGGAAGGAGAGTATATGGGAACCGCTCCTGACGCAAGGTTGGTCGATATCCGCATAGGGACCAAGATCGGTTACGCCCCCGGTGAGTTCTGGGTTGGGGCCGTTGGCGACCCGAACCTCAAGGACGGCACGTTAAGGGGGATAAGGTGGGGAATAGAGAACCTGGAAACGAGCTGGACCACCGGCGGCTCCGAATATGTGGGGATAGACATCATGTCCCTATCATGGGGAGTGGACATTGGCCAGGACAGCGACGGGAACGACCAGTACTCAAGGCTGCTCGACTCTGCGGTCGATGCGGGCGTAATTGTCGTGAACGCCGCCGGGAACGATGGACCGGATAACACAGGGTTCTCGGGGCTCTCTGCATCTTCCAAGGCGATAATAGTCGCGGCCACGGCCGACAACAACACCATGGACCATTCCGATGACATAATAGCGTTCTATTCATCGAGAGGACCCCGCCTGGACAACGGCGACAGCGACCCTTACGACGAGCTCAAACCAGACATAGCCGCCCCGGGTACGACCATAAACAATCTGCAGCCCGATACCACGAGGATCACGGGAGATGCATCGAGCAACGGGTATGGCGCTAGAGGCTCCGGGACCTCCTATGCTACCCCCCTTGTAGCGGGCGTGATCGCCCTGATGCTCGAATCGAACCCCTTGCTGGATGGCAGATGCGAGCTGGTGAAGGAGATATTACGGTACACCGCCGATAGGCAGGCCCCACCTACCAACCCCTCCCTTGACCCCTTCTGGGAGAGGGACCACGGCTGGGGGACCATAGATGCGTACAATGCGGTCAGGTTGTCAATGGAGGTGGAGGACCCAAACGACATCGACACCCGGCTCCAGGCCCACATCACCAACATCTCCGGTGTCGATGATGTCCGATCATACTACACCTACAACATAAGCTCGAGCATCACTGTTTCCGGTCTCGGATGGTCCAGGGGTGGGGACTACGAGCTGACAGAGGTCAAGATAGACGACGGCCCCTGGAAACCTGTGAGGGAGCAGACGACGGACGACTTCAACCCCTGGAGCTTCCGGGTCGAAGGGCTCTCAAAAGGTACCCACAGGATCTGTGCAAGGAGCATATCAGGGGACACCGAGTCGCTCCATTCGTGGGTGGATGTGAATGTTGTGGGAGGAGGGCCAGGCGAAGATGGGGTTGTGGGGGGAGGACTTATCCTGCCTATCCTGCTCATCATTGTAGCTTTAGGGGTGGCAGCTTTCATAGGCTACAGGGTCTACAAGAAACGGCTCACTTCTTCTGAGTGAAGGTGTTGAGCGTTACCTTGGCAATATCGCCCCCGTAGGCCGCTATCCTCTCTATGGAATTTATGACATAGCCCATATGGACGGCCTCATCGGCAGGGAGCTTTAGGATCCTCTTGAAGATCGGATTGAGATGGGTCCGTATCTCCCTTGACCGGTCTATGACGGAATCCGCAAGTGCAAGGTCCTTGGAGAAGACCGAAATGACGGAGTCGGAGAAAATCTCCTTACCCTTCATACCTACCTGTACGACGGAATCTGATATGCTCTTCTCAGAGAAATCCCCGATCTCTATGATATTGCCTGCCATAGAGACAGCATGGTCGGCGGCCCTCTCGACGGCCCTTGCCGATAGCATGAAGTTCAGAGCGTCCTCTGGGGACATCTTGGTCCTGTCGGCGACCTTTGGGGAGAGGCTCACCATATTGAACTCTTTGTGGATGAGCCAGTTTATCCTATCGACCTCCATGTCCCTCTGGATGACATCCTCAAGGACCACCCTGTCGGGCTTGCTCAATGCTTTCAAGGAGTCCTCTATCATCTTCTCTGTAAGGAAAGACATCCTTTTCAACCCGGTCTTCACCGAGAAATCGGCCGGGTCAATGAGGTCCTGGAGCTTTATGAGGTCCTTCTTCTCCTCGACGATCTCCACACCCATGACCAATCTAGTGAACTCCCTCACGGCTCTTGCGTGCTCCGTGCGGATCGAGGTCTTGCTGGTGACCTCTATGCTCGTGACACCTGAGATATAGGCACCCACGAGCCTTCGTATTATCGCCTCCTCCTTTTCGTCGCCGGAAAGCTTCAGTTCGCCGACAACGACCTCCCTGAACCCGACGGGTTGAGGTGAGAGGACGAGGAGGCCGTTCCGGTCCTCCATAATGTTCAGGGGGGTCCCCGAGCTCAGAGAGTTCTTCTCGGCCCATTTCTTGGGCAGCGATACTATGAAGGTGGAACCACCTGAAATCTGGACCTTTCTTGTCTCCATGCTCGTCCGCTCCTTAGGGGTGTGAATTGCCTGACCAATATATTCTTATTGAATATATATATCTACAACATAGATGGGGTCGTCGTCAATATAATTCCAAGATATACCATCATTACCATAGATCGTCTGCCCCTCGATCCCGCCAAGGACGGGGACTATCCCCAGAGGGAACCAGCCTATGATCAGAAAGGACTGAGGTTCGACCAGTAGCCATATACCGTAACGGTCCTCTAGGAGCTGGAAAGGAACGGTGATATCGTAGCGTTCCGTCAGAGGTCCTAGCAGAGATCGGTCCTTTCCAATGTATATCGCATTGAAGGCATGGTCCCTGGTAACTATCACCCTGGCCGATCCACCCAACAGGGTGATGATGGCGCCGTAGAGGATCGCGAAGTCCTCGCAGTCGCCAGTTCCCCTGTTCAAGCATTCCATGGGGGAGAGCCATTCGTCCCTCCCGTCCTGGTCGGTCCGGTAATCTATCCTTGCGACCACCCATTCGTGGACATCGGGAAGGGCTTGGATGGTATATTCGCTCTTGTTGAGAAGCGTCCCGTTCAATACCTCCTTGAGCTCCTCCATATCCTCCTTCACCTTAGGAACGATGCTGTCGAAGTAGGCCCTCCAGTTCTTTCTGACCTTCATCGGTTGCGACATGTCCCCCAGCGGCAGAACGTCCAGCTCGGACCTGTCGAAATCGACCTTTTCGACCCTTGTCCACGACGATGCCCCTTCGACCAGTATCCCAAGGGAGACCCTGTAGCCCCATTCTACCTCAGGGGGTGGTGGGTCAGTTATGGGCACTATAAGGTGTCTGAGCCATCTTCTCTCCCCGGGACCCACATATTTCCCTACGGTCCATTCCCTGTCAACACCCCAATCCGTTGTGATCCCTGCCCTCTCCACATAGAGGGCTGAGGCACCCTGGTTCTCAAGGCTCAGGTTCAATATCGCCCCCAAGCCGGGATAGCCGTCCAGCCTCCCGTCGGAACCATTGACGGGCCAGGAGACCCTGCATGAATATGACGGGGGGGGGCCAGTTGCGATGAAAAGGGGTGGTTCCTCGACCGTATATGGCCTCTTCTCATCAAGAGGGGACCTTAGGTCCGATGCGGAGAAACCGTCCCTTACGTTCTCACGGAGCACCTTTTCCAGATAGATGTAGAGGAACCCAAGCGTTGCCACCATGACGAGGGCAAGGACGATGATAGTGAGCACGAACCGCAGGACACCGGGACCGCCCATACTTCCCTTTTTCTTTCTGGCCACGGGGCATGAAGGTAACAAGGAATTAACTATCTTTCGGGAAGGGTTAAACCCTGCTTGCTGCATGACCGTGATGATGGAACGGAAGCTCCTTGACAGGGACGGTACATGGGACTACATCGAAGCGGAGTGGTCCGAGGTGAAAGTAGGCATCAGATGGGAATGCATCAGATGCTCCGACTGCTGCAGGAAGGACTGGACCATCAACATGACCTGGAAGGAGTTCGATAGACTGAAGGCAGATAAGAGGGTCAGGGACCTTCCCGGCCTTGGCATCGAAGTTGACCCCGAGACCGGTCTCGACCATCCTTTCTTCCGATTGGACGGGGCTTGCCCCATGTTAAGGCCTGAAGGGGCTGTCTGTACGCTCTATCCCGATTGGCCCTACACATGCGCGGTCTATCCCTTCCTGCTATTACCTGACGGCAGGCTTATGGTCCACAGAGAATGCAGGGGTTTCGGTCATGGTCGGCCATTGGACATCAAGGAATGGAAGGATAAGGTCCTAAGGGAGAGGGCCAAGGCAGGAATGAGTACCGACCGATAAGTTCAAAACTTCGCACCCCATATTCGACACGATGACCTCATCCAAGGACAGGAAGATGACCCTGATCGCATTGGTCGTCGTTCTGATATTGCTCGGCGCAGGGGTCCTGCTTGCCCTGAGGACGGACCTGTTCAAGGGAGGCTTGATCGGAGGTGGTGGAGGGGGCGGTGGGGACAAGGAGTTCATCCCCTTCACAAGGTTCCCGAACGTACCGGCGACCACACTGGAGACGGCCAACAACGAACCTACCGTTGCGGTGAACCCCATAGACCCCTTGAACATAGTCGCAGGCTCGAACGATTACGGTACACCGAGCGGCGACGCATGGGTAGGTTACATGTGGTCCAGGGACGGCGGGAAGACCTGGAATAGGGACCTTATCCCCGGATATGATAACGACAGGAGCTCGCCCCTCTGGAGGTTCCAAGGGGCAGGCGACCCGGTGCTCGCCTTTGCACCTAACGGGGATGTCTACATGGCGGGCATAGCGTTCAACAGGGACCCTGCCATCATCAACCTGATCAAGCCGGGTTCATCGATCTTCGTCGCAAAGTCCACCGATGGGGGGGAGACATTCTCCCAGGTAGTACTGGTGACCGACCCGCCATCCATCACCAACTTCGCCACGTTCCATGACAAGGAATGGATCGCTGTGGACCCCGTCACGGGCGATGTCCACGTAACATGGACGGCCTTCCAGCTATACGGGATAACCTCCGCACTGGTCCATTCGGTATCCCGTGACGGAGGCCGCTCATGGACCAGGCCCAGGGTGATATCCGAGATAACCCAGAAGGAGCGTCAGGTCCAGGGGTCCCAGGTCGAAGTGGACAGCAAGGGCGTGGTCCATGTGGCCTGGATAGAGTACGATTTCGGTACGATACGCTATACACGGTCAAAGGACGGGGGGGATAGTTTCGAAACCGCTAGGACCATATCCTCTGTCGTCGTGCTACCCTACAACCTGCCCAACAACAATTACAGGACACCCACCATGTGCGACATGGCCGTTGATAACTACGGTGGGGAGACTGACGGTACAATATTCCTAGCTTGGCCCGATTACAGGACAGGTCAGGCCGATATCCTTGCCACTTCATCCACAGACGGCGGGGATACCTGGTCCACCCCTATAACGGTCAACAATCAGAGGGGTGAGCCGGACAATGACCAGTTCTTCCCTGCGACCGCCATAGGCAGCGATGGGTCGCTGCAGGTGATGTTCTATGACCGGAGGGACGACCCAGCGAACGACCTATTAAGCGTCTATTTCGCACGTTCCACCGACGGGGGGCTGACATATCAGAACCTACCCATGAGCGAGGTCTCCTTCGACGGGGAGAACACAAGGGGTCCGTTCATAGGGGACTATCTGGGACTGTCCGCAGGACCTGGATGGACGGTAGGTGTCTGGTGCGATTCCAGGGAGGGCACCTCGACAGCCGTCAGATCCGACATCTGGACCGGTCTGGTGTTCTGGTCCAGGGAAGGAGAGGTCAATAACCCCTAACGGTCCTCAGCTCTGCCGAGGCGCCACCATGCCAAGATCACTATAATAAAGATGATGATCGCGCCAGAAGCAAGCAGGTAAAGCAACCATGGACCGTTATCACCATCGTCATCGGTCCCATCATCATCATCGGACCCGTCCATTCCCAGTTCGAATGAGAACCCTCCTGAGGTCAACGAGAGCGTCCCAGGGCCGGTACCCTCCAACAGAATGCCTCGTCCGTCCTGGGTCAGATGGTTCCCTAGGAGCGCCGGTTCGAGGGTGCTGGGTCTGATGTAATATCCCTCGGGGACGGTTATATCCATGGTCGTGGTCCTGATATCAATGGGAAGGGCCTCAGTAGGGGCCATGTGCCACCATTTGGGAAAGGATATGCTCCATCCCTCATGAAGGGAGCTCACAGACCCTAAGGTGAGCCTGTACTCGACCTTGATATCGCCAGACTGGGAAGTGGACCCCTCCAATCCGTCTGTCATGACCGATGCGGTAACCTGGGCATCGACCCCATCCAAGGTAGGTACCTGCATCCATTCACCCCCTTCCAGGCAGTCGAGGGCTTCCCGGAAGGTCCCTTCGGCCTCGCTCTTGCTTACCGTGCCATCACCATCAATATCGGTGCGTGCCCTTACCATAGCTTCTATTTCATCGTCGAAGCCTTGGAAGGATATCAACGCCTCCACCTCTCCCGAAGCAAGGATGCTAGCTGTGGAAGATATACTATGACCCAAACCGAACGGCAGGAGAGCTGTGAAAAGGCTCACATGTTCCGGGACGGAATCCCCTTTCCAGCCACCGCCTTTCGTCCATTCCAATGTTTCGGCGTACAGACCGAAAGGTGTCTTGAGCGGTTCGGAAAGGGTCAACGTTAACACCAAACGGGTCCCTATGACCTCGGACCCGGATGTCAGGACCTGGCCTGCGCCCTTGACATGTGCGGAGAGGACACCATCTGACCATTGCATGTCAAGGTCACCCGCCACGACCCTGTACCTAGCTCCTTGACCGCCTTTAGGTGGTCCACCCAGCTCTATCTCACACTCTATCCGCCCTTCATCACTGGAGAAGCTGACATCGATCATGTCAAGTGACGGTTCAGATATGAGCATGGCCTCGATAATGCTCTGGACCACGTCGCCCTCAGGGTCCGGTATGTCCATCTCGTACGGATTAAGGGGTATGCCCCCTATCCATTCGACCTCGTCATAGACCGTTTCTATCCGCTTTTCGCCCATGGTATCGAGCCTGTAGAACTGGGCAGACGCATTGGGGGGCTCCTTTCCAAGGTCAAGGGTCGATCTGGACAGTGTAACATGCAGCTCCTGACCCGTCCATTCTGTCCTGACCCCTGAGATGGTGTTCGACGGGTCAGTCCCCTTCCAGACCTGGACCGTCCCTGAATCGACCACGACGTTCACATCCCAGAAGGAGATCGAATAGAGGAAACCAGGTTCGATGGAGACATCTCCATCGACAGTGAGGATCGCATGGTATGTACTCCGGTCCTCGTAGGTCCTCAACATGGTGATGTCCAGTTGAGGGAGCCCGTCATAGTCCCTCTCGACATAATAGACCTCCCCGGTATCTCCTGCGAGGTCCATCACCCTGAGAGCGTAGCCTTGGGACGGTCCATCGCCCATAGGTCCGGAAGGTGCAATGACCAGAGCTCCTAAAATGGATGTGAGCAGCAAGGCATAGGGCAGTGGCCTCATACAGGGAATAAGGTGCTAGAAAGTTCTTAACACTTTCCGGGGCCGGGTGTTGGTGGGCCACGGAAGAAATTGGACACGATGATGTCCGAAAAAGGGGTCCTCTGGTCCATGATATCCTTGACAACATTGTCGAGGTCGTAACGAACGGTCCTCCTCTGGACCTGAACGGAACCACCCACCACTTCCACAAGAGAGTAGCTCGCCAGTCCTCCGTTCTGGACCCCGACGGCCCCCGGATTGATATACCTCTTTCCACCCACCCCTACAATGTCCAGTGGGACATGGGTATGACCAAAGAACAGGATATCAGAAAGGACGTCCGAATAGAAATCGTCCAGGACCTTACTTGTAGGTTCGTCGAAATAAGGGACCTTCGAATGGAAGTCCGACGGATGCCTATGCATGAATGAGATGCTGGTCCCATCGATGACCTCTCGCAGGAAGATGGGTGAGTCGAGCCTGCCGATCTGTTCGGGGCTCATCCTTCCTCTGACCCAGAGATGGTGGGGGCCCCTGTGCAGGGTCCTGAGGGGGCCCAGGTCCGTCATGTTCATGGTATTGTGATCGTGGTTCCCTTTGACCCTGATGAGCCTCGGGTCAGATAGGACCATATCAAGGACCTCACCAGGCCGGGGGCCTATGCCGACAATGTCCCCGAGACAGTAGATCCTGTCCACATCCCCCAGCTCGTTCCATACGGCCTTGACTGCTTCCATGTTCCCGTGAAGGTCCGACACAACAGCGAACAGCATCCTTCGAGCACCAATCCATCTTTCGAGTTCAATTTTTCGGTCCCGGTCCGACCTTTGACATCCGAAAAGGTCTTTTCTCAATTATTGGAGGTCTCCGATCCATCTGGGAGAAGCCTTTGATGGAGGGCCTTTCCTCTGGACCTGCCCTATTCCCATTTAAGAGGTCCTTTAGTCCCCTGCCTTCGGAAGCGAGCTTACGGTCCAATAGAACGTACCCGACCGCAGCCCCGACCAGGAACAGAACTATCAGGATGATGACCATTAAGAGGACCTGGAACAGGGAGATACCAGGGACATCTACGTCCAATGAGATGGTAGAGCTGTCACCATCGGGGTCTGTTGCGGTCAGACGGACCTCGTAGCTCCCACCCCATTCGTAATCATGTTCAAAGTACGGGACACTGGTCGTCCTTATGGTGCCATCACCAAGGTCCCACCTGTAGGTCATGTTCGCAAGGTCCCAGGGGTCGTCCAGGGTCGAGGATGCGTCGAAGCTTACCTTTCCGCCCTTACCGACAGATGCATCAAGGTCCGCCGCAGGGTAGGTATTGTAGACCATCACCGAGAGCTGTGTCCGACCTGTCGCCCCAGTACTGTCGGTGATGTTCAGGATGACCGTCATTGGTCCAGATACAAAAAAGCGGTGCAGGACCTCCTTCCCCTTAAGAACGGTCCCGTCCCCCATATCCCAAGAATACTCGAGCGGTTCTCCCTTGTCCCTGTCATATGAACCTGTGGAAGGGATCCGGAGCAGGTCACCCTCGGACACGAATAGGGTTATCATTGAGGGACCGGAGAAGTTGCCCGGTCTTCCGTTGACCCTTATACCCTCCCTGTCGATGATGGCCACAGGAACGGAGTTCAACACCACCAGTTTTCCTCCGCTTAGGGAGACCAGGCCATTCGAATCGGTTACCTTCAACGTGTAATCGTAGGTCCCGCTCTTACTGTAAACATGCTCCACGGTCTTCCCTGAAAGCGTGAAGCCGTCACCGAAGCCCCAGACGACCTGGACCTGGTCACCTTCCGGGTCCTTTCCCTTGAGGTCGAAGGTGACCTTGGTCCCCGCGTAGACCTCTGTCGGTGCATACCCGTGATCGGTCTCGGGCCGGCGGTTCACCTTGACAACTATGGTCTCCTTCGCGACCTCGCCTCCATCATCCTCGACGAAGAGCTCGACCTCGTAGGTCCCCGATGACATGAAGGTATGTTCGAGCAGGGAAGAGGTGCCACCCTTGGAGGTCCCGTCGGAGGCCACCAATCCATAGGAGTCTATCTCCCCATCCCTGTCGAAGGACCCGCTGAGGTCGAAGGTCATCTCCTCGCCCGGACCCAGTAAAGTACCGGGGTTGACCTCGACCGATATCACCGGGGCCATGTTCCTTGCAAGATAGGAGAGGGCCAGTTCAGCGAAGTGCCTGTTGGAGGCCTTCTCCATGGAACTATCTGTAAGTAGGGAGGATATGCATGCCAGGAACCTCCCTTTTCCGTTCCAGCCCGTCATCGCCGCTGCGAACGGTGGGGCAGAATAGTAAACAGGGACATCGTTCTTTCCCTCCTCGAAGGACGCTTCGAAGGAGCCCTGGGAAGAGCCGTAGAGCGAAGGGAGGGGGCCGGTCAGCTCCGATGATGGGTTCCCGGGGTAATAGCCGTTGACCCTCCCCTCGGGAGAGACCATTATCCCAAGCTCCTGGAGCAGAATTGAGGCCATGGACACCTGATCGTTATCGGTCGGGTCCATTACAAGGAGTATAACCCCTCCGGATAAGTGGAAATCCCTGACCTTCCCGGCCTTATCGTTGTCAAAGGCCGACCTGGGATCGAGCAGGACATACCCCTTGGCCTCATCAAGGCCCTCTAAGGTCCCTACTGAATCCACACCGAAGGATATGCCCATGGACGAGAAGAGGGAGATGAGCTCTCCATATTCCGAAATGTCCGATCTGGCGGCGTCAAGGATGAAACGCTCTCCCTTGAACATGGTGCTCTCGTACTCCCCTGAAGCAGGGGACCTGACAGTGTTCCCGTTGATATCCGCTGCAAAGATATGGTATTCGACCCTCTCACCAGGGGGCATCCCCGATGGAAAGCCAGTGAAAGTCTGTATTCCCCTAAGCGCTTCATAGTCCCCGGCCCTCAATGGAAGACGGTACCAATCCACGGTGCCCTTCTGTCTGAACTCCAACCTCGGGGAGCCCTCATTGCTAGTTGTGTCGATACCTGACCCATCAGATATGAAGAACTCGAGCTGACCTCCGGGGCGGGAGGGGTCAAGGATCACTGGTGGTATATGGAGGACGACAGGTGGAATGTCATCCTCACCGAACCTCACCTCGAGCGGTTCGTTCGGCGGGAGCCTGACATCGCTCCCCCATATGGTCCGAACGATATATCGATAGAGTAGACCATTGCCCTGGGTGTCGAGGCCGACAGAGTACGTCATCCCCTCTTTTGTGAGAACGGTCCTCTTGGGGGTGCCTCCGCCTAGGGGTGAGGTCTCGACCTCCACCTTGGATATGAGGCTGTCAGTACTGCTCTTGAGCTTGAAGGTGATCCGCCCTGGATCGGTATCCGTCCAATTCACCTTGAAGGGTTCCAGCTTGAGACCTCGGACAGAGACGATCAGGTACTCGTCCCATGCCGTAAGCGTTGAAAGGACGTTGCTTTGATAGAGCGCCTCCTCCGACATCGTTGGGCTGTAGATCCCGAACACTCGTGATGCTGCTGGGTGATTGGCCCCGCCCAGGGTGTTGATCAGGACCGCACCTTCGGTCTGCCCAATGGCTGCTGAACTTGCCCTGACCCTGATAGGTACTACCTCATCGTACTCGAGCTCCTCGATGAACTGGTAAAGGTCAATGTACCTGTCATTGGCGTTGTTCGATTTGAGTTTGGGGGTATCGACCCTCTTCATTATGCTATCATGGTCCCCGCCGCTCTCCACAACGGAGTAGAGCATCTCCTCGGCAAGTTCACCGAAGAGGCCCGTAAACTCATTCTTGAAAGCCTTAAGGTCTATAGCGGCCAGACTAGCATAGTCGGTCCCTTGGGGCTCGTAGTGCGTCATGTAAGTGTCAACCACTGCAGAGAGCCTTTCTGCCATAGGGAGCGTGGAGTCGATTATGAGCGGAAGGCAGAGGTCATAAGGCCATCCCGCCCGGGGTATCTCGTCGAAGGACCCTACCAGGTAATCGGAATGGTCCATGACCTCGAAGCCCGTCTCGACCATTCCCATCCAGCAAACATCGAAGGAAATGACGTCAAGGGGGCGTCCTATGGTCGAGTCCACAGCATCCCTTATGACAGCGCCCATATCATGGACCTCCATTTCCAGGAGGCCACCGAGCGTCGAGGAATCGTCCTTCATTATGCCCTTCGCTGGACCGGATGCATGGCCTTCCAATACCAGCATGTAATGGTCCGCGGGGTAGTTGTTAAGTCCGAACATGATGAAATCCCGCAGGACCTCAGGGTCGTCCATGTTGAGCTCACCCAAGGGTGTTGTATCGAGGCGGGTGGACCCTATCCCTTGGGCCGGATGGTCCGTCACAAGGAACCTCCTGGTGTCCGCCCAGTTGCCGTTAGATGTGTCAAATCCTGTGTTCCTATCGAGCTGGACCACTATATTGACACCCTCAATATGGCCTATCCTCTCCATCTCCTCGAGATCGTTTATCATGTCAACTTCCAGGTTGTTATCGCCGTTCATGTAAGAGAGGACGGTCCAAGTTCCGACCGCCCTTGTCGTGGACGAGGTATTGGCCCCGGCATGGACAGGAGGAACGAAGAACGTTCCCGCACCAAGTAGTGTGAAAGCCAGGACGACCACTGAGATAGGGAGACCGCTCTTGATACCTTTGAACACCATATTCCATCCCCATCCTTTATTATATCTATCTTCCTGTAAAGTTACGAATCGTCAATGCCCTGGACCACCTTGGGGATCACTCCTCCAAGGAGGGGGCCTTGGCCTTCCCCTCCTTCGACCTTGATAGTAGGAAGGCACCCCCTCCAGCTATGACGAGCAGTATCAGTACTATGAGCCCGATAAGGACGATGACGGAGGTCGAACTGTCCGCTGCCTCCTTCGGTCTGTCATCCTTATCAGTGGGATCCGTCCCCGCCAGGTACTCCTTTAGGTTCGAAAAACCATCGTTATCCTTGTCCAGGAATGCATCGTCGGGGTCCAGAGGGTCCAATCCATGGAGCAGCTCCCAGGCATCGGGCATACCATCGTTATCGTCGTCCTCATCAGCATTGTTCCCCTTCCCGTCCCCATCCGTATCCCTCCATTCATCAGGGTCGTCGGGGAACCTATCAGCAAGGTTGTCCCCTTTTCCGTCACCGTCCCTGTCGGACCATTCGTTCACATCGTCCGGAAAGAGGTCCGATGAGTCGGGGACGCCGTCCCCATCCCTGTCCGGTTCTGCGATCGTCCGGAACTCTGTGTTCTGTTCGGTCTCGGTCAGCACCCTGCCATAGCCGTCCTCCAGTCCCGATCTGATCAGGAGGGAGTACCTGGTCGAAAAGTTGAGGTGGGCTGGCCTGAGGACCACAATCGTGTCGGTCCTCCCGGAATCGGACCAGTTGACCATGTCAATGAATGACGTACCCAAAAGGGGTACATCCACGGACCTGTCCATGTCCCGGACCGTTGCCTTGAGCGTCGATTGCCTTAGGGAGATACCGAAGGAGAAGGTGATGTTGGTATCAAGAGGTACATCCGTTGCATCGGAGGGCGGGTCTATGACGAACACACCTGGTCCCTGCCTCTCGACCTTATAGGTCCAAGAGATGTTCCTCCAGACCAAGGGTCTCCCTTCATCGTCCAATACCCCTTCTGTCAGGGACAGTACCAGCTCTTCATCATATTTTAGGGTGACCATCGGAACGACCGAAAGGACAGTACCGTTGGTTGTCTGTACCACTTGAACATCAAGGACCGAGGTCGAGTTCCGGATGGTGACCTCAGCGGTATTGACCTGGAACGGTCCGATGAAGTGAAGTGAGAACTCCGTCCCCACGGGAATTGGCCCCTCGGACGGGTCCGGTGATGGTGAGACGTCCATTGGCCTTTCGGTCAATGTGACATTGTACAGCGTGACCTTCCCGTCCTGGACCCTTACGGTCCCTGTATGGGTCAGGAACCTGTGCTCGCTCACCCGTATGGTCCGAGAGCTCCCTGCTTCCACATCGCTCAATGAATATGTCCCGTCCGTCGATGTAAGGACGGTATAGGACATCCTGTCAGTTGTCAGGTTGACCATGGCCCCGGCGACCGGAAGAAGGGTATCGTCCAGTTCGAACGTCACCCGTCCCTCAACAGTACCCCCCGAGGGCACCGGGTCCAGGACTATGTCAAGTTTCCTGTCCTCCAGGATGTCGATCTTGTACGACCTGTTCTGGAAATCTGTCCGAGAATAGGTGACAAGGAAACCGGTCCCAACATAGGTCTCCAACCTGTAGCTCCCGTCCGGACCGGCCGTTATTGTAGGACCGGGGCTTAGCGATACCATCGACCCTGATAACGGGTCGCCGTCCTGGTCCTTTACCGTACCCGTAAGGTTCGCCCTCCTATCGCTAGGCCCCTCTATCTGGAACGGCCCTATGGCGTAGTTGTCCATGGAGGTCCTGCAACGGAATGAATAGGACACAGGGGAGGGGACGAGGTCGATCCCTTTGACGCTGACCTCGAACCTTACATCACCTTTCAGGTAGTTCGGAGTGGGAGTTGTCCGGAGCATTGGGAAGTCGTCATTTCCGACCCGCAAGGAGATCTGGTCCGGTGCTAGGTTCTTCGAGGAGCCATACTCCACGGAGAACTTGAAATCGGTGGTGACATACCCGTAGTCCGGGTAGACGTAGGGGTTCTTCAGGGAGATGTTGACCCACGGACCCTGTGTCATGGTGGTATTGATGGTCTTTGTTGCATTCACCTTACAGAAGAACCTGAAAGCATGGTTGCCTATGTCAAGGGATGTCGATAGTCGATACTCCTTGCCGTCCTGTGCGCTCTCGTCACCAGGGTCTGACGCCAGCATCGTCCTGTTGCTCCCGTCGATCTCCGCGTACATGGCCATCGGGAGGAAGTTATGGATATAGGTCACCGTGTAGACGAAGGTCGATGTCGTATTGCCCTTGGCCGGGGTAACGCCCCAGGTATCCAGTTTAGGGGGATAGGGCCAATAATCGGTATAAAGTGTGAACACGCTCTCGGCATAGTTGTTGCCTTTAGAGGAGTCCGGCGGATATTGTACAGAGACGTTGCAGATGTACTTCCCTGGGGCGGCCCCCGTCCAGTTCTGCATCTCGTAGGACCTGCTGCCACCTGCGGGGATCCCGTTGATGGTCCGTGATATGGCACTGAACACCGTCGCGCCTGTCGAAAACAACAAGATGGACATGGCCAGCTGGCCGTTATCGGGCATGTCGATGCTGCCCGCGTTATGGACCGATATATTGGCGATGAAACCGTTGTCACTGATGTACTTTCCCCCCTGCTGAGGGTGGTTGAAAACTGGGTACAGGTCCACATCACCGTTCCTAAAAGCGGCCACCTCTCCGGTCTCTGACCGCATTGCTGGGAAGGCCAGGCAAACGACCATTATAACGGCCATCACTACCATAGAGGGGCGCATGGGAGCAAATCCGTACAGACATTATTTAAGGTTTGCCTGCTCCCGAGCAGGTATAGAAGGTCGTTGGACCTTTGATATCAGGCGTGTATCTCCTTCCTGTTGAAGATGATGAACGAGAGCACTATCAGACCGATACCGATAGCTGTCGGGACCAGCATGTCCAAACCACTTACCTGATGGTCTATGCCGAGCTCCAGCGAGTCCCAATAGCTGAAGAGGGAGAAGTACTTCAGGGTGCTCCCCCAGCTCGCAATGTTCGCGACTATCTGGAGGATGTATTGGAATATTATGAACCCCAGTATGGCCCCGACCGCCTTGCCACCCTCGTCCACAAGGACAGTTATGACCAACGAGATCCCGACGAAGGCAAGGCACATGGGTATGGACCCCAGAAGGGCGTATAGGGACCCCATCATAGGGGGTGCTTTACCTATCATCAGTGCTCCGAGGAATATACCCACCAGGGCAGATACGATGAGGACTGCCATGTTAACGACAATGAGCAGCACCTTCTCGGCAAGGAACCTGTTCCTGGAATACCCTGTGGCCAAAAGGATGTCTATGGAATGGTCCTCGACATGCTTTGAAACGGCACTGGAGGACTTGACGGCTATGTAAATGACGAAGAAGAGAGGCCACATGGTGAAATACTCGAGCATCAGGTACCCTTCCACGGTCGTGTAATCAATGACCCTCTCCCCGAAGAACGCCTTCATCATCGGGTTGTCCTTCAACAATGCGTCGAAGTCGGACGATCTCATCAGGTCCTTAGCGTAAACAGGGCCCCTGAGACCCGAATCTGCCATGTCCCCGCTGGCCGGTACAAGGAGAACAGCGAACACCATGGACCCGTTCCTGTTGGGGAACTCAATCAAGGTCCCCGTCCCATTGTAGATGAGCTCCAATCCAGGCAGTTTCGAAATGTCCAGGGTCCCATCCATCAGACCTTTGACCACCAACGGGTCCATCAAGGTCCCCATCGAGGTCAGGTTCGTTAGACCAATGACCGTATGATAGGATATGCCAGCTTCCGTCTCCCACGTGAGGTTCAGGACCTCGGTGCCGTTGTCGTCCTTCCCAATGTTGGTGAGCGTCAACCCCTCGTTCGTGGTGCTCGGGTCGTTCACGCTTCCCTCGACCATAGAGGTATAAGCGAGCATTATGAGCAGTCCGTAAAGGACTATCACCGAGCCGTATATCGTCATGCTCACCCATTGGTTCTTGAACGCCACCTTGAAGAACGGGAGCTTCATTTGCTCACCCCCGCTCCGTTCAGGACCTTGCCCCTGCGGTCAACGGTCTGTTCCTTTTCGTAGTACTTCAGGAACAAGCTCTCCAATGAAAGCTCCTCGTACTCAAGGTCCGCGACCCTGTAACGGGAGAGGGCCTTGATGACGGCATCTATGTTGTATGAGACGGATATCACCATACCATTAGGCGGTCTCCTATCCACGTTGGTCACGCCCTTTATGGTTTTGAAGACCTCTATGGGGACCTCCTCATCGAACCTCACCGTCATCAATTTCCCGGTCTTTGCCTTGAAGTTATGGATGTCCTCGACGACTATGAGCTTGCCCTCCTTGATGATGCCCACCCTGTCGCAGATGGCCTCTACCTCGGCCAGGATATGGGAGGAGAGGAAAACGGTCCT
>CAZLVP010000027.1:1808-3672 GCA_964563055.1 uncultured Thermoplasmatales archaeon | reverse complement strand
GGACGGATCAGGTCAAGGAGGGTCCGTATGGTGGTGGATTTCCCGGCGCCATTGGGGCCGAGGAAACCGAAGACCTCGCCCTTCCTGACAATGAGGTCGACATCGATTATACCTCTGGACCTGCCGTAGAACTTCGAAAGCTTCCTTGTCTCTATCACTGGTTCGGGAACCACCATAGGACCACCTGTCCCTTCCGAAGGTTAACTATGTCCCATTGAAGGTTAGATAAGAACGTTATTAATCTTTCTTTGGGACTCCCCAGAAATAGGTCGCATTAATATTCAATATCATTCAATGATATCATCTCAACGATATTGGACCCGACCCTCTTTAGCTTTTTATCTCCTGTCACTAAAGGATGGTTCAAGAGGAAAGAGCAGACAACAAGCGAGCAATCGGCCTCTCCCACTTTCAAAACGATCTCTTCTCTCAGAAGGTCATGATAGACCCTTTTATCCATCCATCGTACCGGAAGGTCATTGATGGTACCATTTGACAGCTCTTTCGAATAACCCATCTTCGATGCCAAAATTCTGGCCATCTCTTCCTTCACATGCTCCGTTGAATGCAGGGTGACCATACCATCGATAGCGGACAGGACCAGCTTCCCTGCTTTGGAATCGGGGTTGTAGAGCGCAGAGAATAGGATATTACTGTCCACAACGAAAGACCTCATTTGAGGTCCCTCGGTCTCAAGCCCATCTCGTCCATACGGGCCCTGAACTCCCTGGCCCGTTCCAAGAACCGTTCCTTCTTGTATCTGACGATCATATCTTCAAGAAGGGCATCTATGCTATCGTAACCTCTTTCGACCTTCAATAGCATGAGGTCGTTCCTGGTGGTCTCCCGCAGAGCTATAGTCGTCGCCAGATCATCACCTATCACTCTATGGTTCTATAGAAATATAAAACTATGGTTCGTTCTATTCGATAGTGTGCAATGACCCAGGGTAGGTAATCATTTTTATCTCAAATGGACATCATACCCTATGGACGCTCTCGGTTTGATGCTCTACGGTTTCTCTAAGGACCAATCGGAAAACCTGAAAGAGGTCCTCCATGGGCTCTTGAGGGTCCCAATAACGATCATTTCCTCTTCGGGTAAGGAGGACGTTGTCCTTCAGGACATCCTGGAAAAAGAAGAGGCATCCTTCTTCGAGGAGAAAGATGACCCGCGGGTCGTCATGTTCCTCGGGTTCGACGGTCCTCAGATTCATGCCGCCATGGACAACTTCCCCCGCTTCGAGGGAAGGAAGAGGCCTATCTTCTGCACCCCTACCGAAGAGAACATCAGCTGGAAGCTCTTCGACCTCTTGAAAGACCTAATGGAAGAGCGCGAACATTTCAAGAGGCTTGATGAGGAACGCAGTAAAGGTGCCCCCTTATGAAGCTCCCGCGGGCCAAAGTGTTTTATCCCGCCCGGGGGATAATGCCTCGATGCGTCCCGTGCTCCTGTTGACCGCACTATCGATCGTTCTCATCATTGCAGCTGCTTTGCCAGCAGGGAGCAATGCTCCTGCTCCTTTCGTACCCGATGAGGAAGGGGTCATCTACACGGAGCCCCAGGACATAGGCAGACCCAACAGGATAGCGGTCATAGATGTCGAAGGCTGGGGCATCATCAAGATAGAGCTCTACGAGAACATGACACCCATCACCACGAAGAACTTCATTGACCTTGCGAGCGTTGGTTTCTACGACGGCATCAAGTTCCACCGCTGCATAGACGATTTCGTGGCCCAGACGGGGGACCCTAACACAAAGAACAACAACCCCTACGATGACGGTTCGGGAGGTTCCGGGAATACCATACCTCTCGAGATATGCAGGAACGCATCCCATATCGATGGAGCTGTAGGGATGGC
>CAZLVP010000027.1:0-1708 GCA_964563055.1 uncultured Thermoplasmatales archaeon | reverse complement strand
AACCAGACCGAGGACGAGAACGGAACAGGTAAGGACAAGAGGACCAATGAGCTCCCTTGGCCTGGGACAGCGTCCATCCTCTTCTCCATAACGATCTTGGTAATCTTTGTCCTGCGCAGGAAGGGACGATAGACCCACCCTCGTTACATATGGTCCAGATCAAACCCGATGAGCATAATCTGGCAGCTTGACCTCTATCGGCTCATCGGCCGTGCCTTCGAACCTCAGATAGGTCATCTTCTGGTCATTTGGGACCATGAACACTATCCAGAACTCCTTCGATGTCCCGGCATCTACCAGGATCCTCCCTATGGACCTCATCTCGAAATTGGCCAGGTAGAGACCAGGATAGGTAGATGAACCGTTATTGTCCACTGTGAACTCCTCGGGGTTCACGAACTGATCGACGTCCTCGTTCTCGCTAGTTAGATTGATCTTGATATAAAGGAACTCTTCCCCTGCCGCGACAGAATCGTTCACGAGAGCTGGCGGTGTGGCAAGGGCCTTCACCTCGACCACCTTGATGTCCATCTTGGGGTCCACAAGTTCCTTAAGACAACCGGCCGTGAACAGCAATGCCACAACAGCGAGCAATGTGACGATGTAAACCTTGGCTTCCATAACGATACCCGGATAATCATCTGTATCACAGGTATTAATACCATTTGATGGTAGTCCTCCCCTTCGGAACTACCAGGGTCGGGACCGTCATCTCATCACGATAATAGTGGTCCTGCAGCTCCCCATGCCCCCGCCCTTCTCTGCCTTGACCTCGATCGTGCCCGTGTTCTCTCCCGGGGCAAGGGCAGCTGTCAAAGCGACCTTGTCCCCGGAATCCACCTTCTGGGTTACCTTCTGGTCAACGGCACCGGAAAAGGTGACAACGGCCCCATCGACCTCGTCCCCCTCGCTGTCATAGACGAACACCTGGACCTGGACGGAGGCCGTGGCCCTGCCGGTCCCCGCGACCTTGATGGTGTCCGGGTCCGTCACCGTCCTCTTCAAAGTGGGGTCCGTGTCCCCTGCGAACGCCAGCCACCCTATCAGGATGGCGAGCGCTGCCATTCCGACGACCACAACGATTATCAGCTGCAGAGGGACGCCTTCCATCCCTCCCTTGTTGTCAAAGACTCTGCGCCTCATATCATATTGCCTCCTGTTCTTCAACCTCCGAGAAGGAGCGAGCTGAGCACCACTCCCGCTGTGAAAGCGAACCCTGATTGAACGAGCCTTCTGGGGACCCTGCTCCAACCCCCGGTCTCGACGCCATGCTCCAATCTATGGAACGTCAAGGCCGTGACCACCGAAAGCAGCAATAGATAGACTCCGGACAGCATTATGAACGTTGAGGACCCCATGGCACCGCCGCTAGCCGATAGCATCAGGCTCCCGCCCTCAAGCGCTGACGAGCTGCCTTCCATCAGCTTGAAGATGCCGGCAGAACTGCCGATCATCAGCGGGGCGAAGATGGATGACGTTACCTCCATCTGTCCTATGGACGCCCTGACCCTCTCCTTCATCTCCCGGTCCAGACGATGCAGTTCTCCAAGGTGCCTTGAGAGCGCCCTTACCGCCCTTCCCCCTGGTTCAGGACCGGCCTTGGAGAACTCCCTGGCGGACATCAAAGCCTTGTCCAGCCCGCCGCTCTGGGTCAACTGACCTGACATGCCGGGGACAGGGTAAGCTCTGGTCAGTTCCGTTCGGACCC
>CAZLVP010000026.1:0-34614 GCA_964563055.1 uncultured Thermoplasmatales archaeon | reverse complement strand
CCCCTGCAGGACATCATCCGTTCCGGGAGCGACCGCGCCCTGGTCCTGGGCACCTATGGAGGCGATGCTACCAGGCACCGCCAACATCAGAAGCACGAGGACCGCCGTTATCATAGTGCTCTTCATCATCTTTCTTCCTCCGTGTCTTTATGATATGGAGCCATCGAAGGAGCCTTAGCTCCTTAGCCTGATCCCTTTGGCATGGGCTCTCTGAAAGTCCCATGAAGCGGTGGTATTTATAACCTTTAGACCTGAAGTCGTCATCATTTGCGTCAAGGTACCTTGATTACGTCAGCGTCAGGCCGGGACAGATTTTTAAGGAATGCCAAATATAGGGGCTTCCGATGACAAGACTGGTCTTCCTCGGTACCGGCGGAGGCAGGTTCGTCACCCTCATGCAGGAGAGGTGCACTGGAGGGATGTACCTCGAGGACAGGGCCAGATTGAACATAGACCCTGGTCCCGGGGCCTTGTTGGCAATGAGGAAGTACGGTCTGGACCCGACCGTCACCGACGGACTGCTCATATCCCACTGCCATCCCGACCATTACGCCTCAGCTGAGATGCTCATAGAAGGCATGGTCATGGGCAAGAAAGGCCGCAGCGGGACATTGGTGGCCCCACGTTCAGTGACCAAGGGCGGTCCAAAGATAGGACCTGCCGTCTCCAGGTATCACCTCCAGAAGCTCCAGGATGTCAGGACCGTTCAAAGGGGACAGGAGTTCAACATCGGGCCTATGGTAGGAACGGCAACACCCTCCCTCCATTCGGACCCTGACGCCATCGGTTTCAGGTTAAGGACCGAGCACGGGGACATATCCTACGTTGCCGACACCGAGCTCAGGGAGGAAGTGATAGCGGCCCACAAAGGGGCAAGGGTCCTCATACTTGCGAATACAAGACCCCTCCATGCAAGGATCCCGAGCCATCTCTCAACTGAGGATTCGGGGGTCATAGCCCAAAAGGTCAAGCCCGAGGTCTGCATCCTCACCCATCTCGGAAGGAAGGTCCTGAGGGACGGTCCGCAGAAGCAGGCCGAATGGGTCAAGAACAGGTCGGGGGTCAACTGTCTTGCGGCCAGGGACGGGATGGCGGTCCTTCTGGGCGAGGAGTTGGAGTTCGTCCTCACCCAGGACGTAAGAGGGGTCGAGATCTGAGGATGGACCCTATGGGATAGGCCCTCACCGAAAACCTTATTGAAGAGAATAGAATAGGCCCATTCGATATTCATGACCGTAGATGAAAAGATAACAGATGAGCTTAAGCACCAGCTGGCATTCCTATTCATCATAAAGGAGGACATGAAGGACCTGGATGACAGGATAAGGGCGACAGCCCTCTTCGTGGCCAGGAGCGACCTCCAGAGGAGGCACAAGGATGTCGTCGATTGGGAGATCCAGGACAGGCCCGACGAGGCCACCATCCTGGGGAGAACTGACGGTTTTCTGAAGGTCGCAGGGATGGTCAGGACAATGAGCCTCCACGGTCGGAGCGGCATGGGCGGAAGGCAGAGCGATGTCGTAAGGAAGAACATAGACAAGATATCTAACGAGAACGCCGAGTCCACCTACCTCTACCTTCTTGACCCCTGGACCGCCAAGGTCATCAAGGACACCATGAAACCCCATACGGTCACGGTCCTCCCACTTCTGGATGATGACATCTCACCCGTCATGGAATCCGTCCCTGACGAAACAGGGATGAAGATGGCCCAGGCTCAGGAGCCCCAGAGGCAGATGGTCGAGGATGTGATAACAAAGGAATCCTTCGAGGAGGAGAGGGTGATAGTCTCCCCCATTTCCAGGACATCCCTAAGGCAGGGATTCCTCTACATCCCCAAGGAGAAGGGACTGCTGCTGACCCAGGGTCCTATCAAACTGTTCGTCAGGAAGGACGCATCATTGGAGTCCAAGTGCATGATATCCGATACAGGTGGGGTGAGGATAGGCGGCGGATTGACCAAGTGGTTCAAGACCATGGGTTTCCAGCAGGGAGACGAGCTGGTAATGGGCATAAACACCGACGGTTCACTTCTTGTCCTGTTGGTCAGGAGAGCTGCTCCGTTCAGAGGACCATCTCCCACGGTAGAGAACGTTAAATGGGATTGAGCCATTATACCAACATTGGGAGTTCTGAGGTGGGCACCCATGTTGGAACTATCGCCGGATATCCAGAACGAGCTCAAAGGGATAGCCGAAGGACTTGACGATCTGAAGGAGGACCCCACCTTCCAGATATCGTATGGTAAGGAGCCGATGGTCTGTGATATGGTCTTCGCTGGTGGGGGGGCCAAAGGCGTGGCCCACCTGGGAGGATTGTGGGCACTGGACAGGTTGGGGGTAAGGTTCAAGAGGCTTGCCGGGACCTCCGCTGGCGCCATCACGGCTTCGTTGGTCGCGGCCGGGTTCACGGCCGATGAGCTCTTCTCCGAGTTCTTCGACATCGACTTCATGAGGTTCCGGGATGGGTTCTGGGACCAGCGGCTGCCCAAGTTCGCAAAGATAGCGGCGATCTCGTCATCCTTTGGCATGTACGAGGGAAAGAAGCTCCAATCCTGGCTTGAGAAGAGATTGGTGGATAAGAACGCGAACACGTTCGGCAGGTTACCTAGAGGTCGCGTTGGGATGCTTTCTGGACTGGGTAGGACCGACGGCCCAAGGCTCCAGGTGATCGCATCGGATGTGACCCACAGCTGCGAGGTCATGCTGCCCAGGGACCTCTCCTTGCCAAGGTACGGGAAACTGAGACCAGACAGCTTTCCGGTGGCCGCTGCTGTAAGGATGTCCATCTCAGTACCCTTCTTCTTCACCCCCTACAAGCTCCACAGGTCCCTGATAGTGGACGGTGCCTTTGCAACGAACCTCCCTCTAGAGACCTTTGACAAGGATGATCCGGACGAAGTTAGGTGGCCAACGTTCGGCATAAACCTAACATCGGGCCCATCCCCGCATCAATCCACGAGCGACCTCTACCATTTCGGGCTTGCCATATTCGATACAATGAGGTACGGTCACAGCAGGATGTCCGTAATCAACTATCCCACCAGGGTCTGCAGGCTGTTCGAGGTCGATACAGGTGATGTACATACGTTGGATTTCGGTATAGACAGGCAAAGGAAGGAGAGGTTGTTCGTGAACGGTGCGGCCTCTGTCCTGAGAACGCTCAAGGGCGAGAACGGGGCGGGGCTCAGAACGGTCTGGAACTTCGACCATTACATAAGGTTGAGGAAAAGGTGGAGCTTCCCAGGTAAGGATGAGCTCTATTGTTAGAACGTCGGGGGTTTGGGCGGCTCAGGTATGCTAAGTGGCCTCGGAGGGGGCTCAGGTCGTGCCTTCACAGTGGGCTTGATGGGTGCTCTATGGTCTCCAGTGTAGGTACGTCCCTTGCCCACGGAGCTGTCGATAAAATTGTTCAACTTGCCCTGGGTCGGTGTCAAGGCCCCGCCCCCTAATTGGACCCCGCTCTTGGCCATCCCTTGCATCATTCCGGGAAGTTTAGGTGCCAAACCCTGGGGTTTGCTCTCCATCCATTCTTTCCTCTGTGCTGGGGGCTGTGGAGCTCTGGCCGGGGGTATAGGCGACCTTGTCGCTGCGGCCATGGGCGGTCGGTGGGTAGGGGGTATAACATGGACAGGAGGGGCATGGGGCCTCCTTGATGCCACTAGGACCAGGACCAGACCGCCTGTGATCAAGGTCCCTATCACAACGGCCCCTATCACGATATAGGGCAGGTAGCTATCCTCGGAAACGGAGACCTTGACCTCTGAGATCCCGCTCTCGTGTCCCGCAGCATCCCTTGCCTTGAACTTTAACGTATATGTCCCTCCCTTGGAATAGGTATGGGATATCTTTGGGTCGCTCCCCCATTCCCCTTTGGGACCATCACCGGGATCGAAATAGTACTCGGTGATACCTATACCGTCAGTAGAGGATGATAGGTCGAAAGAAAGCCCCTCCCCTGCCTTTCCTGAGGATGGGCCGTCCACTTCGACCACTGGGGCCTTCGCGTCCACTGAGAGGTAAAGGGTCCTCGTGGTCTCCCTGTTCCCTGCCTCGTCCACAGAGTAATATTCGAGCTGGAACGAGCCCTCCTCGCCGGGCGGGAGAATTGCACTGCTGTACTTTACGAAATCACCATGGCCAAGGAAGCGGTAGAAGATGGAGGCCTTCCCGTCGGTGCGAAGGGTTATCATTGGCAGATCTATGTACCATCCCTGCTGGTTCGGGCTGGCATCGGTGGCATATGTCGTCCTATCCACCGTGCTGTCCACCTTGAACAGGAGCTCGAGCCCCTCACCTCTGTTACCAGCCTCGTCAATGATGGAGGCCTTTAATAGGGTCGTTCCCTCCGGTACCTGGAACGGGCGCTCGTAGGTTTGTTCCGCAGCCCCTCCAAGACGATAAAGGACAGTGAAATTGTCATTATCGTCCTCTCCCGACAGGGACAAGGTCGGTGCTTTGATGTACCAGTCGTTAGAGCCCGAAGGCTGTTGTGGGTTAACGGTGTACCGTAGGACGGGCGGTGAGATATCGTATGCGAAACCCTCGCTCACCTCGGTCTCCCTGTTCCCGTGAGAGTCCTCCGAAAGGTAATGGAGGACATGACGACCTGATAGTGGGCTGATGGGGGAGGAGTACTGGGACCAGAGGCCATCGGCATCCCATCTGTAATAGGTCTTTGCGCTCCTGTCCTCTGTCCTGAGGGTTATGGTCATAGGCTCCACGAAGAACCCATGCTCGTTCCTCTCGACCCCACCGGTCGTTAGCGATGTAGAAGGTCCTTCGGTATCGACTTTGAAGTCCAGGTCGATCTGGTCCGCCCTGTTCCCAGCCTTGTCCGTAGCAAGTATATGGAGCTCATGTTCACCCTCTGGGACCGAGATGGGGCCGGAATAGGTCTGTTTTACCGACCTGTCGAGCCAGAACTCCGCTCTCTGCTCGGACCCGACAGGACCCGATAGGGACACCTCAACGGAGGGAGAGGTGATGTACCAGCCTCCTTTGCCGTCGGGGGTCGAGGGTGTTATCAAGAGCATGACCACCGGCGCGTCCGGGTCGTACCTTATGACCGATTGCACAATTGTTCCGGTATTACCGAAGCTGTCCTTGCCCCAGAACTCGAGGGTGTTCTCGCCCTTCATCGTCTGGAGCGATCCGGTGTATCTCTGGTCCTCCCCGCCGTTCCAGCGGTACCTGACCTCGCAAGGCTCGGATGGAACTAGCGAGAGCTGGGGGTCGTTGATGTACCATCCTGATGCACCGTCGGGGTTCTGCAGCTGTTTGACCAAGGTGACCTTGGGCGGTGTATTATCGGTCAGGACCAGAGCTGCTTGGAAGGGTCTATAGGCGCTCTTGGTGACGGTGAGCTTACCGTTGGCCGTGGTCGTTATCTCGAATGGGACGATCGCCTTCCCGTCCTGATCGGTGATGGCCTTTGAGGAAATACCCATAGAAGCGGACCTTATGCAGACAACGGCATCCGGGACCGCCTTCCCCTGAGCGTCTGTGACGCTCACACTGAAGTTAGTGTACCTGTCGTTCTCGTGCGAGTGCACCACATTGAGCATCTTGGGCTCGGCGGTCCACAGTTCCGTATCCGGGGGGCCAAGGACAGAATGCTCCACCCAGGCGTTGTAGGCGAACTCGTAGGAGTAAAAATAGGCGGACCATTGGGTGTAATAGTATTCCTTGGCCTCGAGCATGATTTCGGCCATGGACCTCTTTCCACCGGCTATCATCCTTAGTACATCCTCCTGGATGCCCGGGGCACCAGGGGTGTACTGATGGGGTGTGAACCCTATGCCTCCCTCCGTCGTCCTCACTGCCCCAAGATAAGCGATCGCTCCGCCGTTGGGGTTCTCGGTGAACTCCTCGGATATGGAGTCGAACGAAGCATCATCGTACCAGTTGGTCTCACAGGACATGGCGAATATCAGGGGCAGTCTAGCCCCGTTGGAGAGAGAGGAGGCCTCGTTGACCGTGTAGATTATCGTATTCTGGTCCTGGGTACCTTCCGACCAGACAGCATAATGCCCATGCCCCATGTAGTTGACAGTGCTGAACCCTGATGTCAGACCATCTTGAATGTTGCCGTATGTAAGGTACTTCGCACCGGTCGATTGCTGTGTGGGTCCCTGACTATAATACCTGTCAATCGTGTTATGGACCCTGTCCAGATAAAGGTCCCATAGGTCCTCGCTCTCCGTCGGACCGTCATCCGGAACATGTGTCGTCGAGCCGAAGAACGCTGCGGTCCCCGACCAGGGGCCGGTGGGGGGGTTCCTTTCGTAGGAGACGACCTTCCTTGCCCAGCTCAGGGCCTCACCCTCGGTGTCAATGGAGATCCTGCTCACGTAAACCTCGGGCTCCATGTCCGTGATGTCCCCAAGCTCGGCCCATCTTCCGTCCCCGTCCTGGTCCCAGTTCGTGTAGGTGCCATCAAGACAAGAATAGTAGGTGTCCGCGGGCAGGTACTGGGGCTCGCCTTGGTAGGGGTCCAGGTCATATACCATCCTTGAAGGGACGAACCTAGGCTCACCGGCGAGAAGGACCCATCTCAGCTTCTGTCCGTCGCCGAAGAACGAGTCGCGGATATAGCTCCAGATCGAAGAGGGTCCGTCTAGGGCTGGGTAGGCTGAATTGACGGTCGAATATCCGACGATCGTGAGGGTCTTTCCAGTTTCCCTCTTCCATTCGATAAGGTCGTTCAGGTCGTCCATGAACGGGTCATGTGCCATCACTAGAAGTTCAGTACCCGGGGTAAAGCTTGCGGGTGGGTCGACCCTAGTGGGTTGGAGCAATAGGTTGGCTGGGTCCGTCCCTTCATCGACGATGATCTCTACCTCAGAGTAGACCGTGAGCTCGTTCGATGAGGGATCGTAGTCCATTGGAGCGTAAGTGACGCTGTAGCTCGAATGCCTGGTCCCGTTCTCCCACCCATAACCAAGATGGGTCCAGGTAACGGACCGGGCAGGGTAGGGACCATTGGACCTATATGCATTCTCGTCAGTCCTTAGGATATTATCGGTACCCTGGTCCCAGTCCTCGCTGCCTATCATGACCGGTCGAAAAGATGGGGGTATAGGGTGGTCCAACGCTACTTTCGTTGGACCGGACCGTATGAGCGATATATCACGGACCGTACCTTCCAGCTCAATCCTTTTTACCATAACGGGTACCGAAGGCATTCCATCGCTGGGTGGATAGATTGCCCCCTCCATGAGGGGTAAGGTCCATGGCCTGTCGGAAAGTATCACCTTTTCAAGGGTGACCTCTGGCGTCAGGAGCCTGTACCTGACCTCAGGTACTCCGATCTCGGGGACCGGACCTATTCCCCCCGCCCCTGTGGCCTGGTCCGAAAAACCCGCTAGAATCGTCATGACAAGGGCCGCTGTAAGCAGTAATGATAACAGGAATGGGGCAGGCCTATGCATCTAAGCTCACCGGACCGTATGGAACGAGGCCATCAATCATGATGCTACTAAAAAAGGTATTCTGTCCCATTATTGACCGTTCACATCATCCTGACCATAAGGCCCGCTCGCAAGCCGTCAGGACAAAGGTTATTTCAGGCCACATCCTTCACTGCTGCGGATGACCCCCGCATCCGAGGACGGACTCACTCCGCTCATGAGGCAGTACCTGTCCATCAAGAAGCAGCACCCAGACAAGCTGGTCATGTACCGTATGGGGGATTTTTACGAGCTCTTCTTCGAGGACGCAGAGATAGCATCTAGGGACCTTGAGATCACATTGACCGCTAGGGACAAGGCCATGGACGGGGAGGGCCGCATCCCTCTGGCGGGGGTCCCTTATCACGCTCTCGACAATTACCTGCCAAGGCTCATAAAGAAAGGGCATAAGGTCGTCATAGTGGAGCAGGTCGAGGACCCCAAGAAGGCCAAAGGGATCGTCAGGAGGGAGGTCGTTAGGATAGTTACCCCTGGTACCCTGCTCCTGCCCGAAGGTGTCCAGGAGAGCGCCAATACATACCTTGCAGCGGTCATCAGAAAGCTTTCAGAGGATAGGACCCCCGACATGCCCTTATCGGAGTGCAAGGGATTGACGGAAGCGAGGGTCGTTCTGCCCAACGCGGCCTATGGTGTCTCCCACCTGGATGTGTCGACCGGCGATTTCGTATCGACAGAGATCTCAGGGGAGGCTCCGTTCCAGCGCCTTGTATCGGAACTTATGAGGTTCCAGGCCTCGGAGGTCATATTACCCTTATCGCTCTCCAAACAGGAGGACCTGCTATCCGAGCTCAAGCTCCAGCTTGGCCACGGGGTGTGTTTCACTGCCTTCCCCGACCATTTCTTCCTGGAGGCCCAGTCAGAGGTCGCATTGAAGGAGCAGCTGGGCGTAGTATCCTTGGAAGGGCTCGGACTTGGAGGCAAACCCCTTGCCCAGGCGGCGTCCGGTGCGGTCCTTTCCTATGCCAGGGAGAACCAACTTTGTCCTCTTGGCCATATCCGTGGGATCAAGGTCTATTCGAGCTCCGATTTCATGGTCCTGGATTCGACCACGCTGAAGAACCTGGAGGTAGTTAGGTCCGCCAGGGACGGGTCTGTCAAGGGCACGCTCTTGGAGGTGCTTGACAGGACCAGGACGGCCATGGGCTCAAGGCTCATCAGGTCATGGGTCCAACAGCCGTTGATGGACATAGAGCAGATAGGACGAAGGTTGGATGCGGTATCGGCCCTTCACGGCGACCTGTTCCTCAGGTCGGATATGACCGATGTCCTGAGAAAGGTCACGGACATAGAGCGGACGGTGATGAGGCTCTCTACCAACAGAGGGAGCGCCAGGGACCTTGTCTCACTTGCTGGGTCCTTGGAGGCCTCAAGGACCTTGAGAGCGCTCCTGCAAGGTTCCCAGACGATAGCTAAGAGCACTCTCCTAACGGACCTTGGTTCATCTCTCCATGACCTTGGCGGGGCGATCTCCTTGATAACTTCCGCTATAGTGGAGTCGCCTCCAATGTCCACGACCGAAGGGGGTATGTTCCGAAAGGGTTACTCTGCAGAGCTTGACGAGATATCGACCGCTTCGACCTCTGCAAGGGAGTGGTTGAAGGAGTTCGAGTCGTTCGAGAGGAACAGGACCGGGATAAGGACCCTCAAGGTGAAGTACACTGGGGTCTTCGGTTATTTCATAGAGGTGACCCAGAGCAATCTGGGGCAGGTCCCGCCCGAATATATCAGAAAACAGACGGTGGCGAACGCCGAGAGGTTCATAACACCGGAGCTCAAGGAGAAGGAATCACTGATAATGAGCTCCGAGGAGAGGTCGGCCAAGCTAGAGAAGGAACTGTTCGATGGACTTGTCCTCAAGGTGCTCAGTGACAGAGATGCGGTCCAGGACACCGCTAGGGCCCTTGCAGCATTGGATGTCCTGCTGTCATTGTCGGAAACGGCCGCCTCAAGGAACTATTCCAGACCGATCGTCGATGAGAGCAGGACGATATCGCTCTCCCGGTCCAGGCATCCGGTGATAGAGGACAAGGTGGATTGGGGCTTCGTCCCGAACGATGTGCTCCTTGACGGTGAAGGGCAACGGTTCATGCTTCTCACTGGCCCTAACATGGCGGGTAAATCGACCTTCATGAGACAGGTCGCCCTCTGTGCGATCATGGCCCAGATGGGCTCCTTCGTTCCCGCGAGTTCGGCCAGGATAGGCCTTGTTGACAGGGTGTTCACAAGGGTCGGGGCCTCTGACGACCTTGTCAAAGGGCAGTCCACCTTCATGGTGGAGATGCTGGAGCTAGCGAATATCATGAACGGGGCCACGGAACGTTCGCTTGTCATCCTGGACGAGATAGGGAGAGGCACATCGACCTATGACGGCCTCTCCCTGGCATGGGCAGTTGTCGAACATCTCTCGGACCGGGATGGACCTGGATGCAATACGATCTTTGCCACCCATTACCATCACTTGACGGAGCTCGAGGGGGCCCTTGAAGGGGTCGCTAACTTCTCAATGGCGGTCAAGGAGGATGAGAAGGGCATCACCTTCCTGAGGAAGGTCATAAGAGGCCCTGCTTCCCGGTCATACGGCATCGAAGTGGCATCGCTTGCGGGCATACCAATATCCGTGGTCGAGAGGGCCAGAGAGGTGCTCAAGGAGATGGAAGGGAGGTACGGTCTCGAATCAGGGAACGGTAAGACAGCCCTTCCACCCCTTTCTGTAAATGGTCCCGGACCAAGGAACAGGGCGGTCCAGATGGTCCTTTTCCCCACCGAGGAGATGCTGAGGTCCCAGGGGTTTGATCCGATCAGGGAGGAGCTTGAGAAGATGGACATAAACAACATGACCCCCCTTCAGGCCCTTGAAGCCCTCTACAGGCTTAAAAAGGTCATTTGACCGCGTGAGATACCTCCGTATCAAAGTTTGTTTAACACAAAGTATAATTATACTGAAAGTTATACATAAACGATCCCAATGGTCCAAGCAGTGGTCAAGAGATGGGGCAACTCGTACGGAATAGTCCTCCCGAAAGGTCTCGTGAAGGATAACGGGATAATGGAGAACGATACGGTAGAGGTCATGGTCCGAAAGGTTGCTGACCTAAGTTCGCTCTTCGGCAGGTTGAGGACGGGTAGGAACACCCAGAGCATAAAGGACGAGATGAGGGATGGTTGGGATGGTTGATTACTACTATGACAGCTATTCCGTGATCGAGCTTCTCAAGGGCAACAAACGATACAAGTATTATTTTGAAGGCAAGAACGGTGTCACTACAAGGCTCAACCTGATGGAGGTCTATTATTCTCTACTTCCAGATGAGGTCCTTGCAGAGGAGACATACTCATCCTTCCTGCCCTTCATCATTGAACCGACCGATGAAGAGGTCAAGGCGGCCATGAGGACAAGGAGGGCTCTGAAAGGGGCTGGGTTGAACGTCAGCTATGTGGACTCATTGGGATATCAGATCTCAAGAGGGAGGAACTTGCTTTTCCTGACCGGTGATAGGGAGTTCAAAGGCCTGCCAGGGGTGGAGTTCGTGAAATAGTCCCCTGAGAGTTCGGAGCACCTATCCGATTTTATAAATAGTGGGCCAGGTTTTGCCTTTTTGGAGGCTTAGTTTGAAGGTGACCCTTGCCGGTGCCACCATTGACCGCAGGTTCTGGAAGGAGGACAGGGCGGCGACCCCCGAGACCATATCCGCGGCATACGCGAGGGTGTCACACAGTCCCAGGGAGCTATCGGTCCTCAGGGACGAGGCCGTCAAAGAGGTGGACAAGGCCAGGGCCTCGAACGAACGGATAATCTACAAGATGGGGCACTCATCCGTTGCCGAACATGCGGTCTTCAACCTGGACATCTCCGACTGTTCAAGGCTCCTGGTCGAGTTTATTGAACATCACAGGCTTGCCACTTACACTGAGAGGTCCCAGAGGTATGTCTTCTTCGGTAAGAAAACGTTCGTGCTCCCAGATGAGCTGAAAGGCTCGGACCTTGAGGGAGAGGTGAAGGGGCTCGAACAGGAGAAGTTCGACCTTTACAACGAGGTCGTATCCGATCCCGTGCTCAAGGAGCGTTTCGGGGACAGGCTCCTGGAGCAGGCAAGGTATGTGTTGGGATTGACATGCCCAACGGACATCGGACTAACGATTAATGCGAGGGAGGTCGAGCATATGATATCACAGGGAGCGACCCATCCTCTGGCCGAGGTCAGGGAGTTCTCACGATCGCTCCTGGAGGTCACAGGCCATCTAGCCCCATCCCTCATCAAGTATACAGGGGGCAGCGACCATATCGAAAAGGCGAGGAAAGAGATATCCTTGGTCGTATCCTCCATACTCCCACCAGCGCTCGGGCCTGAATGGAGCGACGTGGTCAGAAATGGAACCGAAGGTAACGAGATATGCCCTGGAAGGCCCACCACCTGCGATGATCCCGAGACCGAAATAGCTGCGGCCCTCATTTTCGAGAACAGCGATATCCCCTTCAGCAGGGCTAGGGAGGTGGCATCCAGATTGAGGGACGAGGAGCTCATGGACCTGTTCTTACCGGTCTTCAAGAACTATCCCGTTCACGCTTCGCTCCCCAGGGCGTTCGAGATGATGGACCTGACCTTGAGCTTCCACATATCCGCCTCTGCCTTCGCCCAGCTGAAAAGGCACAGGATGGCAACGATCATCACACAGTCCTATGACCCGGGGCTCTGGGAGGTGCCCGAGATCTATCTTTCGAGAAAGGACCTTACCGAAAGGTTCTGGGACATGATGAAACGCTCAAGATTGCTTCATGGGGCGATATCCAAAGAGAAGGGTCAGAACGTGGCAGAGTACGTACTGACCAACGCTCACAAGAGGAGGGTCATCTTCAAGGCCAACCTGAGGGAGATGTACCATTTCGTCAGGCTCCGATCGGACGTTCACGCACAGGAAGAGATACGGACCATCTCCGATATGATCGTGCTGGAGATGAAAAAAAGGTTCCCGGTGGTCACAGCGATGCTGTGCGGTAAGGATGGCTACTCTGGGACCAGGGAAAGGATAATGGGTTGCTCCGCCAATGACAGTGGAGGACCTGACGCTAAGAACGATCGCAAGGGGTGAGATCAATGATAGCTGGAACGTGCAATGTCTGCGGAAAGCCCGCCTTCAGGACATGCCTCCTCTGCGGCAAGGCCGCTTGCAGGGAGCATCTTGACGAAAAGGGATTCGCGTGTAAGAGCTGCGCCCCCGGGGGGAAGAAGAACAGGGCCTCCAGAGGCCCTGGTGAACCAGGTGGGGTGATGGGTTGAGGTGCTCGGTATCCCTTGCGGACCTGGGCCAGCCTGCAGTGGATACCATATCCGAGATGCTTGAGGGGATAAGGGGCGCGGAGGGTCCGTCCTTCTCGGTCTTTAGACCCGATATCGATACCATCGAGGGCACAGCATCTCCCTATAAGGATGTGGAACACCTCATTGTGATCGGGAACGGTGGCAGCGTAACGACCCTCAAGGGGCTATCCTGGCTTGCCCCGGATTGGGAGGGACGACTTCATATCATAGATACACTGGACCCCACGTACATCTCCCAGGTTAGGTCCAGATCGGATGGCAAGAGAACATTGGTTTTGGCCGTATCCAAGTCCGGGAGGAACTTGAACGTCCTTGAATCCCTTACCGCCTTCAGGGGCTTCCCGACCATGGTGATAACAGGAAGGGCAAGGAGCCCTCTCGGAATGCTTGCTAAAGCGAACGGTTGGAAGGTAGTGGGCGTTCCCGATGACATCGGAGGTCGTTTCTCCGGCAGGACCCCCTCGTCCTTGCTGCCAGCCGCTGTTATGGACATAGATATCAAAGCGGTTTCGTCCGGAATAGGGGAAGCCTACGAGGCGGCGGTCAAGGGGAAGGACCTCCTTGACCTTTCCGGGGGACTCTACCTCAAGGAGAGGTTAGGGTCCAGGGCCCTGTTCGTCCCGGTCTATTCCAGGGCCTATTCATGCTTCAATCCCCTTTTGACCCAGCTCCTGCATGAGACCCTGTCCAAGGAGAGGAAAGGCCTGACTGCGCTCTGCTTCGAGGGACCTGAGGTCCAACATCACACCAATCAGAGGGTCTTCGACGGACCCGAAGATGTCATGACCCTTTTCGTTACAAGGAAGGGAAATGATGGGCCGATTGTTCATTGGGAGGGTGCCGAGGGCGATGTCATGCTCGGAGAAAGGGCTCTCGGTGAGATCGGTGGCTATACACTGGGAGAAGCTCTCGGGTGCGAGTACGAAGGTGTGATGAGGCACATGAGGGACGAGAAGATGCCCTTCGCTCATATCCAGATGGAGGGAGAGGGTCCAACGGAGATAGGTTATTACATAGGAATGTGGCATTATTTGGCCTATTATTTCGCCCTGCTTCGCAGGGTGAACCCCTTTGACCAACCAGCTGTCGAGAAGGCAAAGGAGATCGGACTGGAACTGAGGACCAGGGGTCGTTCATAGGGGTATATTCACCCATCCCTCCTGGTCATTGTTTTAAACCCTGCATAGAATGGGCCAAATGGTGATGCGATGACATCAGGGCTTTCGTTCTGCCCGGAATGCGGTGAACAATCGTTGATAATGCTGGGGACATGCCCCTTCTGCAACAATCCCGATTGCGATCTAAAGGGTTGCTCATTTTGATTTGATTTTTAACCGTGGACTTTTCATCATCGGGTTCGACTGTCACGACGATCATTCCTCAGGACCCGTACCTGTCCTCCTGCTCCTAGCCATAACGACGAGCAGGAAGATGATCACCAGGAACAGCAGGATGATGACCATCAAGGCCACAATTGCTATCAGAACGTATGCCAGACCCAAACCATCATCATCATCCGGCCCATCATCGTCCTCATCATCGTTATCATCATCATCGGTCACATTGTCATAATCGTCATCGGTGATGTTGTCATCATCATCATCATCAGTCACGTTGTCCACGGGAACGGATATTACTGTGATATAGAACGGGACCGAGACCCTCATCGATGGGCTGGCCTCTGACACTATGGTCCCCGTCCAGTTCCCTGCGGATAAATTCTCCAATTGGACCGAGAACGTTCCGTCGGTCCCCGTAAGCGTCGAGTTCGACCGTTCGCGGTCCCCGATCCAAGCTGCAACCGGCAGCCCGGGGATGGCGAACGAATCCTCTCTAACGACCGACCCGTTGATCCAGAACGTTCCGCCCTCATTTATTTCGGTAGCGTTAAGGGTGAGATCAAGCACTAAATAATGCTCTATAGGTGTCAATGGTCCTGTCCCGTTCCGGACCAACCATGCGATGCTCGAGACCTGGAAACCCTCGCCAACAAGGGATGCTTTGACCGCATAACGATTCATTTTAAGGCCGGCCATGTCGAACTCAGCGGACCTTGAGACGTTCCCGCCAGAGGGTATCGAAATGGTCCCGTTCAGCTCCGATATCGGTGCGGAGATGTTGGAGAGAAATGAGATCTCGAACCTCCCTTCCAATGCCCTCAGGACGTTCGGGTTCGGAAAATGGGTTGTGACGTTCACGACGGTGTCGTTTTCGAACTCTTCCGGATAGAGGATCATGATCGGAGCGGACACCTTGATGGTCCCGACCTCGAACGGGAGTGCATACATAGCAACAACGCTCCCGAGCATCGTTCTTAGCTCGATAACGAACTCATAGGTCCCGCTATCGGCTCCATTGGCATCCCATTCGTCCTCAAAGGACGTTGTACCATTGATCGTGATCGTTCCGGAAGAGAGCTCACGAACGACCGACCCGTCCAAGGCGATCCATGTGGAGAAGGACACCTCTTCGCCCGGTCCTCCAAGTAGCTCGAACGAGAAAGGAACGGTCCCACCCTCGGGACCACCAGCCATGACCTTCCCTATCTGGACTGTGCAGGTCTCGGTCTCGTAGGAAATGGACCACGATGGGCAGAACCTGCCCTGCAGTGAATCCACATCATACTCGAACGGGTAGATCCTGACCAACAGGTCGTTGCCGTCGGTCCCTGTGACGATGTTCCAATCGAAGGTCCATCCTGGATAGAACCCATCGTCGGGGTCGCCCTCCGTCATCACCCATGATATTGCCCTAGCACTATCGTATTGCGGGCCTGTGTAAAGCGGCATCAACAAGGATCGATAATATGTCCATTCCCCTGTCATGGTCACATCGACAGATGATATGCCGGTCCCCTGCCCTATCGGGATCCTTTGAACTACAAATGGGATTATTGGATGACCGATCTCGTACAGTTCGTAACCTCCCTGGATACCTACACCGGTCCCGCCCGAGACGTTGTAGAACTCCGGCTCCGGTATTGCGACATCAACCGGTCCCGCCCGTGAAGGCGTCCCCCTGGACCCGCGCCCCAATGGCGATCCGTCAGTCCCAAAGGCAGGGTCACCGTAGAGGTTGTACATCCTCGACCACTTGAGCCCATGCGAGCTATCGGCAGCGGAATATTCGACCTCATAGTCCCTGAGGGCCTTCCCTATTGGGGTCCCTCTGACATAATCCTCTATCATGGTAATGGCCCTGTTGTTCGGGGAGCGGGACGACACCATGGTCGCCCCGATGTAGATTCCTGCACCGTTTCGCATAGCTGATTGTGCGAACGAGTCGGTCTGATCGTGGAACCTGCCCGAGAGACAGACGAGCCCTATCATAACGGGGATGTGTCGGTGAGATCCTATGTCTATTGTTTCCAAGTGATCGCTGCTCGCGAGCCCTGACCATGCCCGCTCGTTTCCGTGGTCCCGATATACGATCAGGTCCTTACCGACCATCTGCGGATGGACAGCGGATTGGAACTCCTGTCCGCAGTGGCCGTAATCGAAGACATATGCCCGGTCGGACCCTTCCGAGACCAACATCTCGTCGTACTCGAACCCTGAAGGACCGGCAGCGACTACCAGGCCGCAAGATGATTCTACATCAGTTAGAAGCCCCTGCTCGGATTTCCCTTTCCATTCCCCATCGTCCTCTTGCTCCCACCAGCAGACCTGGAGATATCCCTCGCTGTCGTGTTGCAGGACCACGGCCTCCCCTCTGTTGTTCCAATCTGATGGTATGTAGTTACCGGCCCCGAAGCCATCCTCATAGTCAAGACCGCCCACTGAAATGACCTCCTCCTCCCAGGTGCCCGAAGCCGGTGGAGGCCAGAAGAATATCCTAAGACAATCGGCTTGATGGTCGGCAATGACGATATCCTGGTCCCCATCATCGTCCATGTCCGCACGGGCCATCCTGCTGTCGGGATGTATATCTGCCACGGGATAGCCTTCCTCGCTATGCCAGAGGCGTATTGTGTCCGCGCTAGCGCTCGATATGAATAGGTCGTCATAACCATCCAGGTCCTCATCGAAGACGAGGACGCCGTCGCCGTACTGCCATTCATCGATGTTGTTGTACGTGAAATCCTTTAAACCCCCTCTCGTATAGAGCGCCATCTCGCCACAGCTCTCCCCCTCATAGATGTGACCGATATAGGTCCCCATCGGATCGGTGTAGATAACGATAAGATCGTTCTCCTCCGAAGGGACTCTGAACTCGGTGATATAGCTCGTCTCAGGATGCAGTATCCGGACACGGTCCCCCGCTGGATCGAGGGTGACTATCTCGTTGTCACCGTCCCCGTCCAGGTCGCCTGCGGTCACATGCCTGCTCTTACCGTCGGAGGATACCGAGCTTATGTGTTCGGGCAGGTATTGGCTCTTGTGGAAGAATAGCGTGGAATCCATATAGGGGTCCAAGGTGTCCCGGATGTCGAAGGCGCTGTCGTGGAATGCAAGGACGCCTTCCCCTCCACCAGCGAGGATCAGGCCTGTCCCATCATGGTCCGATATCTTGTTCCCCCTGTCCTCCTCGAGCGAGGAGATGACCGGGACCAGAAGGCCATCGGGAGTCCTGCCGAGGAACCTGCCCACGATCAGCTTCGGGTCGGACCCTCCGTCCAGGTTCGTATAACCCTGATCGGACCCCACGACGTTCGAATACGACCATACAGGGATTATCTCGTCCTCTCCGAGTATGGCCAGGTAACCTTCGTCCCTGAAATCGGGATGGAGCAGATCGGCCCAACCGTCTATGGTGGACCTGATGTTAGTGGCGGAGGGAGATGTCCCGCCGACGTTCCTGATGAAACCGAACACACCATTCTTCTTTTCGAGAAGGTGTCCGACCTCGCTGAAGAAATCAAAGTAACCGTCCCCGAAGGCCATGTTCGACAGGAGCTTCTGAGGGTTCGTCAGCATGATGTAGTTGGATAACGATATCGTATGGAGGGCGCCCGCCTGCATGATGTAGCCCTCCTCGAAGTTCGCCGTTGGGACCCATGACCTCTTCGAGTAGGTGACCAATCCGTCATCCCTCTCGTAGGAATACGATGTGGTGTAATCGATTCCCGGATGGTCGGTGTCCGGAAGTTCGTATCCAATATACCACTCTTCGGTGTGGTACAGTATTGGGATGCATCTGTAACGGATATACATCACATCGTCAGGATCGAGGTGGTCGATCTCCTGCACGACCTCCCAACGGGTCCCTTCGCCGAATACTGCATGCGTGCCATCCTCTCCATCGATGGGAACGAAACCCTTGATGTTGTCCACTATCCTGATGTTACGGGCAGTTCCCCTTCCGTGGTTCGAGACCTCGAGAGGGACCGTGAGGACCGTCCCATCCCTCTCGATGTTGAGCCTCCTGATCCATATATCAGGGTCGGGCGGATCGAGTATATTATCGACGGTGATGATATGGCTCCGTGTCGTAACGTTGCCCTCGTTGTTGCATACCTTGATCTGGACCGTGTGTTCACCGTCGAGGACCGATGTCGAATCCCACCAGATCGACGCGCCGTAATACGACGCTTCAGTGTCCCATGGTATGTCGAATTCTACCACCTCATCATCGACAAGCCATGTAGCGTTAGCTATGCCTAGCGGGTCCTCGCACCTAGCATAGTACATTTCCGTCCCCCTCATCGTCCTGTCCGGGACGGTAAATGTCACCTTCGGGTAACGACCCAATAATGTACTCCCAATGGAGCAGGTCGTTGAGTACCTTCTCGTCTCACCGGCCAGGTTCGTTACAACAGCTAACATTGTGTAATTGCCGTTTTTCACCTTGGAGAAATCGAATATAATACCCGTGGTCTCTCCTTTACCGGACCCTCCCTTCGATCCGATCAACTTGCCCCCGAGGTAGAAATCCACTTTCATGATCCCGGTGGGGTCCGATCCGATGAAGGGGATCGTCCTCTTGTCGGAGAGGTTCCTCAGTAGATCGGCCGCGAAGCTTCCCATAGGGGACCCTGTGGATGTCGGGTCCTTGGTAAGAAGCGAACCTACGGCGCTCTCTATACTTTTTCCGTACTGGTCCGTGCAGATCACCTTGAACAGATATTGGGATGATGATGTCAGCCCTGATATCTCCGCCGATCCCTTCTTCGAGAGGGCTTTGGTCTTGGTGGTCTGGGTCAGCTTGGATGACCTGCCGTAATCCACCACGGAACCGGTAGGGATGCTGGTCTCCCATACGATCGTCGCATTGTTCTTTCCTGTATACTGAACGGTCGGTGGTTTGGTGAAGGTGGGTCTTGGCCTGTTCTGCCAGGTTATCATGAGCGTATTATCCGTCTCGTCGGATTCCTCAACGACGTTCCCTTCGTCCGCTGTTACTTTGATTGTGACCGGAGAGGCGGCCCGGTCCCATTTCCAAGTAGTGTTCAGCGTGACCGTTCGGTCCGGGGATATCGGAGGCTTCCAATGAACGGTTGCGACATCGCTCCCATTGACGTAGAGGACCGTATCGAATCCATAGGAGGTGGGCTTGACCCCTGAGTTCTTCACAATGATCCTTGCCATCCCTGTCAATGGGTCGTTGAATATCGAAGCGACCTCAAGGTCTGGAAGGTCCCGCTCCCAAAGCTCGGTCCTTACATCGTTGGTCCTGTTCTGGTCGGGGATCCCATGCTGGGGATCATAGATATTAGCCTTGAGCGCGACCTTGACCCATCCATGTGGTAGAAGGTTCGTAAAGGTGACGTTGACCATAGTATCGGGCAACGTGATGCCGACGACCTTGGTCTCCATGAACTTCCCGTTGATGGTCAGGTTGACACCGAAGAAACCGCTGAAAGGTCCGCCTATGTTCCTTACCCGGCAGTTGATCTCGGTCCCCTTCGTTGTCCATATATCAACGACCGTTAGGTCCGGATCGGTCGGGGCGCGGAGCGACACCTCATTACCTGCCGTTAACCCTGGCAATGTTAGGATGATACACAATAGTAGTACAATCAGCACCCCTATTCTTCCTCTTCCATCCATAATGGACTAACCCCCACCATCAATGTCTTGGGAGATAGATAAGGGTTTACAAGCTAGCTTCAGGAAGGACCAAAACAAAGGCCATGATCGATCTTGCCTCATGAGGATGTTAAGAGCCGTTACTGAGAGGGTTCTGGGAGTACTTCGATGGGAGGGTGGACATCTGGCTGTGGGGCTACAGGAGCGGGAGCCTCCATATAGGTCGGGACCACGGCTGGTGGCTGTACCCCACCGTATGTATCCAAAGTCCCAGCAGCAGGTTGTTCTCCTATCTGTGCCGGCCCAAGTTCAGGGGTCGGGGCTGGGGCCTGCATCTGTGGCTGTTCGATGTAGGCACCGTAGAGCTGCGGCTGCGGCGGTACGGGTGGGACCGGTAACTGCTGGGTCCCTGGCGGGAACTGATAGACATCCAGACCCTGTTCCACTACAGGCTGCGTAGCCTGCTCAGGGGTCTTACCCTTCCTCAGAACAAGGAACAGTACAAGGCCTGTGATGAGCCCCATAGCTATGAGCGCAAGGACCAACCACAGGAGCCAACCGAGTCCGCCACCCCCACCACCATCCTTCTCCAGTTTGATCAACGCTGAGGAGGACGCACTGCTTTCACCCACAGAGTTCGTTGCCTTGATCATGTACTCGTACCTCACACCAGGTTTGACATCCTTGTCAAGATAGGTATTGATACCGGAACCGACCGAACCTACCTTCTTCATCTCACCGCCGTCATCTGACCTATAGATGTCATAACCTGTTATCGCGGTCCCTCCGTTGTCCTCAGGGGGATCCCAGAGCACCTTGACATGGTCTCCCGATACCTCGGTCCTCACATTGCGGGGTGCCGAAGGGGTCCCAAGGGGCCTGACGGAAACGGTCTGGGTCGGGAGCGAATCACCTATGATATTGAACGCAAAAAGTCTGTAATAGTAGACCTTGCCGTTGGTCACATCGCTATCATTGTAGGACGAAGTCCCGGGTCCCAGGGTCCCGATCACGTCCAGGCTGGATTCCACCTCTCCTCTTAGGACCTTGTATCCGGTCAATGGGGTGCCACCATTCTTCTCAGGTGGGAGCCATGACACCTCGACGAGCTTGTTCCCCCCCTTCAGGGTAAGGTTCCTGGGGGTCGTAGGTACTCCCAATGGGGTCGCAGCGACCTCAGAGGAGGGTCCGGAGAACCCTATAAAGGTAAGGGATCGCACGACGTACTTGTAGGTGATACCGTTCTCGACATTGGTGTCGTTATAGTTCGTAGAGCTGATATTGACGACCTCATTGAACTCCTCCCAGGACGTCTGGTCCGTTCCCCTTAGTACAAAATAACGCATGATGGCAGAACCCCCGTCCTTGATAGGTTTTGACCAGGAGAGCTGAACGTATCCATCGCCGGAGACCGTCTTCAGATCTACGGGCGGGTCTGGAAGACCTATGGGAATGCCAGTCATCATCTCGCTCTTCTTTGACTCCCCAATGGTATTGAATGCAATGACGTAGCAATAATAGATCCTGCCGTTTACCAGACCGGTCAAGTTGTAATCCAGGACCTCTGGGCCGACCTCTCCGACGAGCTCGAGCTGGCTGGTATCATCTATCTGATAGATGTTGTATCCCAGGATCGGAGTGCCCCCATCGACCTCTGGTGCCTCCCAATAAAGGTGGACGTACCCATCCCCCGACCAGGGGGGAAGTACCTTTGGCTTGCCCGGGGTCCCTAAGGGGGTGGAGCTCACAACGACCGGTACGGACTCTCCCAGGCCGTTGAACGCTGTGACGTTATATGTGTAGATCACCCCATTGGTCACTGTCGTATCATTGTAGGATCGGGTACTGCTGGCGAGGGTGGTCAACAAGTTGGACGGCGTCGAGCTGTTGGACCTGTAGATCTTGAACCCGCTTAGCAGGAGTCCGCCGTTATCGAGAGGTTCCGTCCAGTGCAGATGGACAAAACTGTCCCCCCAGGTGACTGACAGGTCCAACGGAGGTGACGGGACATCCGGCATAGTGGCGTTCAGGGTCTCGGTCGGTATGGATTCGCCCACTATGTTAGAAGCGGTCAACCTGTAGAAGTAGGTTCTACCCTGCTCCACGCTCTCGTCACGATAATAGGTATTTGCAGGTGATACTTCCGTGAGCTTCTCCAGCGAACCAGGGGAAGTGCCCCTGTAGACCCAGTAACCTGTCACTGGTGAGCCTCCGGTAAAGAGCGGGGTGTCCCAATCAAGGTCGATGTAGGTCTGACCGGCAATTATCGTGAAACTCCTTGGAGCGCTCGGTCTGCCTATCGGCATCGCACTGACGACTGCCGTCTGCGGGCTCTCCCCCACCGTGTTGTTGGCTGAGACCGCATAGTAGAATATTGTTCCGGCGATCACGCTGCTGTCATTCAGCAGTATGTTCGTTGTGGTCTTATAAAAACTCAGAGAGGTATCGGAGAGCCCTCTATAAACGGTATAATGAAGTATCGGGGCCCCACCATCCGAGAGGGGAGCGGTCCAGTTCAGTAGGATATAACCGGCACCCCCATATGCGAACGGTGACATTGGCTCTGTAGGTCTTGAGATGAAGTTTAGCTTCGTAACAAAGCAGTCGTAGGTCCCCATGAAGGTCGTTTGGACAACGCCGGTCGTAGTCGGGTAGTTCTTGGAATCGGTGTTCCCGGTAACTATGGCCTTGTTGGTGGGATCGAGTATTATGCTGTATGCCGCCTCATCACTGGAACCTCCGAGGTAGGTCGAGTAGAGGAGTGAAGAACCGGTACTATCCAATTTAAAGACCATAGCATCCTGGTAACCTCCCTGGAAAGAGGTATAATCCGCCCCAGGGGAGGTAGGATGGTCCGAAGAGGCTGTGAAACCGCAAACATAGGAATTACTGTCCTTGTCAAGGATTATCGACCTGCCCTCTTCCTCTTCGGTACCCCCAATATATGTCGAATATAGCAGTGATGAGCCTTTCTTGTCCAGTTTTAGGGCAAACGTATCAATGAAGCCATTGAAAGAGGTATCATAGGCTCCTGTGGTCGTAGGGAACATTGTCCTGGAACCACCCCAGGTATAGCCAGTGATATAGGCATTTCCCTGGTTGTCCACATCGATCCCGTATCCTTCCTCGTCATCATCCCCTCCGATGAGAGTGCTGTATGTCAGGGTCGAGTTCCCCATGTCCATCCTTAATGCCACTACATCGCTCCCACCGTTCAATCTAACGTTCCCCGTCACGGGGAAATCATATGAGGTGGTGGAACCGGTGAGATAGATGGCATCCTGCGAGACATAGTCTATCGAATAACCAAGTTCTATGTCATCCCCTCCTATGTATGTAGAGTACTTGAGGTAGGTACCCGTATAGGAGAGCATGAAGAGGATGATGTCGATACCACCGTTCAAGTCCTCATCGTATGCCCCGCTGGTCGTAGGGAACTCCGTGGAAAAGGAGATACCGACCACATAGGAGCTTCCAACATTATCTATTCCAATGTCCAGACCTGCTTCATCATCCTCACCGGCCACATAGGTCGAGAAGACGAGAGAGCTGCCTTTCGGATCGAGCTTGAACACTATCACATCCATATAATCGATCGTGTTCCAGTGTGTCTCGTTGAACGCCCCGCTCGTGGTTGGGAAATCCAGAGAATAGCTACCTCCGGTGACGTACGCGTTACCGGTACCATCGACCTTGATCGCTTGACTGAAATCATAATCCGAACCACCGACGTAGGTCGAATAGAATATGGTCGTTCCGTCAGAGGACATCTTGAAAACGAAGATATCTGAGTAACCGTTGTTCGATGTCTGGTATACGCTTTTCGTTATGGGAAAATCCCATGAAAAAGTATATCCCACAACATAGAGGTTCCCGGATGGGTCCCTGTCGATATCGTAAGCATCATCCTCATCGGTACCTCCGTAATAGGTGGAGAAGACAAGAGGGTCAACGATGACCTGCCTGGAACTATCGAAGCTATCAAGGGATATCGAATACCTATCTTGTCCTTGCAGGATAAAGGAAGCTCCTATGGCCTCTTTCTGTCCATCGACATAATTCGCACACAGTCCAGAATCCGTTATGTCCATACCGATGGGTGTGCGTATTGTCAATTTGGTCCTTTCAGCTACCAGTCCGGTGTGTCCATCCACCAGGAACGAGATATCCGAGGGATCGGAGCCGGGACCAAGGACCAGATCGTACTTGAGACCCCCATCCTTCAGTGTCAGAACGAGGTCTATCCCGTCCCACAGATCGGTGTATTCGACCCTCTCGAAGGACCTAACACCCGTGGCCCATCTCGATGGGTCGTTCCCCAAGAAGAAATTCTTATTGTCTGCGACCATGGAATGACCAACTGGTAAGACATCTGTTGCTCCATCGAACCCTATTTTGATGACGGCCCCATCGACCGTCCCCTCACCGATATTTTCCTCTAATAGGTCTCTGAGCCCCTTAGATGTCAGATCGGGTCTATCTGCGGCCGACCTGTCCAGGACATTGTAGTAGATACCATCCGGACCAATGCCTACATGCCCGAAGGCCGTCTTCCCTATGAAATCGAGACCTTCGTTCCACTGGCCTTCGTTCTCCACGAAGACACCCATTTCACTGTTTTCCATCTGAACGTAACCCGACGGGACCTCATCTGCGAGCAAACCCGTTGGGTTGCCGATACCAAACGGTCCGAGCATCTGGACCAGGAGCAGTGCTGTCATTGACACAATGATCCAAGTTCGCGTCCTCATATGTATCCCCCAATATCCCATCTGCTACAAACATTGGATTCGGTGTTATTTAATAATATCTGGACGCTGTTTACTCCTGTCGTAGTAGGTTAAGAAGGGGGAAAAAATAAATACTTAGGTTTCGGGTCATTGGTCATTGTCCTCTGGGGGGCCATATTTGATGAGACGTTCCATACACTGGGCCATAATGATATTGTTCACCAGTTCGGTCATGACCATCTTTCTTGGATATGGTATGTTCTCTGTAGTGGGGGAACCCCCATCGCGTGCAGATCCTGTGGTGGACGGGTCTATAGGGGGATCGGAATATGAGGGTTCGATCAACATCGACGAGGGGAAGTTCGAGCTGTTCTGGACGACGACCGGTGCGGATATTTACATCGGGATGAGGGCCGAAGTAACGGGGTGGATCTCCTTGGGGCTCGATCCGGTCAATATCATGACCAACTCGGACATGATCTTCGGAGGCGTGAGCGGTGGGATACCTTACATCATCGATGCTTGGTGCACGGACGATGACGGGAACCATCCCCAGGATACGACCTTCTCCGGAGGATCCTATGACATCGACGATTTCGATGCGAGCGAAACGACGGGCTCCACAACAGTCGAGTTCAAGAGGGCTATGTCAACGGGTGATCCGTTCGACAAGAAGTTCGTGAACGGAACCTCGATCAAGATAATGTGGGCCACTCACAATGATGACGACGATTGGCAGAATGCGAAGCACGATGACGCGGATTATACAACGATCACTATGGATGGGACCCCTCCACCACCTCCCCCAGCATCGAAGGACCTCGACGGTGTCATAACAGCTGGAGAATACAAGAACAGCACAACTTACAATACCGGAGCTTTCCAACTATACTGGAACGTTTCTGGACCGAACATCACAATAGCTATGAAGGCCCAAGTGACGGGATGGATATCCCTGGGGATCTCTCCGATCACGATGATGCAGGGAGCCGATTTCATCATTGGCGGTTACAGCACCAAGCCCTATGCCGAGGACCACTACGCCGGAACGACGACCTCCCATTCCTTGGACACCGACATCGGCGGTACGGACGATATAATATCCTTCAATGCCTCGGAGTCTGGAGGATGGACCACGCTCGAAGTGAAGCGGGCTTTGGCGACCATCGATACCAAGGACAAACCGATCCATATCGGGCTCCCGGCCATGACCATACTCTGGGGCGTAAGCAATTCGGATGATATGAGCGCCGTGCATACTGCAAGGGGGTCGGGGACATGGAAGGTTGAGAACGGTTCAAGCCCTCCACCACCCCCGCCTCCCCCTCCGAGGTCTGAATTCGACGGGATAGTCTCCTCGGGAGAATACTCGAACCTGACCAAGGCCAACAGTGATAAGTTCGAGCTCTACTGGAACCTGAACTTAACATCTATCGATATTGCTATCCGAGCACAGGTCACAGGCTACGTGTCGATAGGGATAGATCCCACTCCCTTCCAGCAGATGAAGGACGCCGATATGATATTCGGGTGGGTGGCGGGAGGGATCGCGCACGCAGAGGACCATTTTGCCACCGGGGTCACAACACATGCCAACGATCTGGACCTCGGAGGCTCCTTCGATATCATCAGCTACAACGGGAGCGAGGACAGCGGGTGGACAACCTTCGAGTTCCGCAGGAACTTAACAACACCCGACATCTATGACAGACCGATAAAGACAGATAAGGCCATGACCATCCTTTGGGCGGTTAGTAGTTCGGACGATACTGCGACTGCGCATACAGGGGTGGAAAGAGGTTCCTTCACCTGGAACCTCTCGAACGCAACACCGCCTCCACCTCCGCCCCCTCCCTCGCCGCACGAGTCCGCTTTCGACGGCATCATCTCAGCAGGGGAATACACGAATTTAACCTCATACGATTCAGGGAAGTTCGAACTACACTGGAACCTGAGCACGACGACCGTTCAACTCGCCCTGAAGGCACAGGCGACCGGATGGGTCTCTTTAGGGATCGATCCCACAACGCAAATGCAGGGGGCGGACCTCATAATAGGCGGAAAGGGGACCAATGATGCCTATGCCGAGGACCACTACGGCCATACCCCGACATCCCACTCGAAGGATACTGCACTCGGCGGGATTGACAATATTATCGATTACAATGCTACAGAGATCGGGGGATGGACGACCCTTGAGCTGAGGAGGAACCTTACTGCAACGGACCCATATGATAAAACGATCAAGACCAGGGAACTGATGACCATCATTTGGGCATATTCCGATTCTGACGATCCTTCAGCGAAACACACCAGAACGGGCATCGCGACCTGGAACATGAGCGAGAACGTCACTCCACCACCACCTCCACCACCTCCCCCGTCGAAGAACTCAACGATCGACGGGATAGTCTCGGTAGGGGAGTACGATGACGACGCAACGTTCGGGGGCGGGTCCTTTGTAGTCTATTGGACCGTGAACGGGACCAATATCACGATGGCGATGGTGGGAAAGGCCGTGGGCTACGTCTCTATCGGTTTCGAGCCAACGAGATACATGAAGGACGCGGACATGATCTTCGGGTGGGTCGATGCGAACGGTGTCATGGTGACCGACACATACTGCACAGGCGATTTCGGCCCCCATCCTCTCGACACGGTCCTTGGAGGCACTTATGATATACTCCTCTTCAACGGTACCGAGATCAACGGGACCACCACCATCGAGTTCGTTCGGGAACTGGATAGTGGCGACAAGTTCGATAAACCGATACCCGCGAAGGGATCCCTCGATATCCTTTGGGCGATAAGCGATAGAGACGATCCGGAGAGCGCCCATACGGAGAGGGGTGATGGCACACTTCTCCTTAACACTGACGTCCCCCACTCGACTTCGAGGATCGATGGTAAGGTCTCAACAGGGGAGTACAAAGAGTCGGCGACCTATGATTTCGACAACTTCCGGGTGTATTGGACTATCGCGGGCGGGAACATCACGATGGCGATATCGGCGAAGACGGTCGGATGGGTCTCGATCGGGCTCGACCCAGAGGACAAGATGCTTAACGCTGATGTGATCCTCGGATGGGTCGAACTAGGGAAGGTGCACATCGTGGACGCTTTCTCTACCGGAGCCTTGGGGCCGCATCCACCGGACACATACCTCGGAGGAACGACCGATATCCATATATTCAACGGCACTGAGGTAGACGGCGTAACGACGATCGAGTTCGTCAGGAGGATCTCGACCGGTGATGCTTATGACAAGGAGATCCCCAGCACCGGGAACCTTAACATCATCTGGGCCTACGGACCGACCGACGATTTCACAGAGACACATTCACAGAGAGGTTATGGTGTCCTCACGATCGGTCCTGGTGGCAACCCTGAACCGGACAGGCCCGACCTGGATGGTATCATCTCGAAAGATGAGTACGAGTTCAATGGAACGTTCGGGAACGGTCTGCTCATCATACACTGGAGGGTCGTTGATGGCTCGATCAGGATCGCCCTGGTGGGTAGGACGACGGGGTGGGTATCGATCGGGATCGATTATTCGACCGCGATGGCAGATTCCGATATGATAATCGGTTGGGTCACCTCTGACGGGACGGTCCATGTCGTTGATGCCTTTTCCACAGGACCGACCGGACCACATCCAGCTGATGTTGACCTGGGCGGGACGAACGATATCACCTCCTTTGGGGGAAAGGAGATCAACGGAATAACGACCGTGGAATTCATAAGGGAATTGGACACAGGGGACACGAAGGACAGGCCGATCCCCGTGAACGGCACTGTCAAGATCATCTGGGCCATCGGTTCCACAGATTCGTTCAATGATCCCCATACGAATACGAAGAGGGGCTATGGAACCATCAATATAATCTCTGGGGAGACGACCAGCGAAGAACCCGTCGTCCTATGGCCCGTACACGCTTTGTTCATGACCCTGGGGGTCGGTGGTATGTTGGCGGCCACCATCGTCCTCTACCGGAGGAAATGGAGGCACTTCTTCAAGTTCCACATGTGGGTGATGACCGGGGCCACCCTTGCGGGGGCTGTGGGCCTCATATCAGGGTTCATAATGGTAGCCAATAGCACAGGGTCACATCTTAGGGTGCTCCATTCCTGGTTCGGTCTCTTCACATTACTGGTCTCGTTCTTCTCTCTTGGGACCGGTATCTATTTCAAATACACAAAGAACGTCAAACATAAGAGGCCCTCAAGGACCATACACAGATATGCCGGATGGGCGGGGGTCGTCATGTTCTTCCTTACTGCTGTCTCCGGTTTCTTCCAAGCGGTCGTGATCAACGGGTCCAGTGTTGAGATATGGTTCGTTGCGGTAATGTTCATATTGGTCACGGCACTGGTAGGGACCACCGTCTTCCTGCTGATAAAAGGCAGGGTCGTCCGCTCCACACCAACCTCATCCTCGGCACCAGCAGAGGTTCTGCCTCAGGCAGAATTCCAATCAATGGTAGGAAAACCTGTCGATACCAAACCTGAACCGCATACAGATGGACCCGAGTCCGTAGAGCCTTTGGAAACATTCAAGGATAAAAGAGGTCCAGAGGAATAATTTGGGATCTGTTGGATAGGACCTATAAGGAAAAATGGCAATTGAAGTAACGGTTCCTATCCAATAATATTAACTTACTGGGACCAAGAGTAAAGGTTTATTAACAAGGGTATGATAGGCCCCCCAGTCCCGGATTTCTCTACGAGAGTGGGTCAAATGGCCAACATAGGGATAACAGAGCTTGTTCTTAGGGATGCGCACCAATCACTTTTTGCGACAAGGATGAGGACGGAGGACATGGTGCCCATCCTTGACAGGATGGATAGGGTCGGCTACTGGGCCGTCGAGATGTGGGGCGGAGCGACGTTCGATGTGCCCATACGGTATTTGAACCAGGACCCCTGGGACCGATTGCGGATCATCAAGAAGGCAATGCCGAGGACGAAGCTCATGATGCTCCTCAGGGCTCAGAACATAGTCGCCTACAGGAACTTCCCGGACGATATCGTTGAGAAGTTCGTACATTACGCCCACAAGAACGGCATAGACATCTTCAGGATATTCGATGCCTTGAACGACTTCAGGAACATGGAGGTCCCCATGAGGTCTGTCAAGAAGACGGGGGCCCACTGCCAGGCATCCATATCCTACACGATCTCACCCGTCCATACCGAGCAATATTTCATAGACAAGATGTTGAAGCTGCAGGAGATGGGGACGGATTCCATCTGCATTAAGGACATGGCGGGCATGATATCGCCCAAGAGGGTCTATGATATCATCAAGGGATACAAGGATGCTGGCGGAAAATGTCCGGTGGACCTCCATGCACACTCGATATCCGGTATGACCGGTATGGCATATCAGAGGGCGGCAGAGGCCGGAGTGAGCGTGGTCGATTGTGACATATCGCCGTTCTCCGAAGGGACAGGTCATCCTGCGACAGAATCGGTCGTTTATGCTTTCAAGGGAACGGAATGGGACACAGGTCTCGACATGGAGCTGCTGATGGAGCTTCGCGATTACTTTAGGACCGTGTTCGACAAGTACAGGCATTTGATAAGGATCGAAGCGCTCAGGACCGACCCGTCAATAGTCCTGCATCAGATACCTGGTGGAATGATGTCCAACCTGGTATCACAGCTCGAGCAGCAAAGGGCCAAGGACAAGCTCGATGCAGTTCTGAAGGAGGTCCCCAAGGTGAGGGAGGAGTTGGGTTATCCGCCTCTGGTGACCCCCACCTCTCAGGTGGTCGGGGTCCAGGCCGTGATGAACGTCCTCTTCGGCAGGTACAAGAACATACCCAACGAGACCAAGGACTACGTGAGGGGGATGTACGGTCAGTCACCTGCGCCCATAAGCGATGAGATAAAGAAGCTTATCCTCGGGCCCGACTGGAGGTCCCAGATGGTCACCTCCCGTCCGGCTGATTCTTTGAAGCCCGAATGGGAGATGAGGCGCAAGGAGCTCCTCGAGATGGGACTCCTGAGGAAGGAGGAGGACGTGCTGACCTATGCCATCTATCCCCAGATAGGGCTCAAGTTCCTTAAAGGTGAGGCAAGCCCCGAGTTCACTTCGGAGAGCCTGCCACTCCCCATTGACCACATGGCTACAAGGACCTTCGTAAAATCGTTCTTCCCCGAAGTAAAGGACATATACCTTTCGGAGAAGGACCCCGCTCAGATGGTAAAGGAGGCAGTGGAGGCCATGCCAGCCCCCACGCCTAAGTACGAAGGACCCCAAACTCTCAGGGTCCATGTGAACGGGAACGATTACGATGTGACGGTATATCCTCCGGGCAGCGAGGGTGGCATGGAGATATCCAGGGCGACCTCATCTGCTCCCGCGGCTCCCAAGGCGCCCACTGCCGCCCCCAAGCCCTCTGGTCCGGTCAAGGGGGAGAAGGTAACAAGCCCTATGCTGGGTAACATCTTCAAGGTCCTAGTAAAGGAGGGGGACAGGGTCAAACGGGACCAGCCTCTGTTGATACTGGAGGCGATGAAGATGGAGAACCAGATCATATCCCCCAAGGACGGTGTTGTCGCGAAGATCCTCGTCACCGTCGGACAGGAGGTCGGCAGCAGTGACACATTGCTCATCATATCCTAAAGGCCTTACCAGAACATTCGTCGTTTCCGCGCTCCTGGTCCTGTCCTTCCTTTTGACGCAGCTGAGTCCCGTTGACGCCCTGCCCGACCTTCAGCTCTCTTCGGGACAGATAGTTCTGGAGGAGGATTTGGTCTATGTCGGAGAGATGGTAAGCATCAACGTGACCGTCATCAACATTGGCTCGGTCGATCTGAGTAACGTCTCCGTAGGTGTCTATGACAAGGACCCGGACAAGGGAGGCAAGCTTCTCTGCCCCGAGGAGAGGGTCAGCGTCGGCGCATACAACTTCACCTGGACCAATTTCTCCTTCAAGGCGAAGGATGAGCACCGCAAGGTTAGAGCCCTTTGGATCGAAGCCGACCATGGGGACGAGGTGGATGAGCTCAACGAGAAGAACAACGCTGCGACCACCCCCCTGAGGGTGGTCGTGAGGGAATCGTCAATTTTCATCCTGAAGGTTGTGGGACAGGGCCTCTTCCTTACCTTCCTCTCGCTATCGCTCCTGGCACTTATCCTTTACCTTGTGGGCAAGTTCATCAACAGGTTCTTTGCCGAGAGGACCGCAGAGACCGAAGATGGGCCAGAAGGGAAAATTGAGGTCATATCGGAGCAGGAGACCACGGTCAGCGAAGATAGGGCCAAGGAAGAGGTGGCTGCCGTAGCAGCCGCCGTGACAGCCTTCAGAAGGAGGGTGTGAAGGGATGCTGGGAGACATTTTCAATACCGGGTTTCAGGAACTTAACTTGTTGACTATACTCATGTTCATCATCGGTCTGGCGCTCATTGTACTTGCGATAGTGAAGAAATGGGAACCCTACGAACTGCTTCCCCTTGGGATGGGGATCGTTCTGACCAATTTCCCATTGACGGCGATGTTCGCGGATGCGGCGGAGGGTTTCGGACAGCCCGGCATCCTCTTCACCCTCTACAACTATGGTATTCTCTGGACCGTGCTCCCTGTCCTGATTTTCATCGGTCTGGGGGCCATGGTGGATTTCGGGCCTCTCTTGGCCGATCCCAAGCTCATCATCCTTGGATTTGCCGCCCAGGTAGGCATTTTCATAGCTTTCATCGGCTCCATACTACTTGGGTTCACCTCCGGTCAAGCGGCATCCATCGCCATTATAGGTGGGGCAGACGGTCCTACCACGATCTTTTTGACCTCCCGATTGGCACCTGAGATCCTGGGAATAACCGCTGTCGCGGCCTATACATACATAGGTATGATACCTTTCATAAATCCCCCCATATCGAAGCTCCTGACCACCAAGAAGGAGAGGATGATGAGGATGAAGCAATTGAGACCCGTTCACAAGTACGAGAGGATCCTCTTTCCCATCATAACCTCATTCGTCGTGATACTCATTATACCCCAGGCCGGGACCATCATAGGCTGCTTCATGTTCGGTAACCTTTTGAGGGAGAGCGGGGTCGTACCTCGATTGAGCAAGGCCGCACAGAACGAGCTGGTGAACCTAGTGACCATGTTCCTCTGCTTCTCGGTCGGTGTTTCATTGAACGCGGGAATGATAACGGAACTGGGCCCCATAAGGGTCCTTGCCGTGTTCGGCCTGGGAGTTGTGGCTGTGGCCGGTGGGGCTGCAGTGGGCATACTAATAGCCAAGTTGATGAACCTCTTCCTGAAGAACAAGATAAATCCGCTCATAGGGGCAGCCGGGGTCTCTGCGGTCCCTGCTGCAGCCAGGACGGCGCAGGCCCTTGCGATGGAGGAGGACCCCAACAACCACATACTGATGTATGCAATGGCCCCGAACACTGCGGGAGTGATAGGCTCCGCGGCAGTGGCTGGTGTGTTCCTAGGGCTGCTGTTCTGATGGATCTTACCGATTATCATGATGGAAGCAGAGAAGGTCGTTCTACCCTCCCAACCGTTAATTGAACAACATTTCTTCCCCCACCTAAACAGCATTATGTCAGGAACATACTTCAAGGGTTAAGGAACTATTATCTGCAAATATTTCGGGATCGAAACCCGTTCAATATGTACACACATGTATAAATGCCAACTGATTTCAGCGGTAAGGTAAAAATCAGAAAATGGGGTCTTTGGTCCACGGATACATGACCGAATGCGGAGCCCATCTCTCTCCTCCCGTCCGGTCCGTATGGTGTCCCTTAAAAGGAGGTATAAAAGCATGCGAAAAACGCTACCACTGTTAGCACTGGGAGTTGTGGGTGTCCTCACCATCGTTGCGATAACGATGTCGATGGCGGCTACCTATAACAGCAAAACCGTTGACCTTATAGCTGGACAGACCATGGATGCAGGAGAAGTGATGGTCAATAACGATGGAACCAATCTCTATGTGAAATTCGTTGCTGGAGAGGGTTGATATATCACAGAGACCCATGTCCATGTCGCGGATGACATGAGCAAATTACCGATCGCCGAGAAGACCAAGAACCTTGTCCCGGGTCAGTTCGATTATCAGGGTGATCATGATTATGTCAGCGAATACACTTATACGATCCCCCTTGGTTCATGGGGGAACGACAAGGTCCTTTATGTCGCGGCCCATGCTGTAGTAGGATACCTCTATGATTGCGATGACGAGGACTGTGACGGAGGTGTGGTGAACCTTGACGCATTCGAGATATCCTTGCCAGATACAGCATCGATCGATGTAACATATCCATACAGCGGTGCATCATCATATTTCCCTAACATTGTCGTTTCGGACGGTGATGGTCTGGACGGAGACTATGAGGGATGGTGTATCGATATCGGGCGAACGATAAATCAGAACAAGGAATATACTGCAAAGGTCTACAGCAGCTATGAGACGCTCCCTTCGGGACTGGTGGACAAACCGGATAACCTGGATATGGTCAACTGGCTCTTGAACCAAGACTTCGTGGGACAGACATCGCCCGGCGGATATGGGACCTATACCTATGGAGATGTCCAGCGGGCCATCTGGGCATTGATCGACTATTCACAATCCGAAGCAAGCATCGGAAGCTACAGCAATGCCAGGGTCAATGAGTTGCTTGCCCTGGCCGAGGATGAGGATGGTTTTGAGCCAGGTTGCGGCGAGAAGATAGGGGTGATATTCGCTCCTGTCGGTTCTGATGGTAAGGTCACTAATCAGGTTGTCATGATAATGATAGATCTACCTTGCTATGGAGAAGAGACCGCTTGGGGTAAAGGAACAAGATATAACAACGAAGGCAACTGGGCAATGTATTTCGATTACAAGGTAGTGATTACTGACTGAACCCTAATTTAGAAATGGGAGGAAAGGGGGCGGGAACGCCCCCTTTTTTTTTATTTTTTTCAAACCAACCTTAACGATCACTCTTCGATATCTTGGTCCCTGGGACCCCTGTTCAAAGCATATCCTGCAGCGAAGCCAAATAACATCGCTAACATGACCACCAGCTGGACAAATCCTTTCCTCATCGTATCATTGGATCCTCCAGATAGTAACGATAGATCGAGGATTTAAGTAATAAGATTATTTTTTCTTTA
>CAZLVP010000025.1:38182-39562 GCA_964563055.1 uncultured Thermoplasmatales archaeon | reverse complement strand
TTTCGATATTAACAGGGATATGCATATATGTTAGGACATGTTAATAACTGAAAAATGCCCTTGAGGCCCCTTGGAGGGTAAACCTTGTTCGAGGGCGACGGGGGGCCCGTTGAACCCGCTTTCATCTCTGACCTCATGCTGGGTAAATTATGTCGATGGTTGCGGATGGCCGGATTTGATGTTATTTTCCCAAAGGACTTGGATGATGACGGATTGATATCGCTTTCCATTAAGACCGATAGGTTCCTCTTGACCAGGGATAAGGACCTATCCGATAGAAAAGAAGGAAGGGCGCTCAGGATTCTCTCAGTGGATGTGGACGACCAACTGGAGGAGCTTATCCTTGCTTTCCCTGATATCATCGGAAGGTCAAGGACCTCCCGATGCCCAGAATGCAATTCTTTGCTTGAGATGGTCGATAGGGGATCGCTCATGGACGCGCCTAACTACCTTGTACCGGAAAAGGTCCTCAGATATCATAAGACCTTTCTTCTTTGCCAGAGCTGTGAAAAGACCTATTGGAAAGGTACCCATTGGGTCCGGATAGAGAGCAGATTAAGGACCCATGGACTGATAATAGAGGACCCCAGGGTTGGGGGGACCGAAAAGTAATTCTACATTATCCTGATTTGTGACGGTCGAACCATAAAGTGCATGATGGTCGTTGAGCCAGATGATACTAAGAGAGAATGAGTACAGAGAGATCTATGGTGAGCTCAAGGAATATTCGGACATAGACCGGCTCTATAGGAAGTACAAGGCGAAGAAGGACCATCCTCTGGAGTTCTTCCTTGTGGTCTATACACAAAGATATGTCCGGGATGTAACATCCAGGTTCCAGAGGGTCAAGGCCCGTTCCGGGGGACTTGTAAAGCAGTGGAAGGGTGGAAAGACACTCATGAGGTTATCAAAGGAGATGGAGTTCTCCCCCGTAATGACTGCTTTCATTGTGCTTACTGCCCAGGAGTATGGAAGGGCCTCTTTCAGGAAGATGTTGGGCGACCCAAGGGCCATCAAGGACACGAGATTAAGGAAAGAACTGATGGAAGTTAGGGAAGCTGACCCGGTCTACGCCCCTGAGGGCAACCAGGTCCAAAGGGTCAGAGGTTTGAAGGGCGAAAAGAGATTGAAGGACTGGCTTGATGGTCATGGTATCAAGTACAGGACCGAAGATGACCTAAGAGGTGGTGGGGGCAAGACACCCGATTTCCTACTGGATGCGCCAATATTCTATAGAGGTGAAGAGGTCAATTGGATAGAGTCCAAAGCTTCCTTTGGCGATAGGATAGAGGTCAACAAGAACATCAGGAGACAGCTCAAAGATTACAGGGAGCTCTTCGGACCTGGTATGGTGATCTATTGGTTCGGAACTGTGGATTC
>CAZLVP010000025.1:12945-38082 GCA_964563055.1 uncultured Thermoplasmatales archaeon | reverse complement strand
TCTGAGGCAGAACCATGATATCTCCATGGCAATGGTGCCTTCACCCTCCCCGCTGATACAGAAGCTCCTTCTGGATGGGTCATGATCGATGACCGTGAAGGAATTGTTCTCAAGCTCGTTCCAATTACCTGTCAAGGCATCGATGTTCGGAAAATGGCAGAAACCCTCCATAGTCCGGACCGAAGCGAACGACCCTGTTCCGAAGGTAACACCTCCTTCCTTCAAACGCAGGATGGTGTTCCTTACCTTCTCTTCTAGCAACCTGCTCTGAGGTCGGAAAGCGACCTTTATGACGGGTATGGTCCTTGATAGAGGCCCTCTTAGGTCCAACCCCCCTCCATCTGTCTTGGTCCTCAAGGGGTCATCGGACATGTCAGTTCCTCACGAGCATTTCGAGTAATAGCAGGAGTGACAAACAGAGCAGCCATCCTGGTATACCAATGAATTCCCGCATTCGGGGCAGACACCGACTATGACCCCCTCATCCGGGACCTTACCGTTCTGGTCGGTGCCATTTCTTTCCCCGTAATATTCCAGTGTTGGAGCGGTCGTTCTCTCCTCCTCTATGGAGGGAGGTTTTCCCTGCAGGTACCTTTCAAGGGCCTTTGCCATTCCGTCGGGGCATGAAAGGACAGAATCCTCCGCCATGCCAAGAGGTGCGTTCTTGGGATTGGGGCACCTGATGCCCTTTAACTGTTTGACGATCTGCCAGGGGTCGATCCCAGACCGTAACGACAGCGATGCCTGTCTAGCGATCGCCTCGATCTGGGCCGCGGCGCACCCTCCACCCTTACCCAGGTTGGCGAACATCTCGAACGGTCCGAACCTATCGGCATTGATGGTTACATAAAGGGCCCCGCACCCTGTATCGACCCTTCCTGTCACACCGTGGATTATCCTTGGCCGTTCCCTTGGCCTGATCATACCTGTGTCCATACCGGTCTTCTTCTTTTTAATGGTGGAAAGCACCTGTTCCTCCCTGGAGCCATCTCTGTAGATGGTGACCCCCTTGCAGCCGAGCTCGTAGGCTAAAAGATAGACCTTCCTAACCGATTCCATGGTCGCATCGTGGGAGAAGTTCACGGTCTTGCTAACGGCATTGTCAGTGAAGCGCTGGAACGCGGACTGCATCTTGATATGCCACTCAGGGGTGATATCATGGGCGCAAACGAAGACTCGCTGATGCTTCTCGGGGACCCCTGAGATACCTCTTATGGACCCTTTTTCGGCGATCTTGTCCATGAGCTCGCTTGAATAGAAACCCTCCTTCTTCGCCACTTCACTGAAGAGCGTATGCACCTCCATGAGCCTGTCACGGTCCATTACGTTCCGTTTGAAGACCAAGGCAAAGAGCGGTTCTATCCCTGACGAAGCCCCGGCTATGATGGAGATGGTCCCAGTTGGGGCTATGGTCGTTGTCGTTGCGTTCCGGATAGGTTCCTCCCCTCTCTGGGCGAAAATGGATGTTGGGAAGTTGGGGAAGGGCCCCCTCTTGCGTGCAAGCTCCCTGGACATCAGGTCGGCCTCATGCTTGATCTGCCCCATCAACTTGGTCGCGAGCTCGACCGCCTCTTCGGAGTCGTAGGGTATGCCAAGAAGGAAGAGCATGTCCGCCCAGCCCATGACACCCAGACCGATCTTTCTGTTGGCCTTGGTATTCGCCTCTATCTCCTTCAAGGGGAAATTGTTCATATCTATGACATTGTCCAGGAAATGGACCGAGGTACGAACGACCCTCTTGACCCTATCCCAATCGACGCTCCTATCTTCCTTGACCATCAGCGAAAGGTTAATGGACCCGAGGTTGCAGGACTCATATGGAAGGAGGGGTTGTTCCCCGCAAGGGTTCGTCGATTCTATCGCTCCCATCTTGGGGGTCGGATTATCCCTGTTTATTCGGTCTATGAAAACTATGCCCGGCTCCCCGTTCTTATGGGCCTGTTTAATGATCATATCGAAGACCTTGGGCGCGGATTCCTTACCTGCGCTCTGTCCGTTCCTTGGGTTGATCAGGTCATATTCGCTTCCGACCTTGAGCGCTTCCATGAACCTGTCAGTGACCGCTACGGAGAGGTTGAAATTATTTAGCTTCTTGCTGTCGTCCTTGGCCGAGATGAAATCCATGATGTCCGGGTGATCGACCCTCAGTATGGCCATATTGGCCCCTCTGCGGGTGCCACCCTGCTTGATGACATCGGTCGCGGCATCGAAGACCTGCATGAAGGATATGGGCCCAGAAGAGACGCCCTTGGTCGATCTCACAAGGTCGTTCTTGGGTCTGATCCTGGAGAACGAGAACCCTGTTCCACCGCCGGATTTATGGATCATGGCAGTATGCTTCACGGTCTCGAAGATCCCGGGGAGCGAATCCTCGACAGGGAGGACGAAACAGGCGGAGAGCTGCTGCAGTTCCCTTCCTGCGTTCATCAGGGTCGGAGAGTTGGGTATGAACTCCAGTCCGCTCATGACGTCATAGAACTCTCTAGTCGTCGCTTCGATGTCGGCATCTTTACTATAGTTACGGTCCGCCTGCGCGATGTTCGAGGCAACCCTCAGGAAAAGTTCTTTGGGTGTCTCGATCACGTTCCCGCTATCGTCCTTCCTGAAATATCTCCTCTTTAGGACCGTAATAGCGTTGTCGGCAAGAACCGGTTCGTCTAGATGTGCGATGTCCATCAGGCAGCCTCCTTTACGACCTTCCCCCCTTACGTTGGTCGTATCCGCTCGGTAGCTGTTCGTGGGCCTTAGGCTCCATGAAATGGGTGTCCTAAGGCCTCGAACAGGTCCAGTAGGACCAAACGTGAAGGACCCGCAAAAGGCAAACATCAGTTCAGGTCAGGACCGGTTATAAGAATTAGCTACAGGGGTGCAAAAGTATTACCTCCCAAAAGGAGGTAGAATGATAAAGAACACTGAAGGAAGACTTATTTTCATATGAATGGAGGAATACGAAAAGCATTTAATAGTATCCCGCCCCCTTTTTAGTTCCGACCGGTGAAGCCAGATGCTCCCTACCCGAGAAAGGTCCAAGACCACCTACATAGGAAGGAAGGATGAGCTTGGGACCCTCAGTGGGATACTCAAGGAGGTAGCACAGAGGCATGGAAAGTTGGTCTTGGTCGATGGAGAGGCTGGCATAGGGAAGACCAGGCTCATAGAGGAAATGAGGGAACTACCCGAGTTCAAGGGTTTCGCATTCCTATCTGGACGTTGCCTATATTTCAAGGATACGGACATATACCTTCCCTTCAAGGATATGTTCAACCAGTACCGCAAAATGAGCAAATCGTCTGATGAGGAGGTCTCTCCCTTCTCCGTCCCTGACCCTGGCAAAGAGGAAGGTACTAACGGTAGAACGGCCGTCATAGATGATTTCGTTCCCATGTCCCTCATTCCCGCAGAGATCGAGGTCGAATCGAAGGAGGACATGGTGGTAGAGGGCCTTCTCGAGTTCGATAAGCTATCGCGTTTCATCTTCAAGCTGGCGGGTCAATGCCCGGTCTGTCTGTTCATAGATGACCTACATTGGGCCGACCCACCGTCCATAAAGCTACTCCAATACCTAGCCCCAAAGATACAGGACCACCCTATAATGATAATATGCACTTTTAGACCGGAGGACCTATTCTGGGGAGAGGATAATCCTCATCCGCTCTCCGATCCTCTGAAAAGGCTCTCAAGGGACAAGCTCTTTCTTCAATTGAGCCTTAAGAGGCTCACTGAGGTCGAGACAGAAAACCTCATACAGAGCATAATGCAGATAGAGAAGGTCCCTCAATCCTTCGGGACCCTTATCTACAAGAGGACCAATGGTAATCCGTTCTTCGTCGAGGAGGTGATATATTCCCTCCTTGAAAGGGAGGTCATCGATCCTCTTGAACCTGAATGGTCCCAGTCCATTGACCCAGAGACGATATCCTTACCGACAACGCTCAAGGACATAATCCTAAGAAGGATGCACTGGCTGAACGCGAACTCCATGAACGTGATAAGGCTCTCTTCCGTCTCTTCAGGCACCAGGATAACATTCGATATAATCAAGGAATCGTTGAATATGAAGGACGAGGACGTCCTGGAAGCACTTGAAGAGCTTGTCCAGGCCAAGTTCCTCAAGGAGATGACCGAAGAGGAGAGCTACGATTTCGAGAATCCCGTCATACAAGAGGTCGTATACTCCGAGCTCAACCACAGTAGAAGACGTTTCCTCCATACGAAAATGGCCCTCGTCCTTGAAACGAAGTACAGGAACGATCCGATGATCTGGGGGAACATAGGGACACATTACTACAGAGGCAAGGACCTTGAGAAGGCCCTCCACTACTTGACGAAGGCGGCCTCTCACTTCCAGAAGGCCTCACCCCACAAAGCCTTGGAATATCTGCATATGGTCCTCGACTGCATAGAGAAGCTCCCTCAGTCCGAGGCTCTGAAGACCCAGAACATGGAGGTCCTCCTGGACATCTCCGACCTCTGTCTGCAGATAGGTGATTGGAAACGTTCATTGGAGTTCTCCGAGCGGGCCTTGAACCTTGCGACCGTCCTGAGGCGTCCTTCGGCCAAGGTCAGGGCGAAGAACAATATGGGAGAGCTCTGCAAGAGGAAGGGCGATTTCGAAAAGGCCCTGGAATATTTCAACGATGTCATAGGCTCAACTCAAGAGCCCTCTTCTGTAGGTTACTTTGCCCAGGCCTACATGGGAATGGGGTACATTCACTGGAGGAAGGGGGACCTAACAAGGTCCCTTGAGATGTTCTCCAAGTCGCTCCAGTTCGCAAAATCCATTAACGATGCGAACACCATAGGCTCCCTATATCTTAACATAGGCAATGTTTTCAACCATCGCGGTGACCAGAAGAAGGCCATCGATTACTATTCAAGGGGTGTCAAACACCTTGAGTCGATAGGGAACCTCGCAGAGGTCTCAAGGGGTTACAATAACCTTGGAAATGTTCACCTGGCCAACAGGGAGACCGAGGAGGCCGAGAAGTACTTTCACCAAGCGATCGAGCGGGCAAAGGAACAGGGGAGGCAGGACACATGGTGGCCGACCTTGAACCTGATCCATTTGAGAGCGCTACAAGGCAGGTACGAGGAAGCATCGAGCCTATATGACCATGCTATTGAGGACATCAGGGAGCGTGACGATAAGGTCGCCCTGGGCGTTGCCATGATGTACATGGGCGACTGCCGCTCAAGGGTGGGCGATATGGAGGAGGCCGAATCTCTGCTCTTGAGATCGATCACTCTTTTCGAATCCCTTGAGGTCCAATATGAGCTTTCAAGGGCAAGGTACTTCCTTGGGGAGCATTATGTGAGGATAGAAAAGCTCGATGAGGCCAGGAGCTTCCTTACAGAGGCATATCAGAGCCTCAAGAACATGGGCGCACTGGGACTGGCCCAGAGAGTGAGGGAGAAGCTCCTGGAGGTCAGGGGCGGGGCAGATTTCATCTGATACCAGGCTCAAGATGTTGGACGGTCGGTGGACCGAAAGTCTTTTTATTCCATTGAGAATAGACCTGACCTCGTCCAGAAGGATATTGCCGGGGTGGCTCAATCCGGTACGGCGGCGGTCTCGAAAACCGCTGGGGTGACCCTTGTCGGTTCAAATCCGGCCCCCGGCGCTCATAATTTTATTAAGATCATAGATCTCTTCAAAGGGAATTAATGAAAAAAAACCCTCAGATACGGTCTTATCTTGCCGGTATCCAAGGGTGGATAGAGAGGTTTCCTCTTTTCCCTTTTGCGCATGAGGAAGTTCCCCTCTATCCTAATTGGTTCCATACGGGAATGGGGGTACATTCCATCGTTGTATAATAGAAAGACAGTGGTGGATCAATCTTTCCTTAGGGGTGCGGCCTCAAGTATATCATTGAGGTAATCGGCCGTCATGTTCAATACGACCATGTCCCCGACATTCCGAACATTACCCATGGAGACATCTATCACCTTGCCGGCAAGGGTGATCGATTTCATCTTCAAGGCCTCTTTCTCTTCAGAGTTCACCTTGACGCGAAGAAAGGGTACCTTCCAAGTTCCGTGTTCGATCATGAGATCATCGACGGTCCCTATGGGTAATCCCTTACCGCCTAGGACCTCCATGCCCATTAGACGGCCCGCATCCAATTTTGGGTTGTGTCTATTGAGGTGCTTCTCGAGCCCGTTCAGGGGACGGTTCAACATTACCCTGTCCGTTATCCCTGAGATGTCCTTCACATTGATGTCCTGTCTGAGGTTCGGTGTGGTCCTTAGAGTTGCGACCGTATCCTTGTCCAACATCACTGATAGGGAGCTGACTTCTCCATTTCGGGTAATTATCGCTCCTTCGATATTCCCAATAACATGCCCATCAGAGGTCACGACCTCTTTCTTGCTTAGGTCTTTTAGATTCATGGTTTCCGTGTTTATCACCTTAGACCCCACAGCTCTTCGTTCACGGTTATATTCACGCCTAATCTTGGTGAGATTTATGGACACGCCTTAATAATTTGAGTCCGATTGAGCGATAGGAAGTATGATATGTGGTCACCGGACGACCTTGACATAAGGATCATCAAAGCGATGGCATCCCCCCATTCGTTCCAGTGGGACGTTCGAATATCAAATGCAAATGTGGCAAAAGGATTATCTGTTGACGAAGAGACGGTCAGGAACCGATTGCGACGAATGGAGGATGTAGGGTTCCTGAATGGATGGCAGCTCATCCTCAACCCAATACTGATCGGCAAGAGAGCAGCTATCATAGAACTCAATACTAAGGAAAAAGGTTCTAAGGATGAGGTGATCTCCCGGCTCAAACTGTTGGAGGGAGTGACGCTCATTGAGGACTTTTACGGAAGTGAGCTCGCAGTTCAAGTACTTTACGAGAACGAGGGATCCCTGACAAGACAGGTAAAGCTGATCGCATACCTCTGCGGTAGTTCGAAGCCGATCTGGTGGAAGCTAGGTTTTCCTCCCTGTGAACTGACCCCAACAAAAACGGAGTGGAGGATAATCAGATCGATCAGAAAGGATGCAAGGGGGAGACTTTCGGACATTGCCAAAAGTTTGAAGCTCTCGACCCGAACCGTAAAAAGACATATGATGCATCTCTCGGATGGGAATGCGTTCTATCTGGACCCTCTATTGGATGTGAAGAAGGTCGGCGGGTTAAGAGCCCGTTTCTGGGTGGTCTGCGATGCTGACAAAAAAAGATCCTTCGATGCAGAGGCCATATCAAAGCTCAGCAGGATCATCTCGACCCACACGGCTACCAAGGGATATTCGCTAATAGTCGTCCATTGTGCGAATGCCTTTGAGGTCCAGGATATCTCTCAATGGCTTAAGGAACGGGAGGGTGTCCTGGAGGTAAGATCGAACATCGACGTGGAACATATCCATGTCGATGAATGGCTGGCAGGGGAATTGGATAGAAAATTATTGGCACAGGTCTTGTGATCCCATGTGATCGCTTGAGGCACGTATTCATTTCATAGAGGTCCATTAAAGATAAAAAGAAAAAATAGAATATTAAATTTTCATAGGTCATGACCTACAACATAGTATGAAGACCATTTAGAATATTTAATGGTCTATCTTCCTACGAAAGATAAGAGATGACCTCCTTTTTTTTTAGAGGTCATCTCTAAGGCCCCGCCGATCAATTCTTTTTTTCTAGTGAACGATATCCTTATTAAAACGAGTGTCTGTTCCTTCCCATGAAGTACCTTACTATCCAGATCAGCACGAGGACCAGGAAGACGAAGAACAATATTTTCGCTATCAGTCCTGCTACCCCGGCCAACAATCCGAATCCAAGGAACCCAGCCACTAGTGCGATCACTACGAACACGATCACCAGACCCAGAAATCCGATACCATCTGCCATTTTTTATCACCTTGTGCACCCAAACGCCCTACTTTCGTTTAATTCGTTGCCTCATTTAAAAAGTAAAAAAAGAATATTTTGTTCACTTTTTGTCCAATAACCTCAATGGACCAAGGATTTGTGGTCATATAACCGTTCCATCACCGCTACGGCATCGAAGAATTACTTTACTTACTGCGGGGTCATAACCCTACAATTAATGATTCACATCAAGCATACATGATATCATCATGATCATCATGTTTGAGCTTCTCCCTGGTGACCCTATCCTTTTTGTTCTTCTTGTGCTTCACGGCCTTCCTCTGGGTCTCGTCCCTACCAAGGAACAGAAAATCGGTCCTCAGGAGCCTTACGAACAGCTTGTCCGGGAGCCTGTCAAGCTTGACCCAGCCTCGTGATTCCATACCTATGAGCAGCCTTCTCACTTCCCTTTCATCGAGGCCAGAGCGCTCGGAGAGTTCCTTGTCATCGATAGGATATCTCTCGAAAAGGACCTTCAGCAGTTTTGCCTCTGGTGATGTGGCAAGGACCTGGACCATTCAAGTCCCACCCCCACCGCTCAGTTCCATGAAAACCTCCTCCACCAAACTGAAGGTAGCATCGGTCTTTACGACCGTATGTGAGAACCTGCTCCTGCTGGCCCTATGGCCTCTTTCCATTAGCGCGTTTATGAACTTCTCTATGGGAGGAGGTGATGATCTGAGCCTTGATGCAAGCATGTTAAGGTCGTAACCGCCTGGTGGAAGTCCGGTCTCGCTCAATGCTCTCTCCAACATGTTCTCTATGGATCTTACGGTCGTAAGGTACTGGATCGGCCTTTTTCCGGATCTTAGCGATCCCAAGGCAGTATCAGTAAAGGTTTGGTCCTCCAGCGGACCGAGCCATAGAGGGCCGATCACCTTTCTGCCATCTCCCATCTTTGACAGGTCGTCAAGTGTCGCAAGCGGAACAGGTGCGGATGGAGGGTCAAGTAACAGATAACCCACTGACCTCATGGATGCATCTGCCTTGCTCCCGCTCTTGACCACCCTGAAATAACCTCTGACATAATGGTCCGAGGAGTAGAGGAAAAGAGGCTGGATTCCCTTCTCGATGGTGGATGCGAACCGGGCCATATACCCTACCAGGACCCTGCAGGAGATCTCATGCATGAATTCGGTCTTGATGTTCTGGGTCCAGTATCTCCTCATGGCCGCCTTCCTGGCCGATCCGGTCAGGGCCGCTGTATCCGTTGCGGTGACCGCCAGGACCCCGCCTGACAGCAAAGAGGACAGGGCGGATGGAACGAACTGGACGGGCGATCCATATGGGTCCACATCGATGTAGGAATAGCGCCGGTCCTTAAGATGTGCGTTCAGATCGTCTTGGAAGAACTCTACCCGGGCCTTGTTCCTCGATGCGCTGCCAAGGGCATGTTCTATGGCCTTACCCTCCCTGTCGCACCCCATATAACTAACGGTATCTTCCATATCACCTATCTCGAGCGAGAACCTCATGACCCTTATCCCGGAACCGCAGAGCCCGTCAAGGATATTCTTATGGCCCTTTCCCGGGAGCGACCCCATTTCGAGCAAGGTAGATAGGAACAGGACCGAAACATCTCTGTTCTGGACCATGGAAGGGTTGTAGAATAGAGAGCTCTTGGTCCCTGGACCCTTAGGCCCGCCGGAAGGTGTCAGGTCCAAAATGACCGCACCTTCCTTGATGGAGGCTTGACCCTTGGACCCATCTTCCATTCTATCCATCGGGTCTGTCAGTGCCAAGCTGGATATTAAGGGATTCGCAGGACACTCCCCTATGCGTACTCTCTCCAGGTGTTCTTGCATTTGGTACACCTGTAAAAACGGGTCGTCGCCTCATCAGCGGACCTAGTCTGTCTGAGATGCCAGTAAGCGCCCCTGTTCCCGCACTTTGAACAGAAGACCTGGTCATCTATGGGCATCGTGTCCAGGTCCTCGAAGACAGCTATGTCCCGCGGGTTCTCCATGAACTTGAAACCACAAGCTGAACAGTTGTATGCTATAGGTGATAGGACCGTATCGACCGTAAGGAGGCCGTCCTCGGCCTTCTTAGTCTTGGAAACCTCGTTGCAAGTGCCCTTCTTGTTGCATTTTGGACAGACCATCCTCGGGTCCGCCTTCCTGTCGGGCCCTTTTTGCCCCTGGGCACCCGGGATCTCCTTGGTATAACTGCATGTATTGCACTTCAGGGCACCGTTCTCGTGCCTGAGCAATTTCCTGCATGTTGGACAGAACATAGGTATTTCACCTGCGAAGGCATAGATGCCAACGGCAGGAGCGATAAAAACCTTTTGCCAGACCTGGACCATTAAAAGTAACTGGAGCAAGTAGATAGTATAATAAAAGGTTAGGTCATCACTTCAATAAGAACAGGTGCCATTAATGAGCCAATCCACCAATTATTATCCGGTCTGTCCGGTCTGCACGAAAGGACTGCTCGTACCTGTCGTGATAGGGGCTGGCGAGGATAAGGATGTGAAATATAGATGTACGGACCCGACATGTGGTGTTCGGTTCGATAAGCACGGTTATGAGCGGTTCGATGAGGGGAGCCAGGAATGGAAAAGGCTGGGCAGGTGAACCTTTGTTTTTCCCTGACCCTTTGGTCGATGATGCTGGTATCCGGTCCGCCTTGACCAGCGTGCGGAGGAGCCATGTCCTTTGTTCCCATTGCCATATTGAGATCCGGGGAAAGGTCCACAGGTCAGGTACGAAGGCCTTTGATCCGTTCTGCTGGTCCATGAGGTACATTCTAGGGTTCGATGAGGGCAATGTCGACCGTCAAGGGGACAAGGTCAGACCTCTCCACGGACCGATGCAAGATGATGGATGATACCCATGCCTTGGAAAAACGATTAATAAGGCCGACCTCCATTGGGACCTGGGTCCGAACATGAAGATTTCCATAGAGAACATCACAGGCTCTATCAGATTGGAGGGCAGAACCGACCTGCAGAGAATGTCAGAGCTGCTCCCGAACACAAATTACCAGGGCTCTTTCTTCAATGGATTGAAGTTCGAGATGAAGGACCCAGAATGCAGTGTCTTCGTCCTTGGTGACGGTACGGTCAAGCTCAGTGGGTTGAAACAGGAGAACGAGCTCGAAAGGGCCATGAGGACCCTTCTATCCTCAGATGCTTTCAGATCTTCGGGCCTCAAGGCCACCACTTCTGTCAAGATAGAGGAGGTAATAGCTTCGCACGATATGGGTTCACCTCTGGACGCCAAGGCCATATACGAGGAGTTCAGAAAGGATGGGATAGTTTACGACCCCTCAGAGCTTCCAGGTTTCATACTGCGCCTTGGTAGGTCAGGCATCGAGGTCTTGATATTCCCAGAGGGAAAATTGATCGTGAAGGGAGCCCCGTCAGTGGCCGAAGCGGTTACCAGCCTTCATATGATAGTAACAAGGCTTGGAAAGGCCTAGGTCTCTTGGGGGTCTCATTTGGACGCCCTTCCCGTATTGGATTCGCATATCCATCTGGACCCGGAAGGCGATCCGAACAGGGCTGTCCAACGTTTTATCGATGCTGGAGGGACCCACCTTATCATCGTCCATAAGCCTTATTCTAAAGGACCTGTACTTGATATCGGCTCCTATGGAATGGCTTTCAAGACGACCGTCAGGATGAAGGAGCTGGCCAGCTCTTTGGGAGTTAAGGCATATTGTGTTGTGGGGCCATATCCTGGAGAACTGCCCCATCAGATCGAAGCGTTGGGAACGGATAAGGCTTTGGAGCTGCAGCTCTCGGCGGTCGGCCTAGCAATGGACATGTTGGATTCCGGGGAAATCCTTGGTATAGGAGAGATCGGTAGGGTCCATTTCCCTGTAGCATCTGAGGTCCAGGACCTTTGCGATAAGGTCCTGAGAAAGGCAATGGAGGGGGCCTCAAAGCGTAAAGCCCCAGTGGTCCTACATACCGAATCCAAGGCCTCCAACGAGAACCTCATCCAACACCTTGCGGATCTATGCGACAGGGCAGGCCTCGATAGGAAGATGGCCATAAAGCACTACAGTGACCCTTCAACGGTCAGGTCAGCTTTCGATCAGGGTCTCTCCGCATCTATGCTCTGCAGAAAGGATTCCCTCAAGGAAGTGCTCGCAGCCAGGACCTATCCTTTGCTGGAAACGGATTTCATAGATGACCCTTTGAGGCAAGACGTTGTCCTCCCGCCCGATTCAGTCCCCAAGAAGGTCCGATGGGCAAGGGACACGGGGCTGCTCGATGATGATGTTCAGTACGAGCTCATGGTTTCTGTGCCGAAGAAGGCTTACGGAATAGATACCTTGGAACGGACCTGATGGCCCTTTATCCCTACAAAAAAGTGGCCCCCTGGCATCCCTTATAGGTAAAGAATATATACCTTTCTGCCCTTAGTAAAACGTCCCTTCGTCAGGGTATTCTATGGGCAAGTCCAGGAGGTATGGTTCAGTGTCGTTAATCAAAGTCAGGAACGCAAGGACGTCCTTTATCCCCAAAATGGCATCGGTAATGCTGGTATTGCTCTTAATGAGCACCTTACCGTTCATAGTCCAGGGGAATGAGGACCTGGAACCGGTCTTTAGGACATCGGGAACCACGAACAATGCGAAACTGGGTTGGAACATCACGGCATTGAAGGATATAGATGGGGATGGGGTAACGGATTATGCCATTGGTGCCCCCGGAGAGAACAGGGTCTATATCTTCAACGGACCCTGGTCATCATCGACATCCCTCGCTAATCCGAGCTGGAGGATAACAGGCCCAGCATCCAGCAATTTCGGCTGGGACATAAGTTCATTGGATGACTACACAGGGGATGGCAGGAACGAGTTGATCATAGGCTCCCCTGGTGAATCTAAGGCTTACATTTTCACTGGGAGGGCCAAAGTGACGGGGACCATTTCACTATTGCAGACCAACGCCGCAATTACCATAATCGGGGCAACTGGTGATTCCCTGGGCCATTCAGTTGCCGGAATCGATTATGAGAACAACAACAGGATATTTGCGATAGTTGGTGCCCCGAGACAACTGCATACGATAAGCGAACTAGGTGGCGATTACAGGACCGGTGCCGTTTACCTGGTGAACATTTCCTTGGCCCTGAGCGAAGGGAGGACGAGCGTGACCCCTGAGTCAGACAAGGCATATACAGCTTCGAGCGGGGCCAGGCTCGTTTATGTCATATATGGCTACGATGATAATGGATGGTTGGGCTTCACTGTTGAGAATGTTGGAGATATTAACGGTGATGGTATAGAGGATATTGGGATGGGTGACCCTTACTATTCACCTGTCACTACCGTTACCTGGTTAGAGAAAGGGGCTTATTATGTCCACTATGGAAAGAACCTAATGTTCGAGATCCCTGAAAAATATCCGAGCAACCTCGATGGGTACATATATGGACAGGTCAACAGGTCCAGATTGGGCTGGTCCGCAGGGGTGATTGGTGATACCTCAGGAGGTCCTGGCTCTGGGGATGAGCTCATGGTCTCCGCTCCGTTCCAGAACGAGGGCATGGTGTTTTTGTTCTTTGGTTCCACAGCCCTTCAAAGAGACCTTAGCCAGCCAGGGTCCTTCGATGAGAACTTTTCCGGGGAGCAACCGGGGGACAGGTTCGGCTGGTCCATAGCCAGGTCCGATATCGTAGGTCCGACCATACCATCGATATCGATAGGAGCTCCTGGTTATGACAATAGAACTGGTGGACCTGTCATGGCCGAATCCGGTTCGGTATATTCTTTCTGGTCTTGGTCATCCTCCAATTATGCTTCGACGGCCAAGGCCAAATTCTACGGGAGGGCCGCAGGCGATAATATCGGTCATTCAATGTCACAGGTGAACTTCACGGAGGGAACGTCCTTCCAGCAAAGCGTTCTGGTCTCCGCTCCCAACGCTGGGTCATCCAATACTGGTGACCTGGAGGTTGTAAGGAGGAACCAATTGCCCTCTTTGGGAGTTCCCACAACTTCCCCCCCGACCGGTTCTGCCACGACCCTGTTCGATCTTGGGGTCACTTACAAGGACCTTGAGGGGGACGTACCAGAGACCTTAACTATGTACCTATACGGTGACCCAACAGGTCTGGAACTGAAGAAGACCATTTCTCTCTCCAGGGACCCATCAGACACAAAAACCATTAAAGAGGGGGTCAAGTTCATTGCACAGAGCACCCTTCCAAATTCTATTACGAAGGCCCAACCCGATGGTCCTCTCTACATTAAGGTCATAGCTATTGCCTTAAGAGGTTCCAGGGACCCGGTCAGCAATGCTGTCAAACCTATCTCTGGTCCGGTGGTGGATGGGGTCAAACCTTCTGCCGTAGATAATATCAACTGGATTAAGGGCACTTCTGTTCCTGTTGAGGAGAGGATACCAGGGACCTTCAAGGTATCCTTTGAATGGCCTGAAGAGAACGAAGGCTTTCAGGATATTGGTTCGAGCGGAAGGGTCAAAATGCTCCAGTTAAGGTATGTCATGGGAAATGCAACGCTCACCAATCAGGATTGGTCCACCTATAAAGTTTATAATAATTTCACTGGGGCGGAAATCAAGAACTACCTTACAAGGCAGGAGCTCCTTTTAGGTATAGACAACATAAACGATAACCCGTTGGCTATAAAGTTCCTACCCAGAGGCTTTTATACCATCGCCTTCAGGGCCATTGATGAGGTTGGAAATTGGGGGAATGTATCCCATTCCGTTTCCGCTCAGGCATATTTCAGACCACTCGATATTCCCGATGTCTGCCTTGAGGTTGACCTTCAGGACTACAAAGGCGAGGATGGAGAGGGGGACGATGGCGGGGCGCTCAAGGTGACCTTCATACCGCCCAATATTCAGCATGTTGAGGATATTGGCTCCTACTGGGTCTTTGTGGAACAGGTAGGGTTCACGAGCGTCTCTGATCTCAAGGCCAATGATTCGGACAGACAGCCCGATCTCATTATCACCCCGGCGGATGAGGAAGGGTTCTACAACCATACGGCCAATATCACGATGAGCAAAGGGGCGGACCTAGAGGATGGGAAGACCTATTTTGCGGCGGTCGTCACGGTGAACAAATGGGGCCAATATACCGATAAGATCACCCTTTCGAACGGTGCGAAGGTCATTAACGACAAGGAACTGCCCATACCCAAGATCAAGGATGTCTTTGCGGTCGGGTTGGATAATCAGAAGAAGATCAAGATCACCTGGACACCGACGACACTGCCGAGGTTCGTCCAGTACCAGGTTTATGGCCAGAACTTCTTCTTCAATAAGGTCGAACAGGCCTATCTGCTTGCGACCATAACGACTGCTTCTGAATCGGAGCTGGTTGTGTCTGAGATAGGTGGGCTGCCCATCAATTCCAGGAACCTCTACTCCTTCGCCGTTCTTGCCCTGGACCACAATGATGACATAGACCTGGAGCTCGACGGGAACAATTCCATCCACGGTGTCCATTACATTGAACCTGATGGTGTACCAATGCCGAATCCCTTGGGCTTCTCGGTGAACGACATCCCAGCTGATGGCGGTGCCGCTCTCTCATTGTCGTGGTTCCCCGAACTGGGCCTTGATGAGTTCTGGCAGTACAGGATCTATTTTGACGATAAGCCCATTGCATCCGTCAGGGAGATGCAGCCTTTCACGGTCATCGGTAATTACAAGACAGGTGACCTGGTCATCACAGAGTTCAAAGGGGCACCGCTTATCGATGGTATGATGTACTACGCTGCGATAACCCTCCTTGACTATAATCTGGAAGAGAACTACACTCTGGGGCCCAATAACTATGACTGGGCAGAACCCATCAACCAGTCCGACAGAACTGCCCCGATCGTCTTTCCAACGGACCTCAGGGTCGTTGAAGGTTCCATCACCAGCAAATCATTTGAGCTGGCCTGGTCCCCTGTCCTGAAGGCTCAGGTGATGGACTTCAATAATTATCTGATAAGATATTCCAGCCTTGGAAAGGTAGGCTCTGTCACTCAAGACCAGCTGGAGAACGGAACGGCAAGGATCGATGGCCTTACGAGAGGCACTGAGTACAACGTCAACATCAGTGTCGTTGACGATAATGGCAATATAGGACCATCATCCCTGTTCATAACGATAGAGACCGCGGGAAAGGAGCAACCACCGGTGATCATCAATGTCTCCATAATGTTCAATGAGGTCGTCCACGTCATAGAGAACGATGGGGGTTATTTCAATATCAGTGCTGGTGACATAAGGGACGAGGTCTATCTCACGGTCATTGTGAAAGACGATTACACCAAGAGCAAGTTCTATTATGCCTGGAACATCACCCCTCCAAAAGGTGCATCCACAGAAAAGAACGGACCTGATTACTACCAATTCGCACTAGAACTTCCAAAGGACCAGATAGGCGAATATGAGCTTCGGGTAAGGGCAAGGGATGAGGCGGGTCTCTGGTCGGAGGAGTTCACCTTCAAGATCAAGGTCACTGAGGTAGAGGAAGATGTAGAAATTATTGGCCCAATAATCATCGTTGCGTTCATACTTATCTTGCTGGCAGCCGCCGGAGTGGTGGTCTTCATGCTCATGTCCGGAAAGAGCTCTCAGCAGAAACAGATGGTGGAGCAGTACGAGGAGAGGAGGAAGGACATAGAGACCATGGATACCATCTTCACCGATCTTCCTGTATGGACCTGCTCCTGCGGAACGACACGCATACAGATAATCGAGAACGCCAACTGCCCCTCCTGCTTCGAGTCCCATGAGGCGGTCCCCATCGATCAAATGGACGCCTACCTCAGGGACCATGACCTTGTCATCAAGGAGATGAGGATCGAGGTCCCATCCGGATGGCAGGGCCAGGACATGGCAAAGGACAGGGCGAAGAAGGACCTGGAAGATAGGAAGAAGAGGTCCCTCTCAGCTTTGAACGATGAGTTCGCCCTCTATCTAAAGGGGACCAAGTACGAAGATGAGATCAAACCCCCTGTGCAGGGCGAGGGTGTCCCTGAGGAACCTGGGAAGAAGGCATCCCTTTACCATGAAGGTGCCATCATACCAGGTCAAGCCCCACCGACAGGTCCGGTCCAGCCAACGGCAGGTCCCCATCCTCCCATGATGATGATGCCAATGCCGGGAAGGCCGGGTATGCCCCCCGGGGTTCCGCCCGGGCAACCAATGCCAATGAGACCGATGATCCCACCCCAACCGATGAGACCCCCACAGCAGCCACAGAAGTAGGTCATGGTCACCTTGGTGGCATCAGATCCCTTTATGAAGGTCCGATACAGTGTTGACCATATGAAAAGCTTGAATACAGGTCATTCATAATCGTAGCGGGCATTGACCCGGTCCGGAACTGAGAAACATGGCCACCATAGAAGAACAGATCAAACAGATCGAGGACGAGGTCTTCAAGACCCAAAAGAACAAGGCCACTGAACATCATATAGGTAAGCTCAAAGCAAAGATAGCAAAGCTCAGGGCCCAGATAGAACTGAACAAATCCAAGAGCACAGGAACGGGGAAGGGGTATTACGTCAAGAAATCAGGGGATGCAACAGTGGCCCTGGTGGGTTTCCCTTCCGTTGGAAAATCATCGCTTCTGAACGAGCTGACCAATTCAAAGTCGGAAGTGGCGGAGTACCAGTTCACGACATTGGATGTCATTCCAGGCCTTCTTGAGTACAAAGGGGCCAAGATACAGGTCCTTGATATGCCCGGGATCATTAAAGGGGCATCCAAAGGTAAGGGCAGGGGCAAGGAGGTAATAGCCGCTGCCAGGAACTCCGACCTTGTCCTATTGATGGGGGACATCTACAACTACAGGATAGATATCCTCCAGAGGGAGCTGATAGATGCCGGTATCAGGCTGGACCAGAAGAGGCCTGATATTACCTTCACACCCTCAGAAAAGGGTGGTATAATAATTCGCAGCACGGTCAAGTTGACCAAGATGACGGAGGAGCAGGCATCCGAGATAGTCCGTGCGTTCGGTATCGTGAGCGGCACCGTCGTGCTAAGGGAGGATACGACCCAGGACCGTCTTGTGGACTTCCTTGCCGGTAACAGAGTGTTCATCCGTAGCATAACGGTGGTAAACAAGATCGACCAGGCATTCAAGGGTGTCAGAAAACAGATCAAGGATGCGGTGGGTATAGAGTTCATAGAGCTTTCCGTCAAGGATGGTACCGGGATCCAGGAACTGAAGGACAGGATCTACGATACACTTGGTTTCATAAGGATATATCTAAAACCCCAAGGCGGTCCAGCAGATATGGATGTCCCTCTGGTCCTTCTGGACGGGTCCACGGTCAAGGCAATATGTGAGCACCTGCACAGGGATTTCGTCGAGCTCTTCAGATATGCTAACATTTGGGGTCCTTCAGCAAAATATCCCGGCCAGGCAGTTGGCATCCACCATAGGTTGAAGGATGGGGACATTATCACGGTCATAATCAAGAAGAAATCATGAAATGTACGTATCTGGGCGCTCAATAAGGACCTTTCTTGTTCATGCGTAAGGTATAAACCCATCTACACACAGATACGTCCCTTATAGGACAAAGGAGACTTTACCTATGTCGGATGAAGGGAATGGTCCATCGACCAGACCTGAGGAAATGGTCTGGGACGTTATGATAGTTGGGGGAGGACCTGCAGGTATGGCCTCGGCCATCTATTCTGCCAGAGGAGGCCTCAGAACGCTGGTCATCGATAAGGATAGGGGGCGTGGGGCTATGGGCGGTCCCCATGAGATAGCCAACTATCCTGGTTTTCCGGGTCCCATCAAAGCCGAGGACCTCCTTATGCGTTTCTGGGAACAGGCCAAGAACCTTGGTGCTGTAATGGTCCAGGATAATATCGTTTACACGGATTTCAGAAAAGAGGAAAAGCTCCTTTCATCATCTTCAAGGACATTTCGGGGAAGGACAGTGATATTGACCTCAGGGTCCATGGGCAGAGAACCGTCCTTAGAGGGTGAGATGCAGTTCATAGGGAGGGGGGTCCATTATTGTGCTATCTGCGATGGTCCCAATATGAGCGGAAAGCATGTGGTCGTTATCGGACAGCCATCAAGATTGGGGGATGAGCTCGAACTACTTTCGACCTTCGCATCTAAAATATCGGTCTTTTCATTGACCGGGGATTTCGATGAGGAAAGCTTGCGTTCGCTCCGTTCTTTTGAAAAGATAACACCTATTATCGGGATGAGGATCACTTCCATTCCACAGGGACAGGACTTCAGGGGGGTCAATGTCCGATCCATCCGAGGTGAGGAGGTCCTATTCGGTTGCGATGCCATCTTCATCTATCTCATGGGCAACAAACCTGTTACTGATTACATAGCTGACGGTTTGGAGAAGGGGGACAATGGATGCATAAGGACCTCAGATGGTGGCTCAACATCGATAAAGGGGGTCTATGCCGCCGGGGACATCACATGCAGAGATGTAAGGCAGATAACCCTTGCTGTTGCTGAGGGGATGAGGTCAGCGCTCTCTGCACAGGCTTATCTAAAGGGAAACGTGAAACCAATATCGCAATGGGGCGTTAAGAATTGAGATGTTTATAATCCATCATTCGTAGATGATGGTGACAGATGATATTATGACCGGATTTACTGGTTTGTCGTTGGCATCGGTCTTGACCCCGGCGATCCTATCCACTAGGTCCAATCCCGATACGACATTTCCGAATACGGTATGTTCTCCGTCGAGATGATGGGCCCCGTCAGTTCCCTGAACTATGAAGAACTGAGAACCGGACATCCTTGTATCGCCGCTCTTCTTGGCCATGGAGATGGCACCCTTGTCATGCTTCAATCCATTTGAAGTTTCGGATTCCAGGGTATATCCGGGACCACCAGTGCCATCACCCTGCGGGTCGCCCCCTTGTATCATGAAATCTGGGATGACCCTGTGGAATGTCAGACCGTTGTAGAAGCCCTTGTTTGCCAGAGTTATGAAATTATCTACGGTCTTTGGGGCTTTTTCCTTGTCAAGAGCTATTTTGATGTTGCCGAACCCTTCGACCTGGAGAACGGCAAATGGCTTCCCGTACTGAACGTTCTGTTCGTCAACGTTCGGACCGTTATCGGTAGGATATTTGGTGGATACCAGCAGGAACTGGTTCGCCAGAATGAAAAGGACCACTGATACCACTATTGCCCCTATGAGGATGTACAATGGGACAGCGTTCGATGCCGCCCTGCTATTATTGGTCCTGATCATCACTCCACCCTCTTGACCTTGTTTATTGTGATCTGGAAGACAAGGGTCTTTCCAGCCACCTCCTTATTGAAGTCGAGCGTTATGGTCCCACCCTTTGAGGTCACGAAACCTTCCATCGGGGGGTTGTTGCTGTTGGCCACGATGGCACTATTGGCCCATTCTGGATCGAGCTTACCTATCTCCGGGAATGGTACCTTGGTACTGGAAGTGATCTCATAGACCTGGTGTTGGAGGGTGATGGTGTTGCGCTCGGTGGATATGTCCTTCACAGAAACGTTCCATGGTAGGGAGCGATAGTCCTTTCCATAGACGGGCTGGTGCATGATGGTGACCTCTAAGGTATTGCTTTCCAGAACTGCGATCTCCCAACCCCAGAATGGATGCAGGAACGACCTGACATCCTTGGCCGAGACACCAGGATAGGACCTGGAGAACTCATCGGTGCTCAACACCTCCCTGAGAGGGAGGACCTGGGTGGTATTGAACATGTACACCAGCTCAGATATCGCTGGACCGTAGGCCATTTCCGGGGAGATGGTCACGGTGAAGGTCTGTCCCTGTTTCTTTCCAAGGACCGCCTCCTCGAAGCCCTTGACCATCTGGCCAGAGCCGACCGTGAACGTCATGTCATCATACACTGGTTTGGGCATGAATCCCTGTGACTTGGGAATGCTTTTATCATCCGCCACCTCGCGGATGGAGGTATCGAACACCGGTCCCTGTTCACTACCGGCACCCAAGAAGCGACCTATGTAATCCACTGTGACCTCATCGCCGTCCATTATTTGGACGACCTCGGTCCTATTATCGTCCTTCTTGTCCTTTTCCTTGTAGTCGTCGTAAAGGGATAACCCAGCAAGACCTGCCAGGAGCAGAACGGCGGCGATTATCGCTATTATGCATATCTTCTCATCGTCCATCGTTTTTGCACCTTACCGTTCTTTTTTTACCTTACCAGGGTAAAGCCACCCATGGTCGGCCCTGGCATGGTCGTTTTGCTCCCCTTCATGGAAGAAGAGGGATATCTCCCTTTTGGCGCTCTCCTGAGAGTCAGAACCGTGGATGACGTTTCTTGAGAGGTCCACTGCCAGATCGCCCCTGATGGTCCCTGGTGCGGAATCCTTCGGGTCCGTCCTTCCCATCATGGTCCTTAGGCCTTCGACCGCCTTCTCGCCCTCAATGACCATGGCCACTACCGGACCGGAGGTGATGAACGAGACCAGGTCGTCGAAGAAGGGTTTGCTTCTGTGTTCGGAATAGTGCTCTCTGGCCAGATCGGGAGCTATGACCATCATCTTCATGGCGGCGATCCTGTAGCCCTTGCGTTCGATCTTTTGGACGATCTCACCGACCAGACCCCTGCTGACACCGTCTGGTTTGATCATGAGGAAGGTCCTTTCAAGGGTCACGGCCTCACCCCTTCTGGTAGTTCTTCGACCACTTGGTCCTCCTCGGGACCCTTTTGAGGTCAACGAGGTTCTTGAAGCACTTGGTCGAACAGAAGTTATAGCTCCTACCGTCCTTTTTAATGTACATCCTGCCAGTGCCTGGTTGTATCTTCTCACCGCAGAACGAGCATGTCCTTGCCTCGACCATCCACCTCACCTCACGCTCAGTTTCCTGGCCTCTCTGGCAGACTCCCTAAGGAGCAGGACATCCCCTATCCTTATGGGGCCTATGACGTTCCTAGCTATGATCCTGCCCTTGTCCTTGCCATCAAGGATCCTGACCTTGACCTGGGTGGCCTCTCCGGCCATCCCGGTCCTGCCGATTAGCTCGACAACCTCGGCGGGTATTCCATCGACCGGCAATTGAAATCCCCCTTCACTCCTTCTTGGTCATCTCGAGCAGTCTCTTGGAGATGGTCTCGACAAGGACCTTTCCCTTGCCAGGTTGGACTATCGCAATTGCGGTGGTCGGGACCTTGAGGGCCGCTGTGTTCCCAAGTTCCTGTCTGCTTGGAACGTATGCGTAAGGGACCGCTTTCTCCTCGCAGAGGAAGGGCATATGCATAAGGATCTCGGGCGGGCTCGTATCCTCTGCCAGGACGACGAGCTTTGCCTTGCCCCTCTCTATGGTCTTGGTCACCTCGTTGGCTCCCTTCTTGAGCTTCCCGGTGTCCCTTGCCAGCTCAACCGCCTCATAGACCTGTTCGACAAGGTCCTTGGGCATCTCGAACTTAACGAACTTCGATACCATATCATTACCTCCTTCAGGCCGTTCCCGCTCGGACCGGCCATCATCATTCACAGGCTCGAAAAAGAGCAAGCACAGTATCGGGCACTCCTATAAAAACGTTTTTAACACCTAAATCGCTCTTTCCCTACAGATGGATAGTCCACTCGATGATGGATGGTTATTTTTCCTAAAGTGCGATAGGGACAGCAGGTTTTAATATATTGTCCATGGGCTGATGTTGTAATAAATCATATAGATGACCTTGGGAGGCCAAAGATGAGCGACGAAGAGGAGCTCCTTGAAAGGAAAATGACCCTTGAGAACGATAGAAGGGAACAAGCAAGATGGCTCGAATCATTGAACCTGCTGGCCGAGGCCCTCAGGATATACACATCCATAAATGATACGATGAACATAGAAAGGATCAAAGCCCTGATGGCGCAGAGCTATGGTAGCAATGCAATGAAGATGGAATCCGAAGGCCGTTTTCAGGATGCCGCCAACCTTTATTTCCTAGCCGAGGACCACGAGGGTGTCAAACGGATGAAGGAACGCAAGCCCGACCTTGTCATATTATACGATTCCAAAGAGGGTGGTCTTGCGAAGATAGCAAAGAGCCTTGACGACCTCACCCGTGCAGAGGATAAGGACAGGTTCTTTTCCAAACCCAATGTTGGTCAGGAAGAGAAGGAAGGGCAGATCGCTTCGAGCTCGGCCATTGAGGTCGAGGAAAAGGAGCCAGCTAAAAGGACCGTCCCTGTCAAGATGCCCAAGCAGAGGAAGGCATTGAGCTTCTGTCCTTATTGCGGAGAAAAGCTCGGTACCGCCAAGGAGCCAAGGTTCTGCCCCTACTGCGGCGAGGAACTGAAATAGTCCCATAGATGACTTGAACGTCACCTATATGGCCTTCTACTGGACCCATCTTTGTTCTTTGTGCGAATGCCCGCAGCATTCCTTAGGCCTTTGTCGTATGTTTTCAGATACATGGTCAGATAATGGCTGTGCTCGAAACCCTCATAGGACAGTATGATGAGGATGAGACCGAATAGGGCAAGGACCGACCCTATAAAGAACCCCAGGGAGAAAATGGAAAGGAAAGCCCCGAATAAGGCCAAGAAGAAGAAGTCCCTGATATGAACGAAGAACGCCGAAACGAACGCCATGATGGCTGATAGCATCATTAGTATGGCTGCCATATCCGTAAAAAGAGGATTGTAGGTCTTATTCTTGAACTGCTGGGTTGGAAGTGGTTGGATCTCAGAGGGGGCACCTCTTTGCATCGGAATATCCAGAACATTAGGTGTCCCTTTTTTCACTTCGATCCTACCGCTGACCGTCCTGTACCCTTCTTTTTCAATGGTCAATTCCATTTGGCCTATCTTCACATCCCTCATGACCGCAAGACCTTCCTGGTCCGAGTAGCCCGTCTGGTTATAACTGCTGGACGATATTGTGACCACAGCTTCCAATATGCCCCTACCTGTGGTCTCGTCAAGGACCCAGAGGTTGAGGTCCGCTGTATCGTTCGGGCTCTGTTCTTCCAGGTCCTTTATCCTGAAGGAGACAGAAAGCGTCAGAAGTGATGACATGACACCTAGCAGACCCACGATGATGAGCAGGACCAAAGCTACCCTGAGTCGTTTTTTGTAGGGTAGCCTGCTGCGGTCCAGGTCTATCTTTGGCGGTCCGACCAGTTCTGGTCCTGGTTCACCAGCTTCCTGGGTGAAGCTCTTTTTTTGTCTATCTTTCACCGTGACCTTCCTTGAACGACCTTCAGGATGAACGGACACATCGAGCCGGGTCGAGCATTGGTAGCATCTTACAGTGAAATCTCCCTCTGAGAGGTCCTTAGGCAGCCTTAGGTTCAGCTGACTACCGCATTGGGAGCATTTGGCCTCAAGGACCCTTTGTGATGGAGATGGCCCCTTGCTCATGCAGGCATTGATTCGTCCTCGATAATAGATAATACATTCGGTCCTGAACGAGTAGTATCGAACTCTTTTGGACCATTTCATACTAAACATTTTATAGTGCAGTTTTTCTCCCGATGCTGATGGTATCGGTCCAGGGGCAGGATGATAATAAGCCGAGGATATCTTTTTCCTCGCATATGTTCAGAAGGGTCATGCACCTGCTCTCCCCGCTCCTTTTTCTCTATTATTTATTCCCTGAACGGACCTTCGGGATACCAAAGTGGACCCTTCTTGTACTATTGATAGGTGTCCTCCCATTGGTGATAGAGACCTTTAGATTGTCGAGGAGGATGGTACTTTTCGGTCAGAGGCCTCATGAGGATAGGGCATTGGGTTCCTATGCCTGGTCCCTCTTGTCGTCACTGCTGATCATGCTTGTCCTTCCCCAGCAGGTCGCTTTACCGATCATCGTTGTCTATTCCTTTTCCGATCCAATAATTGGGGAGATACGGATATGGAAGAAATACCTGGTATATCCCCTGGGTTTTATCTTCACGGCCCTCTTGTTCCTCTTGTTCGGGTACAATCTCTTTTTAGCCTGCTTTGCAGCGGCCTTCATGCTGCTGGGTGAGGCTGCCGAACTGCAGGGGACGTTAAGGTTAAGACCTGAGCTTGTTAAGTTCTATGGGCTCAAAAGCGGGGGACACTCATTGGGTTTCAAGACAGATGACGATGGTACCACACAGTTGGTCCCCGCCCTACTCCTTGGGTTGTTGTATCTGTTCGCTCCCAGCGTCTTCCCGCAGCCTTGGTTCCATCCGCTTTCGCTGTTGGGGGGATAAAAACCCTTAAAAGGGGAACGCTCATACACTGCCGGAAATCCGCTTGATTACCATGCAGGTGTGGTCCAGCTGGTTATGACTAAGGCCTTCCAAGCCTTTAACCCGGGTTCGAATCCCGGCACCTGCACCA
>CAZLVP010000025.1:0-12845 GCA_964563055.1 uncultured Thermoplasmatales archaeon | reverse complement strand
TCCCGGCACCTGCACCAATTTCCTTTCGTCAATCATTTAATAATCTCGGAAATTGGTGCGTTACAATGATTTTACACGCCAAAAAATGATTGAACATTGATTACTTCCGTTTTTTGGCTGGACATCTGGAGTTGGCTTATCGTTGATTCAAGGACTCTCCAGATGTCCCGGCACCTGCATCCCTTTCCTATCGTCAATTCAATATTGTTCCCGGAAAGGGATGCATGATATTGATTTTACACGTTAAAAAGGAATTATGTATCGACATCTACCTTTTAACTGGACCTTTGGAGTTGGTTTCTCGTCGATAGATGGACTCTCCAAAGGTTCCGACACCTGCACTTTTTCCTCTCGTCAATGAATTAGTTATCACGGGAAAAAGTGCGTGACATTAATTATACACGCCCGAAACTGCTTTAAAAAAAAATTTCTGTTTTAGGCTGGACATCTTGAGTTGGTGTATCATCGATAATTGGTCACTCAAGATATCCCGACACCTGCACCCTTTTAATAAAGATGGTCAGATTGTATTATTTCCGTTCCATTCTTAGTTAATAAAGGATGACCCGTGCCCCTATCAGGTGATAGCGTATGGAAAGCAATCTCCACTTGATGTCCGGTACGGTCCTTGTGATCATGGCCCTATCCGTTCTTGGAGGCCTATTGATGGTCGATGTAGTTTCGGGCCAGAGCTCTTCTGTTGTAATGAAAAGGCTCGAGGTAACATCGCTCATAAGGGAACACTATGCGGTCACCGAGTTCGTTTCGACCATATCGAATCCCGCAAGCACATCCCAGGAAGTGGTACTGTCGCTCAACATCCCTGAGAACAGTATGCTCTCTAACATCTCCCTTTCAATTGATGGGAGGACCACTTATGGCTATGTCACCGGAAAGGCAGCTGCCTCTGAAACCTATGATGCCGCAAAGGAACAGGGGAGGTCCGCGGTCCAAATCGCGAACGTCGGGGGGAAAGGTTCCTTCCGGATCTCTCTAAACCTAGGCTCAGGCAAGGAAGCCTCATTGAAGCTGAGGTACGAACAGGTCATGGTCAAGGTCCTCGGCCTCTTAAGCTATTCCATGGATGTTTCATCCATCAAAGGACCTGCTAGCTTCAATGAGCTTTCCGCCTCGGTCTGGCTCAGATGCAATGCCCCCATCCTTGAGCATGACACCTCCGGAAGCACCCTTGAAATCAGGTCGGAGAGATACGATGCTCGCTCTATCAACTTGACCCATCTTTCAAGACCTGCTATAGCTGGAATTATATCTATGAAGTTCAGGGAAGCTGCTCCCCCTCTGAACGGCTCATTGCTCACATACAGGGACGGAAGGGACGCATATTTCATGCACGTCTTCTCCCCGGACCTTGAGGGGCTAGGAGGGTCACAATTACCCAAGGACATAGTCTTCGTCCTAGACCATTCAGGTTCCATGAGCGGGAACAAGATCGACCAGATGAAGGATGCCTTCTCCGAGATAGTTGGTCAGTTATACGAGCAGGATATGTTCAACATCATCATTTTCGATGACAGGGTCAAGGTCTATGAAGAGGAAATGATAACGGCCTCGTCAGAGAACAGGAAGGAGGCTTCGGAACATATAATGAGCATTTACGCGGACGGTTCCACGAACATCAATGATGCATTGAAGACCGCAATGGACATGTTCAAGACAAGCTCCGAGAGGGTCCCTGTCGTTGTTTTCTTGACAGATGGTCTCCCCACAGCAGGTATCACATCGACCACGGACATAAGGAAGAACATATTGGGAGCGAACGACGCTGGTGCCTCAATCTACACTGTAGGTTTCGGTAGCGATGTGGATTCTAACTTTCTAAAGGCCCTATCCCTGGAGAACGAAGGTTTTGCAACCTTCATCCCAACAGGGAAGGACGCCGGTTCCCTGCTCAAAGGGTTCTATGAGGGGATATCGACCCCGCTCTTGAAGGACCTTAGGTTCACATATGGCCCAGGTGCGAGCAGGGTCCTACCTGAGACCGTCCCAGGTCTCTATGATGGTTCCGAGGTGATCGTTTGCGGTATGTTCGACCCGGGAGCGACCACGCTCCATTCCCTGGTGGAGGCCAGGTCCATCAAAGGTGAGGTAACTTTCGAGAGCGATATCCCTGTATCAACCGGCTCCGGAACGGAACTGGTTGCCCGCTTATGGGCACATAGAAGGATACTGTCACTTCTGGATAGCATTACGGTAGTTGGGGAGCAGAAGGAGCTGGTGGACCAGATAGTTGAGCTTGGCACCAGGTTCTCTTTCGCAACACCATATACCTCTTTCATCCTTGTAGTCAGGGATGATGAGGAGATAGAGAACGAAATACCAGTTCCTGAGGATAAGGAAAAGGGCGATAGCAGGATATTCCCTCAGGTATTTGATGATGATGATTCGGATGATGGAGCAATAGGTTTTTATGAACCGGATGAAATGAGCGCTTTTCCAGTATTATTTTTGTTCATCCTATTCATCATCTCAATGATTGCCCTGATGATCGCCATCGCCTTCGTAAGAAGCTTGCTCAAGAGAAAAAGCGGAAATAACAAATTATAAATAGTTGTTCCATAACCGTTCCACTCTCCCTTAATAAAGAGAGAACCATGTTCCAAGAGAGATTGAGAACCATGAACTGGCGCACCAAGGTCCTTGCAGCAGCCCTGATCACAGTTTTAGGAGCGTCAGTGCTCTTTGCAGCTTTCTACTTCGTTTTATCTTTTACCGATGGTGCTCGCTCAACAGGTGATAATGGTATCTATAATTATTCAGGTGAGGACAACCGAACGGACCCTGATGAACTTGATAACAAAACGTTCGGTGAACAGAACGGAACCGAGATCACAGACCTCGATCCCTTCAATGGTTCTGGTGACCGGAATGAACCTCCAGGAGATCAAGGACAACCCGGTGATAATAAAGGGACGGATTATTCTGTGGGACCAGAAAATAATGGCACACAGAACGGGAGATCGACGAACGAAGACCTGGTCAGGTCCGTTGGTATGATAATGGCTGGTGCGGTCCTTATCATACTCCTAGCATTGGTCGTCTTTTCCTTCACAAGGATAAGGAACGAGGAGCTACTGAAGCAAAAGAAGAGGATGGCGATATACACTTACATAATCGAGCATCCTGGTGACCATTTCAGGGCGGTCCAGAGGGCAGTAGGTATGCAGATTGGTGTCCTTTCCCATCACATTAATATCCTTGAGAAGGAACAGCTCATTGTCTCCGAGCAGGACGGCAACAATCGCAGGTTCTATGCTGCGGGAGTAAAAAGGAACAACGGTGAGGTGAGGTTATCAAGGATCCAGGAGAACATCCTGAAATCCATCCAGGCGACACCCGGTATCACCCAATCCCAGATTGCAAAGGACCTTGGAGTGAACCGTAAGGTCGTTTTCTACAACGTGAAGTTCCTTTCCGGCTCTGGTATAGTGACAGAAGAGAAGGTAAGTAGAAGGGCACATTATTATCCAATAGAGCTGGGATGATATCAAGACCTCAAGCTTTTTATCCGCTCGTCATCATAGACCATCGTGGACCTGATACTGGACTCATCGGCGCTGTTATCGGGTAGGTTCACTTCTATGCCAAGCGGTTTCGATTCCGTGATCATCACCGATGAGGTTCGAACAGAGGTCAGCAGAGGGCGACCTGATAGGACCTTGGCGTCGTTAATTGACGCAGGTCTGAAGGTTCTGAGCCCAGGAACAAAAGATAGAGCTGTGAATGCCGCAAAGGAGACTGGGGACCTTCCCAAGCTCTCTGAGGCCGACCTGAGCATCATAGCCCTTGCCATGGAAAGGTCCCAAGTAATTGTGGTCACTGACGATTTCGCTGTTCAGAACGTCCTATCATACCTCAAGATCAAGTTCACTGGCGGTGGAGAACTGGGGGACAGGACGATCCGCCAGACAAGGATATGGAAACCCCGGTGCAGGGGATGTGGAAGGTTCTTTGACGATCAGAACATAAAGGAATGCCCAATATGCGGTTCAGAGGTCAGGCCAGTAAGGTCCAAGGTCAGGTGAGCGGGACAAGCTCCAAGTTGGGGAACCCGTACTCCTTGTTAGGCAAGATGGCATAGATGCCTGTCTCGGGTTTGATCCCATAGAAACATGGAATGGAATGGATCTTGACCATCCTCAGATAGACATCTGCCATGTTCTTGATGCCCTGACCTATCTTTAGCCCGGGTTTTGCTATCCCTATCCCCAAGGTCTTTGCGACCTTGCAGTTGGATATGCCTGTCAGAAGGTGTCTTAGGGTCAGGTTCTCACCGTTGAGATATTCCATGGTGTCCAAACCCACGAAGTCAAGATAGGGTCTGTTCTCCTTTCCCCTCAGATTGCTCACGACCTCGTGACCTCTGTGGGGAACCCCTTCCTTCTTCTGAGCGCCCATGGGGATTATGTAATCCTTGGTGGATATCCCTGAGAAATAATCAAGGAAATAGAGTTTCTCCCTCAGTTCCTCCTCGGTAAGGTAGTTCTTGATATCCTCCCTTAGCGATTCGGGGTGTTCTCCAGCAGGAGGTATCATTAGCACACCAAGACCGTGGGAAAGGAAGTTCAGCAGGATCGGTCTCAATAGAAGTAGGTATTCCGAAGAGGAGATATTGTCATCAACATCCAGGATGTTGTAGGAACCACGAGCATAACCACCGTTCAATATATCGTCCATATCCTTGAGACCAGTGGAGAAATGGGTCGGTGTGTCATCGATAGATATCCATTTGACGGCCTTTGGCCTTGAAAGGGAATAGGGTTTGAAGGTCTTGAACGTCCCGTTATGGAGCGTGAACAGGTAATTATGGTTCCTGATCTCGACCCCGCGCATCTTCTCGATGTTCAAGGCCCTGTACTTCCTATTATCGAGCTCCTGGACGGACAGGTGGATTATCGCCCCGGCAAGATGGTCCAGGTATGTGGTCCCCTCGTTCTCCATGACCATTATTGCCGAAACGTTCGAGCTCTGGACAAGGGACATGAGCTCCTTCATCTTCCTTTCAGGGTTCTCGTACTCCTCGGTTATCGCATCTATTGTATCGAAGAGCATATATCCGATGGGTTCTCCTTCGATCTTGCTGGACAGGAGCTCGAACTCCCTCTTGAACCAGTTGGGATCGGCCATCTTGGTGTTCCCATGGAAGGCCATAAGGTTCCCTTTGGAGAAATCGTCCGATAGCCAGTTGAACTCTGATAATAGCTGGTCCCTGTCCATTCGTGGGAAGATCGTTATACCTTTCTTCTTCTGGCATAGGGCTTTCATGCATTCCAGGGAGAAGAGCGTCTTTCCTGACCCTGGAGGACCTTTTACCAATATCAGGTCCCCTACGTTCTCCCTGAAAAAGCTAATTATCTCATTCGGTATATTCTGGATAGACCCGTTGAGCATTATGGGTGACCAACGGGTAGTTCTTTAGATAAATATGTCGCCCTATTTCTCATAGAAGGGGAACAAGATGACCGAGGGCTCGGATGGCAAGAAAGATAACATAGAGGTCAGGGTGAAAAAGGGTGCCAATGACAGGACCACCCAGATGGCAGACCAAATGAACACGCTCCTGAACAGCCCGATCTTTGCCGAGATGGTCCGTAAAGCGGTCGAGGAGATGTGCCTTGAAGGCAGATTGGTCTATGATATGGACAGGGACGAATTCATGGAATCGGAGGACCAGGTCAAGGCACTTGCCCTCAAGGAGATGGCCTATATAGATGGACCCTCAAAGGTAAAAAGGGGTTCTCGAAAGAAGAAAAGCAAGAATGGTTCAACCAAGGAACTTGCCCAGTGACGGAACGACGATGACCAGAGCTACAATGGTGCCTATAACGGCCTCCCCGACCATCAAGCCTGTGGCCATCATGTAAGTCCCCATCAACTTCATTGTTCTGGTCTCCTCACCCCAGTTGTACCTCTTGACCCTTGGCTCAAGGTAGAACTTCTCCCATAGGTCCCTTGCGGCCCCGCCCATCAGCATGGGGATCTGGATATTGAGCGGAAGGTACATACCCAAACCAAATGCTGTACCGATCCCTACAAGGAGCTCAAGGAAGACACCAAGGCCGAGTCCGAAGATGAACAACCTCCACTGGATGGCATTGGCGACCAGACCCTTGACGAATACGGAGAACGCATGGGCCTGAGGGGCAGCCAGGTCCGATAACTGACCGCTCCCGAGCCCTTCAGAGAATATCACTGCGAATATCCCTGATATTATAGCTCCTGGTATCAACCCAAGGGTCGTGGCCTTTACCAGGTCATGGGGCCGGTTCCCTGTGTAAAGTCCCACCTTGAAGTTCATGACAACATCCCCTGACATCGAGATGGCCCCTCCAAAGACAGTTGTACCAACGATGGACATGACTATGATCTCGGATTGGGACATCTTTACCCCGAAGACAGGCAACAGGATGTTGAATGTGAACATGAGGGCCAGAAGTACCAGGAACGAGGTTGCGGAAACAGGTTCGGTCCCGGTCTCTCCCATCACCTTAACGGCTATGGCGCCAAGTATGAACGTCAACAGGACAAGGAGGACCGAAAAGAAAACGGAGGCGATGGGATTGAAACCGCCGAAGATGAATATAATACAGGTAAGGATGGTCGTGACAGCCATGACTATTAGGATATGCTGTGCTGGCCACTCGTACCATCCTTTACCAGAGATGTAGACCGCTTTGTGAGGGGAACTGTCACCTTTTCCAACAGAGACAAGGACATCACCAATGACCGTCTTGAAAACGGGGAGCATTTTGACCAAAGCAATAAGCCCCCCGCCTAGTATACAACCTATCGCAATGACCTGGGCCATGGAATAGGCGGCCCGAACAGGTGAGTTAGGGATCCCGTTGTAGAGGGTATTGGCCAGGTCGACACCGAAGAACAGATGCATCTGAGATACATCGAAATATTCCCCTGAGTTCGGCCAGAAATAGGGTGCTTTAAGAAGGATAGCAGCTGGGACTATCACAAAGACGGTGAAGAATGTCCCAAGGAATATTACGAGGGCCGTCTGGAACTTCATGAACCAACCGACCCCGAACTGTATGGGTATGATGTTGACCCTGAGGTCTAGGAGGCGTGCAGGGGGTTTTGTGAAAATGAAATCCCCTCCACTGTAAAAATAGTTGGTCCCCAAACCCTCTGAGACCCTGTCCAGTATAGATACAGACCCACCTAATGGATGGAACTTCAGCTCCGGGCTGAACAAGGGAAAATCCCTTAAGAACGTCACAAAGCCAGAGATGCTGATCCATTTCAGTGCTTGCAGGGCAGAGGTCTTTGCCTGGGCTGTCGATTCTGGCGATACGGCCCTTGATAGGTCCATCAATTTTACAAGGGCTTCGAAACCCGGGGTCGGGAGAGGGTCCTCGACGAGCCATATCCTTCTGAAGATGATGAAGTACATTACACCAAGGACCCCGGATATCATAGAGGCGGAAATGGCAATGGGTAGAAGGGCGCTCAGGGCGGAATGGTCGATAAGGAACTCACCGTTGACCATTTCTGCAGGGTCCAGGGCCAGTATGTAGATGGCCGGGAAGCTGAAGACGAAACCGGTACAGATCATTGCGGCACCGTTGCTCGCCGTGGCTGCGATGTTAAGGGATGGTGGGCTCCACCTCAGGACCATACCTATGAGGTAGACGATGTACCATGAACCTGCAATCACCATCCCTACCTTCAATCCAACATACTGATTGACCATGGCGAAGAGTGCACCGATAAGTATGGCGATCAAGACCTTCTTCCAAGACCAGACCCCGGGTCTAAAGGCATCTCGTCTGTTCTTCTCATCAAGATATTGTTCAAGGGCGCCAGTGTTGAAATTAGCGAACATATCGGGTTCGAGCCAATCCATCCTTCCGTTCTCAATTTTCTCTAAACCCTTCGGTGTTAGCGATTGTCTGTACTTGGACCTCCTGACACCGACCATTTAGCCACCTTTGCCTGATCTAGAACGATGCCCCCCATGACCCTGGTCTTAAAACCCATTAGGATATTTAATGGTTGGTCATGGGAATAAGTCCTTCCTCTCGTATAGTTCGGATTACAGGATTTCGAATAAGGTTTTAAATGTTCATGGGATACACCCGTAGGGACAATTACCCTGGGATGTGCATAGAATGGTCGTCGTAGAGGTCAGGGTGGGCCTGAAGAAAGGTGTAACGGACCCCGAGGGGGCCAACACTAAGAAATCGTTGGAACTCCTCGGTTACAATGAGGTAACGTCCGTAAAGAGCATAAAGGTCTATCAAATGGATATTGATAAGATCGACCCTAAAAAGACCAGGAAAAGGGTCGAGGAGATGTGCAAACGCCTACTGACCAATCCGGCCGTCCACACATATGAGATAATATTCCCGTGAGGGTCGAAAATGGAACTTTCGCACCTTTTCGAAAAGCTGGACCTGAGCACGACCGTCAGGAAGGTCCTCATCTCTAAGGCAACGGACGAGGAGCTCAAGGCAATTTCGGGTCATTTGAGGATAGGCCTCTCCATTGAGGAGATGCAGAGTGTCAGGGAATATTTCCAGAGCGAGGGAAGGGACCCAAATGATATTGAGCTAGAAGCCCTAGGTCAGGCTTGGTCAGAGCACTGCTGTTACAAATCCTCAAAGTTCTTCATGAAGAGGCATTTCTTCGGCATGGGGCAACCTTGGGTCGTGAGCCATGATGAGGATGCAGGTGTGGTCGAGTTCGATGAGGAACATGTCTATGTCGTAGGCCTAGAATCGCACAACCATCCTTCGGCCATTGGGCCATATGGGGGGGCCGCTACAGGTGTGGGAGGGATCATTCGGGATATAGTTTGTATGGGGGCCCAACCCATTGCTGTCATAGACCCCTTGTTCTTCGGACCCTTAGATACCGATTATAGGTCCGTTCCCGAAGGTTACAATCATCCCAAGTACATCTTTTCCGGGGTTGTTGCGGGCATAAGGGATTACGGGAACAGGATAGGGATACCTACAGTTGCAGGGACCATCATCTTCCATCCAGGATATATTGGAAATCCACTGGTCAATGTGGGGGCCATAGGTATTGCACGCAAAGAGCATGTGATACATAGTAGGGTCGGTGGTCCTGGAGAGGTCTACATCCTTGCTGGTGGAAGGACAGGGAAGGATGGGATACACGGGGTGACTTTCGCTTCGACCGATCTTTCATCCCGATCGGAGGAACAGGACCGGGGTTCCGTCCAGCTCGGAGACCCTATAATCAAGGAACCCCTGATCCATGCCTGTCTAGAGGTCAATGAGATGGGACTGCTCAGAGGGATGAAGGACCTTGGGGGTGGTGGTCTCTCATGCGTCTCCGGTGAGATGGCCCTTTCAGGTGGATGTGGAGCGATCGTTCATCTGGATAAGATACCTCTCAAGGAGGAAGGTCTCCTTCCTTGGGAGATATGGGTTTCGGAATCACAGGAGAGAATGATGGTAAGCGTCCTTCCCGAGAACGTCCTTGAGGTCCTTCACGTCTTCAAGAAATGGGATGTGACCGCTTCGGTGGTAGGGGAGGTCGTTGATGGGAACAGGATCAAGGCCATGTGGGAGGGCACGACAGTGCTCGATATGGACCTTGAGTTCTTCACAGGAGGACCTCAGTACTGTCGGCTCATAGATCCGAAGGTGGTCGATAGGACCATTGTGGAGGAAGGTTTCCCGGTCCCAGACAGGTCAGGAATGGAGGGGGCCCTTCTTTCCTTGCTCAGAGACCCTAACATTTGCTCCAAAGAACTGGTCTTCCGGACCTATGACCATGAGGTACGGGGCAGGACAGTCATCAAACCTGCTGTAGGACGACCCTTCACACCAGGGCCTTCAGACGCTGCGGTACTAAAACCCTTGGAATCTTCGAACAGGGGTCTAGCAATTACTGCCGATATCAATCCATATTTCTGCGAACTAGACCCATATAGAGGGACCTTGAGCGCACTTGAAGAGTCCCTAAGGAACCTTGTCTCGGTCGGAGCAAGGCCACATTCCATAAATGATTGCCTCAATTTCGGTAATCCGGAGCGGCCTGATAGGCTTGGTGACTTCGAGCAGAGCTGTGCGGCCATCGGGGCCTTCGTTAGAGAGATGAAGGTACCGGTCGTTTCAGGGAACGTTTCGCTCTACAACGAATCAGAGATAGGTAATGTCCCACCAACCCCGACCATCATGATGATGGGCATCCTAGACGACATATCGGATGCTACCACCTCGGACCTTAAGATGGAGGGGAGCATTCTATATCTCCTTGGCAGGACCGAGAACGAGATGGGGGGGAGCGCATATTATAGATTGATGGGAGAACAATGCAGTTGTGTCCCTGATGTCGACATTGGCCTAAGTAAAAGAACGATGGCCTGCGTCCTTGAGATGAACAAAGGGTCCATGCTCTCTGCAGTGCATGACCTTTCGGAGGGGGGTCTTGGTACAGCCATTTCGGAGATGTGCATAGGAGGCCATATGGGAGCCGAGATCGACATATCCCTTATGAACGGTCCCACCAGGTCTGATTGCAGGCTCTTCTCTGAGAGCAATACGAGGTACCTTATCGAGGTCCCACTTGAGAACGGCATGAGGGTGGAGGACTGCCTATCAAGACATGATGTTCCCTTTGTGAAGATCGGTACGACCGGTGGACAGTGTCTCAGGATAAGTCACAGCACAAATACCCTCATTGACATACCCGTTGACATACTTGACCATACATGGAGGAACGCCTTAGCCGAATGGTTGGAGGCCTAAATATGAAACCTAATGAGATCAAGGTCTGCATCCTCCGGATGGAAGGTACGAACTGTGAACAGGAGACCTTCGATGCGTTCAAGAGGCTAGGCGCGTCCCCTGAGATGGTCCATCTTAAACAGCTTGAGGGTAGGGACACCATTGCAGGTGAGGAACGTTACTTGGAGGAATTCCAAATACTCATGTTCCCTGGCGGGTTTTCCGCTGGTGATTACATCCGGGCAGGGGCCATCTTCGCCGCAAGGTTGAAGGCATCCATCCGTAAGGACCTAACCCACTTCATAGACGATGGCAAGGCCGTTGGTGGATTCTGCAATGGGTTCCAGATATTGGTCGAGCTCGGTCTTCTCCCCGGATTTTCAGGGACCATGCCAGATCAACCTGAGGCTGTACTCCATTCCAATGATTCTGGAAAGTACGAATGCAGGCCAACCCTCCTAAAACATGTGAACAAGGGAAGGTGCCTTTGGACAAGAAGGCTCAAAGATGGCGAACTTAGGCTCATCCCATCCGCCCATGCCGAGGGTAAGTTCATGTTCCCCCAGGAAGAGGAGGAGAGACTGTTCCAGAGGCTTTTCGATGAGGACAGGGTCGTCTTCAGGTACTGCGACGAGCAAGGCGATGTGGAAGCACCATATCCGTTCAACCCGAACGGTAGCAGGTTCAATATTGCCGGCATAACCAACTCTGGAGGCAACGTTTTTGGACTGATGCCCCACCCCGAGAGGGTTTTTAGCAGGTTCACCCATCCAGATTGGTATAGAAGGAAGACCGGGTCACCAGACGGTGATGGTCTGGATATATTCCGTTCGATACTGGACCATATATCCAGGTCATATTAGAGCAGATCAGAGACCATCACTTCGTACATTTGCCTTGATGGTTGTTCCTTGAGGAACGGGGTCATCTCGCTGACAAGCAGGTCGAAGAGCCCGTTCTCCCTGAACCGTATGGCATCCTCTTTGGAACGCCAGTAACCGATATCCAAACCTTTTCCGGTCCTTTTATCGATGAACAGGTCGGCCTTGATGAAACCTTCCATCTTCTTTGTCGACGGTATCACATGTTCTTCCCATACCTCGACAGCCTCATCTATCCTTTCCACCTTGAAATCGTAGAATATAGCGCCTACGTGCATCATATCACTTCCATAGGGAACCATTCATTGAACTATAGGGTATTTAATGGTTCGGTGCTCGTACCTTAGATGACCTGCCGACCGTCCCTATACACCATTGCCTTAACGAGGACCACTATGGAATGTTGGACATAATCTATCCGGATGGTGAGGTCGGAAAATGACCCTGGAAAACCACCCACAGCCTTCCTAGGTGATGGGAGACCATCTGCTTCGGCCCTGTCTATCTGGAGACCCATCAGGAAGGTAGCTCCAAGGTCCATTGACCTTCCGAGATCAATGGTCCTCAAGCTATCGTTCCTCAAGGACGAAATGGAATATGCATCGAAAACGGCCTCCAAACGGCTAGCTGTGCTGGCCGAAGGGTCTTTTGAGAAGGCACCTATAACCTTTTTATCTGACCCATCTGTGATCTGACCCTGTTTACATGAATAGGCCATCCTAATGCATTTATCGGCAACGGTCGAGTTCAGAGTTGAGATATAATAACGCAATATGGCCTCTCCCGCCCAGGGCGAATAGGCCGTATAGGCGTCCGGGAAATATTCATTATAGTAGGCAAGTCCCTTTCCAAGGGCCTCAAGGTATCGTTCGTCTTTAGTATGGTCATAGAGGCTTGAAAGTGCTAGGAGCGCTTCCCCAGGATAGTAGTCCGAATGGAGGTCCTCGTTCGCCCTGAAATAGCATTGTAAGGACCCATTAGGCCTCTGCATAAGGAGAAGGAAGGTCCCAAGGAGGTCCAACTCCTTCTCATAGGATACCAGAGGGTCCATGGACTCAAGCTCCACGATACACAGGACAGCAAGGGCTGCGCCTCCCAACTTAGCGACCCCTCCCGATTCGATATATGCTGCCATTTGCCCATGGACCCGGTCAATGACCAAGTATCGTGATAGAAGGTTGTTCAATGTCCTGACCGAACCGTTGTAGAGGTCGGTCTCCCCTGTGTATTT
>CAZLVP010000024.1:38878-40251 GCA_964563055.1 uncultured Thermoplasmatales archaeon | reverse complement strand
GGGACCATAGATATCTATCTCAAAGAGACCGGTCCGAACACAGGTGTTTACCTAGGCTCGTTCATAGTCCCGACGACGACCGAATATTTCGAGACCATCACGTTCTATGCGGGGAAGGACCCCTCGAAATTCGCAAGGATAACGGTCGACTATCCGTTCAGACCCTCCAGTATAACCACGATAGGTGTCTACGGGAGCTTGACCGGCCAGACCTTGTTGGATAAGCTCGATTACGGTCAGATCGCATACTTCCGATGCGTTGGTGTGGATTCCAATTCCTCGCGGGTGGACAAGGCCTTCGTCAATCTCTCCTCTGACAAGAACGCAAGCTTCACGCCCTTGCTCGTTCTGACAGAGACAGGGGCATCCACCGGGACCTATACGGTCCAGTTCAAGGTCCCATTGACCATGCAGTGGTTTGAGAACATAACACTTACTTCGGTCGAGACCCCAGTGAAGAAAGCGAAGTTCATGGTCCATACGCCAGTTCAAGTAAGGGCCAATGGACCCTACAGGGATGCCCTGGAGGACTCCAAGTACAGTGTCACCTTCTACAACTTCGGTTACAGCCCTGTCACTTGGACCATGTCGAACAACGCCTACTGGCTGGTATGGAACGACAAGAAGCTCGAGCTGTCCGGGACCCCTCGGAACAACGATGTGGGGGACAGCGATTGGCAGGTCCTCATCACGATAGAGGACGAGTTCGAGCGCAGGAGCAGTCTTGAGTATGTCCTGAGGGTCATCAACACCCCGCCCAAGATACTCACGCCACCTATCACGGAATGGTTCGAGGGAAGACCGTTCGAGCTGGACTTCAATAGTGACGATGACGGGCAGGGTCAGATGACCTGGACAGTTTCAACGAGCTCCCCGTTCCTCAAGATGGACAGATCAACAGGTGTCCTCAGCGGAACGCCCATCGTGGGGGATGCAGGGACCTATCCGGTCACTGTCCAGGTCCATGATGGTAATGGCGGAATAGATGAGGTCCGTTTCAATCTGACCATAATGGATGAGAACGACCCCCCGCAGATAACCACCGAGGATATCAAGCAGGTCGAACAGGACACACCTTTCAGACGGGACTACGAGGTATATGATCCGGACCAGAACGATATCCATAACTGGACCCTAAGGACCGATGCTGAATGGTTGTCCATAGAGAACGGGACAGGCGTGCTCTATGGAAACCCAGATGGTTACGATGTGGGTGATTGGCTGGTCAACATAACGGTCACGGACAAGGGTGGGTTGAGCGATAGCAGGGAGTTCACATTGAAGGTCCTGGACATCAAGGACGCACCCAGGTTCATTGACGTACCCAAGGATATGGAGGTCCGTCACGGAACGGAAATCTACTTCGATGTCAA
>CAZLVP010000024.1:31025-38778 GCA_964563055.1 uncultured Thermoplasmatales archaeon | reverse complement strand
CACTTCCAGGGACCAGAGCAAGATAATATCCTCGACCATTAAAGATAGTCGATACGAGATGACAGGACTTGCACCTGGTAAGACCTATTACTGGACCGTGATACCGGACGATACCTGCACCTACGGGACATGTACGAACGGGGTCTTCAGCTTCAGGGTGAACAACAGACCCATACTTGGGACCGTAAAGGACCAGTTCATATCGGAAGGTGATGAGTTCCTCTTCAAATTGGAGGGGAGCGACAAAGACGCAGATGACACATTGGTATATGCTTTGGAGAGCGGTCCTTCGGGAATGAAAGTGAGGGGATCGACGGGTATGCTCGTTTGGACCCCCAAGAGCGGACAGGCAGGGACCCATACGGTCAAGGTGAACGTCACTGACGGTCATGAGACGGTCCTGGTCCAGTTCAGGGTTGTCGTGTCGGAGAAAGCTGGATTGAACATTGGTCTGATCATTGGCATTGTGATAGGGGTCCTCGTCCTGATCATAGTCGCAGTGCTCCTTTATGTCTTTGTCATCCGAAAGAAAGAGGAAGAGGGCAAAGAAGAGGTCAAGGAGGAAGAGGACGAGGAGACCAAGCAATTGAGGGAGGAGCTCGAGCAGAAGGAGAGGGAGAAGGCGTTCATGGATGGTGGTCAGATGCCTCCCGGTACGCCCAAAGCGCCCTCGGCCGTTCACTCCTCCCCAGCCGAGGCCCATGCTCAGGACAAGACCCTTAAGAAGATGGGCTACGAGGAGCTGTACGGTCAGCCAGCCCCCGATAAGGAAGAGGAGCTATCTACCGAAGAGCTCAAGGACGAACTGGAGAAGCTCACCGAGCAGCTCAGGAAGGCAGGGACCGATGAGGGTTCCATAGAAGGCTATGACCATGAGGGAACGGTACCTTAGGACCGCCTTGTTCCGATCCAATGTAGATGCCTGTAAGTATAACCATAAATATTATAACCATGGTTATACCTATTCTCCGCATGGCAAAGGACAATGTCATGGCGAGGTCCTTCGAGAAGGAGCTCTACGATAGCTCTTCTAACTGGAGGTTCATCTATGGAAGGAGGAAGACTGGCAAGACCTTCTTCGTCAAGGAGTTCACCGAGTATGACGATTACTATTTCGTCGGAAAGGACGGCTCCGTATGGGATGAAGGTCTGGAACGAATGGATACGGATACATTCATAGCCCTTTTTAAAAGGACGGTGGGTAAGAGGAGGATCGTAATAGATGAGTTCCACAGGCTCCCTGTATCTTTCATGGACATCCTCCATCAGACCGGAAGGAAGGGAGCTCTCACGGTCCTAAGCTCGACAAGGTGGCTTTCCAGGGATGTTTTGGGCAAAGGGTCACCTGTCCTTGGTCTTTTCTCACCGGTCCCGTTCGGACCAGCATCAAGCATCGATGTACTTTCCTACCTCCAAAGCAGGACCGGTCCAATTGAGGCGATAGAGGCCGCCCCTTTTCTGAGGGAACCAATCCTTATCGATGGTTACAACGGGAACTCTGCTGCGTATATCCCGAACTTCATGTGGACCTCGGGTCTGCTCCTCAGAGAGATGGTGAGGGAGGTTTTCGACGAGGAAGGTAGGACGATATCGGACGTCTATGATGGGATCCTCGAAGCTGTCGCATCAGGAAAGCAGGTATCTGGTGAGATATCATCCTTTCTTTTCTCAAGGGGTCTGATAAAGAAGGACAGTCCCGGTCAGATCCAATCCTATCTGAAGGTCCTTTTTGAGATAGGGCTCCTTCACAGGATGGAGGTCCTTGGTAAGGGCAGGTCCCAGTACAGACATGTATCCGCCCTCTTCGACCTCTTTTACTGTCTCCGGACCAAGTACGGTCTTGGGGAACAGGACCTACCCATCGGTTTCGTAAGGCAAGTTTACAAGGAAAGGCTCCCACACTATGTGGAGGACCTGGTAGCAACGTTCCTGGCCGAAAAGTTCGGTTTGAAGAGGGCCATTCATAACGAGCCGGAACTGGACATAGTCCTCATGAAGTTCAAGAGGATGGAGGTCGTAGGTGAGGTAAAATGGGGCAGATTGAAGGAGCAGGAGGCTATGGCAGTCTCATCTAGACTGGAGGAGGTTGAAGCCTCTCGAAGATTACTGATAGTGAAGGATAAGAAAGGCTTGCCTCAACGGATAGGGTCCGTGGAGCTTATGGGTCCTAGGGACCTTATAGAACTGGTTCTGAGCTGAGGTATTCAACCGGTGCTCCTCTCCCTGATGATGATCGAAAATATTCGCTACGACCACTACCAACATCAAGGCCACGGTGATGAGATCGCTATCACATGTAAATCGAGGCAGGACAAAAAAGGATGAAGGTCAAGATCGGCGACCTGGGCCACTTCATCTCCCGTTCTTCATTCCTCGTTTAGTTCAATCGGAGAAATGGTCTTCGGCCTTTTCCAGTGCAGTGTCCGCCTTGAGGAAGCCCTTCCCGAAGTCCGTTCCGTTCCACTTATGCCATGTGAGACCGTTGGTGTCCCAGTACCTGTCCGATTCGTAGGCCCCGTCGCATGGAAGAGTCTCGCCCGAAGCGGCCTTCCTCAGAATGGTCTCGATATCCTCCTGGTCAGCGGAGGGATGGTTCTGAAGGACCATCGATGCGATAGAGGAAGCATGGGGTACCGCCATACTTGTCCCGTCGAGCCAGTATATGTTCGGCGGGTACAGGCCGTATAATGTCTTGGTTCCGGTAATTGGGTGTGTATATACCCAGAAACCTGCCTCCTTGTGAGGCCCGACAATGCTGGCACCCGGGCAGGTCACGTCAAGGTGCTGAGTTTTCTGTCCCAGGTCCTTGTTGGGCCTGGAGCTGAAGGTCTCGAGGTAGATCTGCTTGTTGTTCTTCCAGACATCCTTGCTGTTCAGCTTCTCGGGCACGTCCTTGACGTCGCTCCTCCAGAACCGCTCGTTGTAGACCGGGTCCGAATCCTTCACATAGAACTTCTCGGTCCAGCCTCCTGCGGCACATGATATGACATCGGGAAAGGCACCAGGCCAGGTCATTCCCTTTGTGCCCTCGTTGCCTGCGGAGGCCACGACAACGCATCCCTTTTCGATGGCATAGTCTATGGCATCCTCAACGATGCTCGAGGGTTTGGTCGAACCTAAGCTCATACTTATTATCAATGGAGCATCGAGCGTGGCCTGAAGGTCTGCCGCGTACTTGATGCCTGTAGCCACCATGTTGTATGTACCACCGCTGAGCAATACGTACCCGTCCTTATAGCCAGGATAGGACGTATCGGGGCATGGGACCACCCAGTAGTCGAGGACCAGTACCGGGATCACCTTGGCCCTGGGTGCAACACCTCTGACCCAGGAGCCATCGTATCCGTAGAGCTTGAACCCCGTGATAGTACTTGTCACATGGGTACCGTGGCCCGAACCCCATGCACGGGTCGTATATCCTCTCGTATTGTACACATCCCCCGCGACGAAGTCCTCCAGGTCGCTGTCCCAGGTCCAGGGGACCGAGAAGCCCTTGCCGTAGGTAAGGGCCAACCTGTCCTGGGGCAGGTAATTGGCCTGCGGAGGTATCAATCCCGTGTCAAGGACCGCTATGTACACGTCCTCGTCCTCGACCGAGATATCGTCAGGTTCACCGTTCACTAAATCCAGCCACCAGGGTATCAGCGGGCCGGTGGAGGATGCCGAAACGGTCGCTGAACCGGACGAGGTATCGTTCACAAAGGCCGTCGCAGCTGACTCGCCCGTTGTCATCCATCCGCATCCTTTCGCGGTGGTATTTTCAGCCGATCCAATCGATGAGTCCTCTGCCGATGCGAGCGGAAGCATTCCCACCAGCAGTAGCGCCATCGATGCCACTATCAATTTTACGATTGATATACCTCTCATGTTCATCCCTCTATCTCAGGAGAATTGACCATGTCCCTCTCCTTGGAATTCCAGACGAAGGGTTCGCTATATAATGACAGATTGCTTAATCCATAGGTTTTTCTCACCATTATATAACATTTGTTATACAGCCGAACCCTTTCTCCTATGCTCTCTTCAAGAAGCCCTCTCTATAAACATCTCTCTCCTCGGGAGCTGGGAGAGGGAAAACAATGGTATTGCATCGATTGTAATGTTCCAAGGCTTTTTCGAGGTCCCCCTTCTCCAGTTCCAGGAGGGCCAGGTTCAGTTATACGTTCGCTATCCCGTCATAGTTATAGTATACCATGAATATCTTCTTGGCCTGATTCAATTGGTAGATGGCGGTCTTGAAGTTCCCCTTCATCATGTTGATATCTGCAAGGTTGGGAAGGACCTTTGCCTCGAGGTATTCGTTTTTGGATCCTTTGCCGTACTTCCTGGCCTTTAGCCAGTCCTCCTCGGCTTCCTTGTAATCCTCGGTAATGAAGTTGAAAACGCCTCTGTTGTTGTAGGTCATCCCAAGGAACTTGGACAGACCGAATGAGCTGATTGAGGAATGGAAAGTCCTTGACAGGGCTCTTTCAGTGATAAAGAAGCTCATCATTACAACAGCGGTCGTACCAATTAACCGGTGCTCCTCTCCCTGATGACGTTCGCTATCACTATCTTCGAGACGTATCTGATGGTGAGGATAGAGACCAAGATGACGGTCGTGACCATTATGGCAGACCCGGCCGCAAATCCGGCCCATGACCACCTCAAGATGATGTTTATGCCCTCGAAGGTGGTTGCGACCTTGAGCATGTAATAGGCCAGTCCCCATCCGCCCAGACAACCCAGGACTATCCCGGGGACGGTGATGAAACCTGCTTCTAAAAAGATCAATCTGCTCAGACGCGGAAGTGAGGTCCCAAGTGTCTTCATGGTGGCATAGTCCCTTCGCCTCTCGTTCGCAGATATCATGAAGAGGTTGTAGATTATCGCAGCGGCAAGGGATGTGCTTATCACAGAAATGGCGTAGACGACGGCCATGAAGAGGTCGAAGTACTCCTCCATTATGTTACCTATCTGGGAGAAGTGTGTCACCGAGGAGACCCCTGGGTCATGTATAAGGCCGTTCTCGAGCTCCAAGGACCTCTTTCCATCGGACGTTTCCAGATAGACCATGTTGGCAAGGCCCTCAAGTCCGGTCATGTCCGTTAGCGTCAGAAGGTCCATGAAACCATAGAACCCGAGATTGTTGTCCTGGATTCCGCATACCCTTATGTCCTTCCTGGTCATGACAAGGCCCAGTTCAGGGTCCAGGACAGGGACGTCGATGGAAATGGCGTCCCCCACGTCCACCCCTAGCTCGTCCCTGTGATAGAATGAGATGACCAGCTCGCCCTTTCGGATGCCACCCTTCTCGAACTCTACTTTGAAGACGGCTTTGATATCATCCAGGGCATGGACGATCGCACCAACCTCCTTATCGCCGTTGCGAAGCATTGTCGGCAGCAGTATGGCCGGGTGGACCTCGGATATCTCGGGGTTCTCCTGGACCCAGCTAGCGGTCCCGTTGACCGGGTAGAACCCATCCGTTTCCACCTCGTAGTCCCATCTATTGATATTGTTCCAGTCATCGACCATGACGAACATCGTCTGCATTATTATCATGAAGCTCAGGAAGAGGGATAACGAGAGCCCCACACCGAGGACAGATGTTGTCGTCCTACCCGGCCTCCTCAATAGGTTCCTCACGGTCAGTTTGAGCGGAGTGGCGAGACCACCGTGCCTCCCGACCTTGGTTGCGAGCCTCCCGACCTTCTTCTTAGAGATCCCCTCCCTCTGCTGGATCGTATCCACAGGTTTGACCCTGAGGGAGGTCCATGCAGGGACCACGGTGCAGGCGAAGCATATCAGAAGGGAGACCACTGCGCCCGTGATGTAATAGGAGTATTTTGTCGTATAGACCGTCATGGGGAAACCGAAGAAGGTCTCCATTATCCCCAGGAACCACATGTTCAATGGTATGGATAGGACGATCCCCAGGATGACACCCAGGACCGCGACCATCATCCCTATGGATGCGAAATAGACCAAGACGACCCTGTCGGGCACTCCCAGAGATTTGAAGATGCCTATCTGGACCTTGTGTGTCTGGACCATCCTCCTCAAGGTCATGAACAGCCCGAACCCTGAGACCGTGAAGATCACTAATGGGAAGGTCTGGAATATCTTGGAATCCCCCTCTATGTCGTCCCTGACCATCATCCGGGCCGCATCCTCCTCCTTCTCTATGGCCCTCACGGGGATCCCGTTCATTTCAAGGAGCCTGGTAGCGTTCTCCTTGAACGATGCCATATCGGTCCCTTCCTTGAGCCTGATGGCGATATTGTCGGAAAGGGATACATCGGTACCGTATATCCTCATCGCCGTCCCCATTGGAACGGCAAGCACTCCGAGCGACCTTTCCTGGGGGAGGAAACTTCCCTCCTTCAGGACCATGAAATATTCCGGGATGGAGACCTCGTTCAGGATGTCCAAAGTGGTGACATTGGCCCCGTTCATCACTTCCAAATAGTCCCCTTCGCCAAGGTCGTAGACCCTGGCGAAATTATGCTCTACATAGCAATCGTTTACGTTCATGGAATCAAAGGAGATTTCATAGTCGCCGTAGGGGAGCGGTCTGTTGACAGTGATTTCCCTCTGGCCACCTTCGGCGGAGTGGAACTCGTATCCCATCATGATGCCCTTGGTCAACTTTGGTCTGCCGTCGTCAGTGTGGTTCAGGAAAACATCGAATGAGAACCTGTACTCGATGGCTTCGATGCTTGATGCGATCCCGGACCCGGAAACGAGCGCTTTGAGGTCCGATAGGTTCCTCCTGACCCCGTATTGGAACTCGAACCTTACGTCCTGGAAGTGACATTCCTCGTAGTTGTGTTCGAACGTGTCCAGCCTTGAGGCCTGCATATCGTTCAACGAGCCATAAGCGGCAACACCCAATCCAAGTATGAGTATCAGGAAAGTGTACTGTACCTTGTGGGCCCATATCTCCCTGATGCCCTTCTTGAGGAGCGTCGTCCTCATGGTCACCACTCCAGCTCCGTCACTGGTACCGGTACATCGTTCCTGACCTCGCGGATGATGGCCCCGTCCCTTAGGTAAAGGACCTTATGACCGATCTTTGCAAGCTCTTTGTTATGGGTCACAATGAGCACGGCCCTTCCGTCCCTCGCGAACGAGGTCAGAAGGGACAGGATCATTTTGCCGGTCGCATAGTCAAGCTCCCCCGTTGGTTCGTCCGCGAGAAGGATCCTCGGGTCCTTGGCAAGGGCCCTTGCGATGGCGACCCGCTGCTGTTCGCCCCCGGATAGCTGGAAGGGATAGTGGTCCTCCCTCCCTTCCAAACCGACCTGGGCAAGGAGCTTGGCCGCCCTTGATTGGACCTCTTTGTGGGGTAGTGACATGACATATTCGAGTACGAACTCCACGTTCTCCCTGGCGGTAAGGTTCGGTATCAGGTTGAAGAACTGGAATATGAACCCGATATGGTCCTGCCGGTACTTTGTTAACTGTCTCTGGCTCAGGGACTGGATCTGGTGGCCGTCAACGAAAATGGTCCCGCTGGTGGGACTGTCAATGCCCCCGATCTGATTGAGGAGCGTCGTCTTCCCGCAACCGGACGGTCCGAGGATGATCGTGACCTGGTCCGGAAAGAGCTCAAGTGATACGTCCTTCAAAGCGTTCACGGTGACCTCGCCCATCTTGTAGACCTTGCTCATCTTTTCAATTCGGATCACCGGTTCAATATTTTCGTTCATTTTACCAACCCCTTATAGTATTCGATGAACAGTCCCTTCTTCGCTCCAAGCACCCTTTC
>CAZLVP010000024.1:2705-30925 GCA_964563055.1 uncultured Thermoplasmatales archaeon | reverse complement strand
TGGGACATCTTCTCAAGGGCGTTCAGATCGGAGTCGTTCGTTATGACCGACAGTTTGGAGATCACTTCGTTCACGAGCCTGTCCACGAATGCCTCGAGGACCTCATCCTTTGATCGGAAGTATAGGTAGAACGTCCCTTGGGCCACACCGACCTTATGGACAATATCTGAAACTGATGTCTCATCGTACCCTTTCTCCTCGAAGAGGGCCTCAGCAGCATCTATGAGCTCTTCCCTCCTTACTTCAGGGGCCTTGCTTATCCTCGGTCCAGGGTTCATAACGGGACACCTCTAAAACCACTGACTGACTATCAGTCATAATACTATTTAGGGATTTCGAGGGAAGTCCCAGACCATGGGATATCAGCCCTGCCATACAGGGTTCGGAGGTCAGCTCATGCATTCTTTGAGGAAAGCGTGGATGGTCCTCATCCCAGTTGACACGACGCCTTCGGGAGCGCCATCGTATGCTTCAGGGTGGAACTGGAGGGCATAGATGGGCTTGATCTTGTGCTTGACATATTGGGCATAGATGAAAGGACCGTCCCTGCTGATAGAATGAATATGGAAATCCCTTGAAAGGACAGGGTCGTCCGGAGGAACATAGTCCCTGTGGCTCACATTGACAGGATGGTCCCCATTCCCCAAGAGTCCATCCTTGTCATCATGGACGTTGATAATTATGTCCTTGCCTGGGGGGGCCTCGCTCGAAGATAGGTTCCTCATCACTTTGCATCCGAACGAATGGAGGACCAGATGGAAGCCGAAGCAGATACCTAGGACCGGCAGATGGGCCCTCCTCACGAGTTCGATCTCCCTGCTCACCTTCTCACGGTCAGAAGGGTCCGAGATGTTCATTCTAGAACCTGACAGGACCCAGGCTATGACCCCTCCCCTCTTCAAGTCCTTCTCGGTAAGGTTCTCGTATCGAACGGTCGAAACGGAAAGTGGATAAGAACGGATGAGGTCCTCAAGCCTCTTTATCCGATGGTTCTTATTCCCCTCCTCCTTGACGGTATTGTCTATGAGGAGGACTATTGGTATAGACCTTTCTATCATCTTAGGTCATCCATTGATGAAGGGATAGAACAGGAGATCGCTCTTCAATCTTCCCTTCGGAGGACGTTCGGTCCTTTGTCCTTGCCTAAAAAGGATAATCATTAATCGAAAGAAGATCATTCCCTCTATAGTGGGGGACTAGTTTTGGGGTGGCCTTTTCTTTGCCACATACCATCTAGGGCCCTGGTATCAGGAAATAGAGGCCTTTCCTTATTGTGAGGTGGTCAGTGTGGGTCGAACGAAGATCGTACTGATATCGGTCATCTGTTTAGTGCTGGTGGTAGGACCAATCTTAGACCCGGTAATCTCTGGTTGGGTCAAGGGGCTGGGGGAGGGTATGGACCAGCCCACCAGGGCGGCCATCGTTCCCGGACCTTACAGGAACCTCAAAGGATTGGTGGACGATCTCCTTGTCGTAACAACGGATTGGACGGATTCCGATGATGATGGCCTACCCGATGCGGTGGAGAGGATCATAGGGACCGAGTTTGACAGGGCAGATAGCGATTATGATACCTTGAACGATTCATATGAGGTATCATTGAACCTGGACCCGATGAAAGCCGATTCCAACGATGACGGATTGGTGGACCCCAGGGAGGTCCAAGACGTTGTACTAGACGTCGATGGCGATAGCGCCCCTAATGGATGGGACCGGGACAATGACAACGATGGCTTTGAAGATGCGACCGACAGGTCGCCCAATGCCTGCTCCGATATGATAGACTCCTTCCATCTGAACATCAACACGACAGGCCAACCTCTCTACATATCGATGCAGCTGAGACCCAAGAACCCAGATAAGTTGAAACTGATGCTCGGGACATTGGATTGGCCTTATGATGATAAGGGTATCATGAAGGACCTGGACAATTCGACCGGGGACGTCCTGGTATCCCCGGTATTGAAGTTCAAGGGGAACATTCTGCCGGAGCAGGATGATGTTGTCGAATATGGCATTAAGGTCGAGGAAGATGGCGCTAAAGCCCCGCTTTCCGCCGAGTGGGAATACGGACGCGTCGTCGGCCTAGGCGCGAAGCTCTTCTACCCGGGATCGGCAGAACCTAAAAACCTTAGCCTGGACCTTAGCATGCAGTGGGTGGTAACAGGTATCACCGATACCGAAGTGAGGACTATAAAAACTGGTAATCAGAAATACCTGACAACGATGGACTCTGGGTTGGTGAAAGCCAACTCCACCGAGAGGACCGAACCCCAGCGGTTCGGTTGGGAGAGGATCGGAGAGGACAAAGTATCTCTCAGGACGGTCAGTGGGTATTATATTGGGGTTGGTACGGACGGAAAGTTAAGTTCCGGATTCGAAACGCGGGAAGAACAATGTATCTTCACCGTAAAAAAAGATACAAGCTATCAATATCTCACCGATGATGACGGCGATTACCTCGTCCTTATGGATGACGGCACGATCGGAACGGCGAAGGAACGGACCGAAAAAGCAAGGTTCGTCATCGAAAACGATGGTGTGAGGAAGAACAGCATCACACTTATGACCTATACGGATGAGTTCGTGATAGCGAGCATTTCGGTTTCGGAGAATTTCGGGACCGATATGGGCCTGATCTACTCCGAGGATGCTCAGGAGATGATCGCAGCGAACATGGTCCTGACGAGCAGTTACATGAGGAACTATTCCCTCGAATTGGATGAGATGCCCGAATTCCTCGAGGCGAGGAACATCACGGTCCGCAATTCGACAGGAAGTTATGCTCATTCGGACCTGGCGGTCAAGGATGCATTGGGAAGGATGGTCAATGAAGCCTTCGAGACCCTTCCCGAGGGAGAGCTGTGTTCCATCACCACTCTGATGGAGGACACTTCATCCATCGCCGATCTAACGGACCGATCCTCCTCGAACGGCAGTTCTTTTTCTGTGGATATGTCGGATGTTCCTGTTATCACGACAAGGATGATGAAGTCGAGCTGGTACGAACCCCCTTCGAAGGAACCGTTGGGCCCCGGGAAGTTCCTGTTGCGGATCGATCCATTACTGGACCCGCTCCAGGATGGGGACAAGAAGTCTATGATCGGTATGGTCCTGTTCTGGAACGTCGGCGAGATACGGGTCATGAAGATAGGCGATGAGGTGAAGGAGAACGGGACCATTGATTGGATGGAGGATGCCTCGAGATGGAGTGGGGCCATTATTGGAAGTATCAGTTTCGTTATCAATTTCGTCAAGGATTTCGTATTGCCGGTCCTGGAGTTCCTCACATTCTTATATAAGCAATTCACGACGAGCAGCCAGTTCCTGATCGCGATGATCAAAGGCACCGGCGCAACAGTTCTTTACATCCTCAAATCCTTTAAGGATTGGGGCGCCTGGGGTTCGACGGCCGCGAAGGTCCTTTTCGGAGTGGGGATCGTTTTCAGCATTTTCGGTTACATCGTGGATCTAACGCTCCTCATCTTCAACCTGGTCGCGATGTACAGCGCTGCCGCTTTCGATCCGTTCCAGATCACGTTGACGACGATATATGCCGTCATGGCATTCTCATGGATAACAGCCTTGTTCGGCGTCGGCCTCTTCTTCTCGATCCTGACCTTTATTCTTAGCCTTCAGGCAATACCGGTAGGTGGTCAGATCGCTGGTTTCATTATAGGTGTGGTAGTAGCCATAGTCGGTTTGCTCTATGCCCTCGAGGAATTGATAGTCTCACTTATAACGGGTAAGAGCGGTTCAGAATGGGTCATCTCATGGATCATTGGACTGATATCAGGTGTGTGGGTACTGACGAGTGTGGACATGGACCTGGTCAGTTCGGAGATGTCGATAGATGATGTGACGGGCAACGGTCTTGATTCGGATGATATCATCGGATTTAAGAATATCTGGGACACCGCAGTTACAAGGGAGGACAAAGGTACTGCTGACCACCTCAAGAACTCGTACATCAGACCAGATTACAGGATCTCGGTCCCCATGAATACTTCGGCCGGTCGGGTGTACTACGAAACCGGCAATTACTCCAAAGTGATATCAAGCCAGGTCACGGACGATGAGAAGAAAGTACGATACGAATCGGGTGCCTGGATCAAACCCGGGACCGCGATGGTGAACTATCCGGTGGTCGTGGACCTTTTAATGAGCTACTCGAGGTACTACCAGGAATACCTGTTCTGGGGATTGATCCCGTTCGATCCCAAGACAGATTCCAACGTATCGGTCCTGGATACCTCGACCCATTATTTCGATATCCTGCCATCAACCATCGATGAGTTCTACACCTGGAGATACCTGATACATTCCGATGCGGATGGTGACGGGATCAACAATACGGATGAGGAGGGGACGGACCCGATGAAATGGGACACAGACGGGGACGGGCTCGGGGACAAGTACGAATTGGATATCGGTTTTGTGCCGAATGCCTCGGATTCGGATGATGACGGATTGGGGGATAAAAGGGAGTTGTTCGCACGGATCGATCCGATGGATGCAGATTCGGATGACGATGGTCTGACGGACCTGGAAGAGCTTGAGGGTTGGGTTATCAATTTCAGCTATGGCGGGAAGCATTTCGAATGGCACATCATATCGAACCCGGGATCCTCTGACACCGACGGCGACGGGCTCAACGATACCATGGAGTACCTCTGCCTCCTGAATCCGATGTCATACGATACGAACGGCGACGGGATGGACGACGAGCTCCAGGATTATACGACAACGGAGATCGAACACGTCGAGACGTTCGGCGATGATGAAGGATACGCTCTCAAATCATGCTCTGGAGTGACGGTCCTTGAGGATGGAGGCTTGATCATGATAGGCTCCAGGGACTTTGAGGATGATACTCTCGTCAAGATCGGTACCGATAGTGGGATCGTATGGAACTACACCGATCCGTATTCGCCCTTCGATGGGTTTGTGGATGTGGATTGCGGACCGGACGGGCGGATATACGCATCGAACTATTACGCCTATGACCCAACGGATTCGATAGGGGTATGGATACTGAATCCCAACGGGACATATAATACTACATTGCAGTTCCCGGACTTTGTGGAAGGTGTGCCCAATGCATTTTGGGTGAAAAGTCTGGCATTGGATGATGACGGAAATCTCTATACGTTGAGCACGTCCGATAGGGGCTTTGAACACATTGGATATCCGATCCAAGCCGGAGCGCATCTGGTAAAGTTCTATCCCAACGGAACAGTTGCGGACATGTATTCGTTCCCATCAGGCTCCACAAATCCCTTCCCGGGAGGGATCGAGTCCTTCCCGGATGGTAATTGGCGCGGAACATTGGACATCGACAGCAAAGGCAACCTTTTCATCACGGATCCTACCAGGGACCGGGTCCTGATCTTCGATTGCGACTATGAACTGCAGTTGGTCTGGGATATGACCCAGTTCGGTGAGGTCAAGGATCTCCAGATAGATGACGATGACAACGTCTACATCTGCGGATACGATGGAAGCCACGACCTGATACAGAAGTTCGATAGATACCGCCGGGTGATCGCGGAATGGTCCACCGATCTTTTTGAGAACTCGGTGTACCCCGATGGAAAAGGTTTCGTCTACGTTGGTGGAGTTGCGGCAACCGATACTTACAGGGGCAGGATAATGAGATTCTGGGAGAACGTCACTTTCCATCGGGTCTATGAGAATTTCACCTATATCGATACCGATGGCGAGGGGCTGACGGATGAACTGGAGGAAACTGGGTGGAACGTGACCGTATTGTTAAAACATGGATTGAGATCGTACCATAGGAATTCGAGCGTGAGTTTGGCAGATACGGACATGGACGGATTGGAAGACCTGGAAGAGTACGATCTAAGGTCTGACCCAAGGAATCAGGATTCCGACAGGGATGGGGTCCCGGACCAGACCGAGGTTCAGACCGGGACGAATTTAACCTCCTGGGACACTGACGGGGACGGACTAGGGGACGGGCAGGAGGAAACGTTCAACAGCGATCCACTCAGGACCGATACTGATGGCGAGGGATTGTCCGATCTATTGGAGCTCAAGCAGGGATCCGATCCGACGGATGAAGATACGGATGACGACGGACTGGACGATCGTGAGGAGTGGGTCCTTGGTTGGGCGCCAGTCTCCCCGGATGGAGATGGCGACTTCATGTTCGACGGCGATGAACGGAGGACCGGATGCGACCCCAACGATCCTGACAAGGACAAGGATGGTATCGATGACGGTTACGAGCGTCTTTTCATGACCGATCCCAGGAACGGTGACAGCGACTCGGACGACCTTCTGGATGGTTACGAGGTCGAAATTCGCCTCGATCCGAACTCCAACGATACCGATAGGGATGGGATGACCGATCCGAGGGAGCTCGAGGTCGGATACAATCCCCTGAACGGCGATTCTGACGGCGACGGGATCCCGGATGGGGACGATATGGATTACACTATCGAGCTGGAAGAGGATGTCATCATCGCGATCGATGAAAGCCTCACCAGCGCCCAGTTCCTTGTCGACCTCTCAGGCCATACGAGTACAAAGAAGGTAAGCCCCGAAGAGCTCTTGAAGGACCATACTGGAAAGAGATACATTGTTATCGTTGGCAGACCCTCTGCCATGGAAGGGACCGCAGGTTCGATCGTAAAGGACCTGCTTGCCGACAGCGGCGATCTTCTCGATAAGATGGTATATTCGGACGAGAACAGATGCGTGGTCCGATACAGCGTCTGGTCTTCTCAGCAGACCGTCATCCTGTTGTCGCAACCGTATCCGAACGATCACAACAGGGTGTTGGGGATACTCAAGAGCATGCAGATGGCCATCGGGAGCGGGACCGTCATTGCGGATTTCGTTTCCCCATGTTCTCTTTTCGATCTAAGTTATTTGGACACGGTCCGGGAGACCGATTCATCCGTTGCGGGGTTCTTGGGGACGAACCAGACCTTCCGGACGGAGATATCCCTCCTTGACGCTCCGGCACCATTGGATATCCTATCCAACGCGAACGCTTTGAGCCCGGATGAGATCTCTATGGGGAAGTATGTCAGGATAAATATCACCAATCTCAATGGAACTCAGATGGATGAGGGAGCCTTAAAGAGGGTCAGTCTGAGGATCTATTACACGCTGGACGATCTCGATCTGAACGATGATGGGAATGCGTTAGGTCCAGAGGACCTCAACGAGTCCACTCTGATACTCTGCGGGAACCATAACGGGACATGGGTCAAGCTCTTCAATGCTGACTGGACCAGCGAGACCGGAGCGGATCCGACCGATATCACGGTCGCAGGTAAGGAGTATGCTGGATACCTCTGGATGAAAGGGGACCATCTCTCCACCTACGGGATCGCGGGAAAACGTAACACACAGAGGACCTTCGTCCTCAGCGTGGGTCCGATAACGGACGCGGATGGGGCACCAATAGACGGGGCAAATGTCAGCCTCGTCTTCTCGAAGACCGAGTACAAGAACGCCACCGGGATCGACGGCATGACGACATTCAACCTTTCCGAAGAGCTCTTCGGGAACAAGGTCATAGTCAGCATAGAGAAATCTGGTTACGAGCCGATCTTCTATACTACGACGATCACATCACACGGACGCCTCGAGTCAGACCCTCCGGCGTTAAAGAGCATCGGTACTGAGGAGGATGAAAAGGGAGAGGATCTGACGGTCCCTCTCCTAATCATCTCGGTCCTATTATTGCTCCTTCTGGTAGCAGTTCTCCTTCTACTGAGGAAGAAGAAGGAGGTCACGGAAGAGTGATCCGGAGCGGTCCGGGAGATCGGTAAGGTGCGATGGGCAAGATGCATTGAGCTCATCGGAAATAGTACATCCCTTCACGCAGGTCCGACATCCTTATGGTGATATTATCACCCTTGATCTCATGAGGGAGGTTACCCGGCCAGCACCCCCCACCTTTCTGGTTCTCCGTACCGAGCTGTGAGATGGTGAAGGTATTACCGCAGTTATTGCATTTTGCCGATGAGCCGGATTGGGTATATCCCTTGTCCGCGGCATAGCAGACGTCACAGGCATCGAAAGCGGTCCTGATGCCTGCTGACCTGTCGGAGACTATGAAATACCTCACCCTGACACCGTCTATCGAATTGGAATAGTAATGGAACTTGCCATCACTGACCTCAGAGATCGGAATGCTGACGATATCTCCCGAGACCTTATCAGAGACATCCGTCGCTTTGGTAGGTCCATTCTCCTGGGTGAGCTGTTTGTATAGAACAACCCCCAAAATGACGGCCACCAACATCCCTATGACCGTGAAGAATACGATCCTTCGTTTCCTGTGTAATGCTTGGAGCCTTTCATCTGCGTTCTTGGTCATATCAGTTCACCTTCCTACTATCTTCTATAACAAATCCATCTGAGAGCGTTATCACACGGTCCCCCCACTCGGCCAGTTCAGGGTCGTGGGTGACGAACAGTATGGTCTGGCCCTTTCTATGGAGTTTGGATAGGACCTCCATCACTTTCTTTCCATTTGCCTTATCCAAATTCCCGGTGGGTTCGTCCGCCAGGACTATAGCAGGTTCGTTTATGACCGCCCTGGCAATGGATACCCGCTGTTGTTCCCCACCAGATAATTTGGTAGGGGTATGCCCCATTCTGGTGGAAAGGCCCACTTCCTGAAGGACCTTCTTGGCCGACCCCTCGTCGATCACACTGTGGAAGAACTGGGCAATCATGACGTTCTCTAACGCTGTAAGATAGGGTATGAGATTGTACTGCTGGAACACTATCCCGATGTTGTTCCTTCTGAACACTGTGAGCTCCCTGTCAGAAAGGGAGAGCAGGTCATTCCCGAGGACCTTCAACAGCCCTGAGGAAGGCCTTTCGAAGCATGATATCATATTGAGCAGAGTTGTCTTACCTGAACCCGAGGCTCCCATTATGACGGTCCAATCACCCTTGTATATGTCAAGGTCCAGACCGGAAAGGGCCTTTGTGTCCGGAGGGTAGGTCTTCTCAAGACCTCTTATGGAAACAGCGACCTCCGCTCCCGTTTCAATCCCTCCTCATAAGCAGTCCCGGCTCCACCCTCATCGCCATCCTCACCGGGACCACCGATGCGATGAGCACAATAATTACGGATACGAGGATGGATAGGGGGAGAACCTCGAACCTGGTCGAGATGCTGCTATCGAAGACCGCCTGGCCGATCGACCTGGCTGTCAGCAATCCCGTCCAGAACCCTATGGAGCCAGATATCAAAGCAAGGATAAGACCCTCTGCCAGTATCAGTGACATGATATCCAGATTGGTCGCACCTACGGTCTTCATGAGTGCGATCTCTTTCTTTCTCTCTACGACCCCAAGGGTCATGGTCGTCATCACCACAAGGACCGAGGCCAGAAGGGCGACGACCGTTATCATCCCCACCAGGTCCTTGACAAGGTCCAGCGTGTCCATCTCCGCCATTGCGACCTGCTTTATGGTGCGGACCTCGATGTCCGGTATCTGCCCCTCAATGATCTCTGCGACCTCTTCGACCGGGCATTCGTTGCATAGGGCCGAGATATGCATTATGGAGACCTTACCATCCTTGTTCGTGAGGTTCTGGACCGTATCGAGATCGGCGAAGACCCTTGAATCATCATCGCCCCCGGTCATAGCAATGCCCGAGACATTGAATGTCATTTCCCTCTTGAACTGGGTCGGTGCTCCATCAATGAAAGCTGTTTCCGAATATGTTAATTGGACCAGATCACCTACACCCTTGTTAAGGTCCTCTGCGATCTTGTGACCGAGCACAATGGATGAACCATCGGTAGGATAGCCACCTTCGAGCTCCCACCAGAGGTTTATCCTCTCCAGCTCATCGAACCAGGTCCCGCCAAGAATGATCTGGGTATCATTGTCGATGGTTACGATGGAGTATAGGATGGCATTCTTCCCGAGGATCCCCTTGACCTTGTCACCGAAGACCTCCAGCGGCAGGTCCCTGATGAGCTGAGCGTCCCTCTCGGCTATGTAATCGGTCTGGGATACCGAACCTATGGGGATACCGCCGACGTTCAGACCTATCTTTTCGCTCTTTGGGAGGACAACAAGATTGGGGCCGAAGGACCTCAGCTCATTTGCTATCTCATCCTCTACCTCTAAGGAGACCATTATCAGACCGGAACCCACGGAGATACCTATAAGGAGGGCAAGGGCTGGTAGGACGAAGCGTGTCTTGTGGGACATGAACGACCGGAGGAGGACCTTCCCGTACATCTTCTGTGACCGACCTGGTTTGGTACATATATATGGATGGGGACCTTATATACGTTCGACGCCTGAAAAAGGTTTGAACTAACATCTCAATAACTAATAGGAAGTTGGTTGGTCCTACAACAGTTTTGACCTGGTCCACTCGTGGAATATCACAGCGCTCCTCAAGAGCCTTTCAGCATCCCGTTTCGAGATGGCCTCGCCCATATAACCCGCATGGGATCTCATATCAAGGCCCCATCTCAGGTTCTCCTTTTGAGAGGGGTCTTTGATAATGGTCGCTGCATCGGAGTGGAGCTTGAGGCATTCCCTATGGTCCATTGACGCTCTGAAACCCAGAACATATATTGTGAAGGCATCGTTCGAATTGATAAGGGATTGGATGGCGATGAACGCTGCGACATTGTACCTACCGGCCATCATGCTCTCTTCAGCGCTATCCAGGAACTCCCTGGCCTGTCTAAGGTATAAAGAAGCCTTTGTCTTCATGATGATTTTAGCCATTCCCCTTCACCATAGAGCATTAAACCCTCGTCAACAACCCTCAGGATGAACCCATCGTACATCTTTATCCTTTCCCTCATCTCCGAACTGGATAGGTATATAGGTGATATGATCGTGTCGTGGTCCATCAGGAACCTATCTATGAGCTTGGAGTCGTTCCTTTTTGAGCTTACCTTTTTCAATATGATAAGAAGATCGATATCTCCTGGTTCAAAGGCACCTTTTCTGACAGTTGAACCGAATAAGAGGACGTTCTTCACATCTTTCTTATCAAGCTCATTGACGAACATCTTTGCTATGGACAGATGGACGCTCCTTTCCTGTTCGAACAGGACACGGACCTGATCGGATAGAAGATGAGCGACATTGAAATTGATTATGTTCGTCCTGCCGACCTTTCTTGCCTTTACAAGTCTCGTCCGGATCAGCGACATAACGGCTGGATGGGCGCTCCCGTAAGGAATGTTGAGGGTCCTAGATAGGTCTCTGATCGTGAACTGCATATCGGGGTGGGAGGACAGTTCCCTCAGGATGATAACCTTGGTCTTTGACCCGAACACCTTTTCAAGCATGAGTACGGGAAGCGTTCCTGTGTATTTTATATTATCGATATTTCGATATCAATATCGAGAAATCGATATAGGTCCATCTTTTTGGACCATAAGATGCATTCAAATGGCGCCTATAGGGTCCTCTCGGACCTAACGAGCTCCCTCACCCTATCGTCAAGGTCCGGGTGGGTAGCCAGCAGTTGTCCCAGAACGTTCCTATCCCCGTCTATCTGGAAGCTTCCACCTATCGCTCCCTGGACCATCTCATAGGATACGGTCCTCCCAGTCCCGAGCTTTATCATCGTGGATACGGCCTTGTTCAGGTCCCCGCTTACTAGGAGCCCGGCCCTGTCGGCTGAGTATTCCATTGACCTTGAGAGCCTCCCTCTCAGGAAGAGGACCTTGAAGACCATTATGGGCAGGTAGAGGATGAGGGGGACCCTTACGACGGAACCATCCAGCAGTGTCCTGATGGTAAAATGATATAGGCTTATGTGCCCGAGCTCATGGCCAATGACGAACCTGAGCTCATTTGGGTCCATCCTGTCCACTAGGCCTTGGTTCAGGACCAGGACAGGTGAGAGCACCCCTCTAGCATAAGCATTGACCTGCTTGTCAGGGGAGATAAAAATGGTCGGGACCTCGGTCCCTAGCATTCTCGAAGCATCGACCACAGCCCCATGGATGATGGGCTCGGTGGTCTCCGTAACGGGTCTGGATGTGTTCTTCAGATGGCTGTTATGAACAGCGACCATTACGAGAGCGAACAACAGACCAAGAGATCCCCAAAGACAACAGAGGCCCCATGTGAGGAGGCTCAGGAGAGAAAAGAGGACAAAAGCTATGACCAAGGCCATTGCCAGGTCCATCCTTTCACTTGGATGTCTGATATCATGACCGGAGGTCATCCATGGTGGAGGCCGTTCATGGATAGAAAAGTGTTGTTCAGATAAACCTCTATGGAACAATGGAGATCGGACGGGTATTGATGGACAAAGATCGGTCCAGCGGCAAGAATATTTAAAGATTGCTCATTTAGGGTAAGCAAATGGGATTTATTGAACCGGTCATAGCCTACCAAGGCCATCGGTGATATCATGCTAGACAAACCAGGTTCGTTCTGCAAGGGTACAATGAAACAGGTCCTGCCATCAACTACCCTTGTGGTCATCTTACTTTTTATCGTCCAAATAGTTCCGTTCGTATCAAGTGCCGGTCAGGGACCGGAGATCACTTCAGGGTCCTATCTGACATTTGATGAGGAGGGTCATATTGTGGGGTTCAGAGTATGGATGGAGTTCCCGGACCCCCTTGACAAAGATTTTTCCCTATCCCATATCCGTTTGTTCGTCTATGATGATGAATGGTCCCTAGATGATCCCGACATCCCATATGATCATTCATGGAGCAACGATAACAGGACCCTTACGATTAGCTCTGGGGATATTGACCTATCGGATAGAGGCCTTTTTTCGATCAAGGTATCGATCTCGCTCCCATTAAGAACGAATGATGGGACCATGCTATGGGAAGATAGTCGTCGATCAGAGATAGAGCTCACTTTCGGGAACCCTGACGAGTTCGAGCCGGATTACGGACCACTGGAGATCCTTACCTACTTCATCCTGCCCTTCTGTCTGATGGTTGTGGTCCTGATAGTGATAGAGGTCGTCCTGAGGCTCACTGTGAAAGCACGGGACAAGGACAAGGTAAGGTCAACTACCGAAACGCTCCTTAAGCTCATCGAAAGGACCCAGAGGATGCTCACAATAAGGCTCGTCATCACCCTGGTCATAATGTCGGTCCTGATGGTCGCCTACATCTCTCTCATGACCCTCGCACTCGTGAACTTCATGTTCGCCATGGTGATGACCTGGGCAGCGATATTCTTCCTCAGCCCGTGGGTCATCCTCGTGGTCACCTCCCTTCTTTACCTGGTTTTCAGGAGGGAGGACCTAGCCTGGAGGAAGAGGTTAGAGCATCTGAGAAAGGAGCAGAGAAAGTTCTTGAATGACCTGGACAAGGAGTGATCGGTTGGAAGGAGCGGACAAGGAGATCACAAGGCCTGACATATACGTCATAGCCAGGTTCCTCGAGAAGCTCTGGTCGGCCGGTAGGCCAATGAAAAAGACTCGTCTTCAGATGGCGGTCGGATTGAACTATGGTACCTTTAAGAGATACCTTAACTGGTTGCTGGAACGTGACCTGGTCGTTATAACTATCGAGAAGGGAGGAGTCGAGCATGTCTCCTTGACCAAGAAGGGAGTGGGGTCACACGATCAGATCGTGAACTGGATAAGTTCGATGATACCGGACGAGCTCTGAATTCTCCTTCGAACCACTACTATAAAAAAATTACTCACCTTCGATACGTAATGACGGTGAGGCCCCGATTTATATTATACCTAACATCCGAGCCTTGGTGAAAAAAATGGCTCGGGAACAAGCAAGGACCGTCTATGGACCATACCAGAGACCTTTGGTAATGAAAAGTGAGGGCTGCCAGCTGCCTTTTAGGTCCTTTCGGAGTGGGGCCTCCGGGAGTGTCGCAATGAGAAAGGCAAATGAAAGAGCGGGTATGGACATAGGCGCATTCTTCGCGAGTATCATGCTATTGATACCGGTCATGCCGATCATCATGGGGTTCGGAGGGTCAATTCTGATCGATAATGAATGTATAGACCCTGAGGTCCTTTATAATGTTGAAGCATCGGGGAACGACCCCTTCATCGAGAACAAAGGACAATGGAATGAAGATCTAAGGTTCGTCGCAGGAACATCGTTCGGTTCCATTGGAATCGGGGACGGTTGTATTTATTATTACATAGATAGTAACATGTCAGCCCCAACCTTAGATGAAGGGACAGGATATGTGGTGAAGGTCGCTTTCATAGGGTCGGAGGGTGGTGCTCCAATAGGCTCCATACCCCTTGCCACCAGGTACAATTACTTCATCGGGAACGACAAATCTGGATGGGCCACAGATGTTGAATCTTATTCCTCAGTGGTCCACGAAGGTGTATGGGCTGGGGTGGACCTTGTATATCATAATGATAATGGTAAACTGAAGTACGATCTGATACTGGATGCTGGCGCAGATCCTGCTGATGTCCGGATTAAGGTCGATGGGATCAGGGAACTTAAGGTGGTGGACGGATCTCTATATATGGTCCTGGACGACCGGACCGTACTCACCGATTCATCTCTCAAAGTCTATTATCAAGAAGATGGAGGGATCATAGATGCGGATTTCTGGGTTGACGGAAATACCTACGGTTTCATGATCGGGGAGCACGACAGCACAAAAGCCTTGGTCATAGACCCGGAGGTGAACTTGAAAGCTGTGAACTTCTCCACCTACATAGGAGGGTCCGGAATGGACTCCCCTCAGGGGACCGACATCGACCAGAACGGTGACATTTTCATTTGCGGGTACACCTTGGCAGAGGATTTTCCAGTTACCCCTGGCGCGTACCAGGTGTCCAAGGCGGAGGGATGGGGCACGGCTTTCGTGCTCAAGCTGTCATCTGATGGTAGTACGATGAAATATTGCACCTATATAGGTGGAAGCGAGTCCAGTATCGCTACGGACATCCATGCGACCCCTACGGGTTCGGTCGTGGTCGTTGGTTATACCGGGTCCAGGGATTTCCCGGTCACCATGGATGCCTATGACGATTCCCTGGACGGTGGGTACGATGACTTCGTCCTCGAGCTTGGACCGACAGGGTCCACATTGAAGTATTCCACCTACATAGGCGGGGAGCAAAACGAGGGAGCGCCAGAGATGGACATTGACGGGGAGGGTAAGGTCTTCGTCATATCGAACACCAATTCGACCAAGTTCCCGGTGACCGGCAATGCTTACCAGAGCTCCCTTACCTCCGGGCAATCGGAGGACAAGATGGACCTTTGCCTTTTCGTTCTGGACCTCTCGGAGATGGACCTATCGTATTCCACCTACCTCGGAGGCAACGATTGGGAGGTCCAATCCGATATCATTTGCGGAAGTTCTGGGATGGTCCATGTCTGCGGATACACCCTCTCAACTGACTTTGATGTCACCACCTCGGCATACTCTGTCTCCCAAAAAGGGTCCTGGGACGGGTTCATCGTCAAGATGAACACAACCTCTGGGGACCTAGTTCTAGGCACCTTCTTCGGTGGTTCGAAAGAGGATGTCGTGTTCGGTATGGATGTCGACCGGTCCGGAAATATCTATGCATGCGGACAGACATTGTCTACCGACCTGCCGGTCACGGCATCGGCCTACGACAAGAAGCTCGATGGGGAATTGGACGGGTTCATCATGGTACTTAACAGCTCGGGCAGGACCCTGGATTCCTCCACCTACCTCGGGGGAACGGACCATGACTCCCTTACTTCGTTGGAACTTGATCCCATGGGTTATATCCATGCGGTCGGGGAGACTTGGTCCACAGACCTTCCGGTACAATACAAGGCTTTCATGACCGAGTATTCCGGGAACGGGGATTCAATCTACGTGAAGCTAAGTTCTGATCTTTCATCCCTTAAATATGTGACCTACCTGGGTGGTTCAGGTGCTGAAGGCTTTTCTTCCGCGACCATGGTCACTATCGACGGATGGGACGGAACCCCTATAGCATCAGGCTGCACATACTCTTCCAACTTCCCGGTCACCCCTGGGAGCTTTGATACGAGCTACGACATCATCAGTTCGGACGGAGATGTGTTCGTAACGAAGCTCTATCCGGAGCTACCCCCCGGTCTTCCGGTCGTGAAGAGCATCGTGTCCGGTGATTCCTTCGTGAACCTGACGTGGGAGATACCCGTTCAGAACCAGACGGTACCGGTCCTTGATTTCGAGATATTAAGAGGGACTGTAAAAGGGCTATTGGAGGTCATAGGTCGTTCCGGGACTGAACTGTTCTACAATGATACGATCGTGACCAACGGTATCACGTACCGTTATGCTGTACGAGGAACTAACGAGATGGGTCCGGGGCTGACCTCGCCTGAGGTCGTAGCCAGACCTGGTACAAGGCCAACAGCACCGAGAAACCTGACGGCCGAACATGGCGATGCAACTGCCGTTCTGAGCTGGGATGCACCCGAGAAGGACGGTGGATGGAAGGTCTTGGAATATCAGATCTGCAGGATGAACCTATCCGCCGGCGGGGATACTACGATCATTACTGATGTAAGAACGGATATCTATACCGATAACGATGTTGTGAACGGTATCGGATACACCTATACCCTCAGGGCAGAGAACGAACTAGGGACCTCGGAGGCGTCCAAGCCCATCACTGTCGTTCCAATGACCGTTCCGGACGCACCCAGGGACCTGAAAATATCTTATGGACCAGGGTATTCATTGCTTGAATGGAAGCTCCCTATATATGACGGCGGGGACCATGTGACAGCTTTCAGGGTCTATCGCATGTCGGAGGATGATTGGACACCTATCAAGGACCTTCCAGGAGAAATAATGGCCTTGAACGACACCGGTCTGACGAACGGTCGTGTCTATAATTATCGGGTGACCGCTCTGAACTCCGAGGGAGAGTCCGAACCTTCGAACGAGGTGCAGTCCTACCCCTTTGATGTTCCATCTTGTCCGACCAGCCTCAAAGCTGAGGCCTATGACGGGTCGATCGTCATAAAATGGGAAGCTCCTGCGAGCGATGGTGGGTCACCAGTAAAGGGGTATTCCGTTTTTAGATCGAACGGTGATGACTGGAAGGAGGTCCATCAGGTCCTGGAAAATATCCACTCGTTCACGGACAGGTCCGTTGAGAACGGAAGGACCTACCGCTACAGGGTGAATGCGTGGAACATTGCCGGAACATCTCCGTATAGCAACGAGGTCGATGCGACCCCGTTAGGCTGTCCATCGGCGCCTAGTGGTATCACGGGGAAGGGTGGGGACGGATTTGCGACGATATCATGGGTCCGACCATATGACGGGGGTGCGGGGATAACGACCTATTCGGTCCAGCGCAGGGAGCTAACCGGAGGTTACGTCCCATATGCAAAGGTAACAGAGAGTAAATTGGAATTCAATGATACCGAAGTGACCAACGGCATCAAATACTACTATAGGGTAAGTGCCATCAACCAGATAGGAAGCTCCGGGTTCTCCGATGAGATAGCGATAACTCCTGCTGGTCTAAGCGACCCTCCGACCGGATTGGTGTTGAACTGGCGGAGCAGCAGCATCTTCATAGAATGGGTCCTTCCCAAGGATACGGGGGGGCTTGCATTGACCGGCACCAGGGTCTACAAGGGGACATCGTCCGGAGCTCTATCGTTGCTTATAGAGCTGGGCAGGGGTTCGAGCTCCTACCTTGATAAGAACATAATGAACAGGACGACCTATCATTATGCCGTGAGCTCTCTGAACCCGCTCGGAGAGAGCGTTATGTCCGAGATTCGTACCATTATCATATCGACCACCCCAGATGCACCATCCAACCTCACCGCGGTCGCAGGGGATGGTAAGATAGAGCTCACCTGGGGTCTACCGGTCAGCGATGGAGAGGCGGATATACTGGAATACAAGGTCCACAGGTTGGCCGAGAACGATCAGTGGAGGACGGTAGCGAAGGTCGGAGGGAATATCCTGAACTGGACCGATACGGATGTGGAAGTTGGTATGACCTATACTTACAAGGTAAGGGCATTGAACGAGAGAGGGGATGGTCCCTTCTCCTCGACGGTGGAGGTCGAGTTCGGTAACGAAAACAATGATGGATCAAAGGGAGCCAATGACGGTACTTGGACCATCGTCATAGTATTGTTATCCTCGGCAATCCTAATAGCCCTGGCCGTAACGGTCACCATTGTAATGGTAAAAAGGGCCAGGAGGACAACGGGTCCTGTCGAAAATCCAAAACAGGTCCAGGAATGATCTGCTAGAATGGTAGAATATAGGGGAGCGGAACATTTTTTTCCGCTCCCATTATTTCATAAATATCCTCCCGACCATTGTGAAAGGACCTTCGATCAATTGATAGGGTAAGTGCTATAGTATCACATAGAGAACCGTCATATCACTACGACCATGATATGATGTTGATTTTAATAAAAGGTCGATCTAAAATCTTTTTTTTGATCTAACAGATGAGCGGAAGGAGAAGGATTTATATATGATGTTATATATATCTAACATTATGTTAGACCCATGCAACATAAAGAAAGGGTCCGACCAAACCTTCGCGGAGGTAAGAAAGATGAGACAGAAAGCGGTCAACAAGGAAAGAGGAGCAAACAGGGGCAAGGCAAGATCGATCGTAGTGATAGCGCTCGCTGTCATTATCACAACGACCTTTATCGTCTATGCCATCACCTCTGGGAACATCGGTCACTCCCTTGTTCTCTTGGTCATTGCCACGGTCATCCTGATCACTGTCGGTCTGTTCGCCATCAAGAGGTTCAGGGATGCTCAGAAAGGGTTGCCGTTCGAGGACGAGAGGAGCAGGAGGGTCATGGAAAAGGCGACATCTAGGTCCTTCATGGTGGCCATTTACGCCATGCTCTTGATCGGTTGGCTATCGGATGATATCATTCATTTCAGGGATGTAAGCCAGGCGACCAGCGCGGCCATTCTTGTAATTGCCATCTCGTTCTTCTGCTTCTGGATATACTACAACCTTAAGGAGATCTGAAATGAGGAACCATATAAAAGAGCTCAGGGCCCGGTACGATCTGACCCAGGAGGACCTTGCCAGAATGGTCGGTGTTAGAAGGGAGACCATAGTGTTCCTGGAGAAGGGAAAGTACAATCCATCCCTGAGGTTGGCCCATGATGTCGCAAAAGCATTGAGGACGACGATCGATGGACTGTTCGTCTTTGATGATCAATGATCGTTCCGGTCCAAACAGAGGGAGGAGGATTTCAAGGGGAAGTTCGGGAAGCACATCCCTCTGATAGTCCCTCTCTGGATCGTTCCCGTAGTTGGAGGAGTTGTCCTTCTCATGATCGAATTCTCCATAATCGTCCTTGTCCTGACAATACTGTTCATCATAGATTCCAATATCCTCCTTCCGATAGTTTCTAAGAAATATGGTTGTGCCCACTGTCCACAGAAAGATACCTGCCCTTGGATGAAATCCGGATAGTGTTGTTGGCTCGATATAAAACCTAAAATGGTTATGGAACGTTCCAAATTATTAAATTGATTATTCTGGTATTGGTCCTCTTTTTTATCGACCTGGGAAAGAGATCTCAACGGCGACCTCGTTCCTTCTGAAGGGCCAAGGAACAAAGGGGGAATTGTACCTCATCAGAAAAGGGACCCCTGTGACCTTGATACTGCTTTTCTTGAGCTTGTCCAGTAGTTCCTGATAGTATCCTTTGATCCTTCCCTCCGAGGTTCTGCCGGAGAACCTGAGGACCGCAAGGGTCCTTCGTTCGATCCTCTCTATCTTCACCCTCGGGTCGTTAGGGATAGGGACCTCATTGAAGTTCAGGTCTTCGGGTAGGACGAATGAGAAAGACCCATCATCAGTCATGACAGGGGCGGTCATTGGTACCTTATCGGATGATATGACGGGAGCGGTCATGGGCACCTTCCTCCTAGACCTGTTGGCCCCTTGAATGTATGCGAATAGGATCGAGAATGAACCATTATCTGACAGACCACTGACCTTGGCAAGGACGATAGGAGGGTATTCTCTTATCTCGAGGTCGTTCGTCATTTGGACGAGCTTGAACTCTACCTCAGTTACCATGGTTGAAGTGAACTGCAGGTCAGTATTATCCATTGCCCCTGAAGGGTGAGATACTTAGGGACCCTGATCTCCCGACCATGAGGGTATGATCCATGAGATAGTTGCGTCCTTTTAGCTTCGGTCCGTTTCGAAAATGACCGGTCATTTCGACAGCTTATATACTCGCAGGTCAATAATGTCATTAGGGGGTATAACAGAATGAGAATCGGTCATAATATCGCAGTCTCTGCGGTCCTGCTCGCTTTTGGCCTTTGTCTATTGGCCATGATCAACTCCGTCCAGGCCGAGACCGAGCCCAACAATGGTCAGCATGATGCCCAGAAACTGTTGAGCGGGGATACTGAAACCGGGAGCATCACCGGGAGCGACAACGAGGATTGGTACTACATTGAGCTCGCCCCATACCAGACCGTGAAGGTCACCATAGAGCTCACTAGCAGTTCAGGAGGTGTATGGGTCTATGAGATCTTCGAGGACGATGAGACTGGGGGGGTTTATATCAATATCAATGTGGACCCGAGCTACAAGGTAGGGGACGATTCCTACAAGAACGATGAACTTTCCACCATCAAGCTCTTCCTCCGGGTTGGAGGGGACGGGGACTACAAAATCGGGGTGGATCTTTCCGGAGGGGCGGTCTGTTGTTCCTGGTTCCTGGTATGGGGGGTGGTCCCTCTTCTGGTGTTCTTCTTAGCGGTCCTAGTGATGGTCGAGAAGATTGGACCGCGTTGAACCTCCTCAGTAAGAAAGGTCTGGTCAAAGGCCATAGGGAAGGATCTCTCCATATCTACTCACCGGTGACCGAAGATGAGCTCTACCGGATCCTGATGCTGACCTTAATGGACAAGTACGCATCCGGGGAGATCAGCTTGGAGAAATTGCTGGTCCTGAAGAACAAGATGAAAGAGATGCAGGATAAGAAATGATACCTATCTACTGTCAACTTGCTTAAATTTGATCCATTTCTGATATTTCAACTGCCCCACAAAGAGGTCCACAGATCCTGGAAGAAATCCCAGAAGTTACCAGAGTCCTGAGGTCCTTGATCCATTGGACTCTCTATGGATTCGGTGCTAGGCACCGATTCATTGAAGTCCTGAAATGGTTGAACGTCCGGACCGGACCCGGACCCTTGAGTTGTCTGGACCGGTGAACCGGTCCCTGTTGTACTAGCCGGGGAGGGAGGGGTGGCCGTCACTGGCGGAGTGATAGGTCGCCCATAGTAGTCTGACCCCATTGTGATCGAATCAGGCCAGGGTCCTTTATCTCTTTTAATATCCATCCTTCTTCCTACCAGTATCCATAATCATTTGGTATGGTAGGACATCTTAGGAAAGATAGGTTAATTTGAGATTATTAATACCTTGGAAGGAAGTTCGAAACGTTAGGTGGGGAAAATATTAACAACTAAGAGACCTATTTTCACTTTATGCGGGGGATTTGTAGGAATTTATTGGTGACCTCGTTCGCAGCCATGTTCGTACTCTCGTCCATGTGCATCACCAAGGAAGACCCTGAGGTCGATGACGAACCTGAGATCGAACCCGTGGTTAAGAAGGGGGTTCTAAAACAGGACGAGACCTGGACAGGTGTCGTGATCATAAGGGAGTTCGTCACCGTCCCGAAAGGTATCGTCCTCACTATTGAGCCAGGCACGGAGGTCAAATTCGAGCATTACAGAGGTTACAAGGAGCCCTGGAAGAAGGGTAACCTAATGGTAGATGGAGGGACCATAAAAGCGGTCGGTAACGAAGGTTCCATGATATGGTTCACTTCGGATGCAGAGGACCCGATCAATGGGGACTGGAACAGCATAACGGTCCGTAACTCGAACAGTACGGTCTTCAAGTACGTGATCGTAGAATTCGCTGTACTAGGCATTAACCAGGTGGACTCCTCGGTGGAAGTCTCCCATTCCATAATCAGATGGATAAATTCAGAGGGGCTTTATGCGGAGAGGTCAAAGCCTAGGTTCCGGTCGAACATCCTCTACGGGAACGGATACCATGACATCGCCCTAGAGCAGTATAATGAGGCGGAAATATGGGGTAACCATTTCCTCGGAGGCCATGTCTCCCTCCATTTCGAGAAGACGCAGGCGACGGTCGAGAACAATTATTTCCTTAGTTATCGGCTTCCGCTGACAGGGGGAATGGATTCCATCGTGACCGTCAAGAACAACAGGTTCAGGGACTTCGTGTCCAAGGACCCGTTCGGTTTCGATCCTACGGTGAAGGCCAACATCTCCGGGAACGACCTGGGTGACGATTCTGTCCCGATACCATCCATCGATATCGTCGATGTCAGGGATAAGGTTCTCGATTATCTTCCTGGAGAACCCCAGGACAGGTTCAACTATGTCTATGACCAGGAGGATGAGACCCGTAGGGTTGTGATGAGAACAGGCAAAGGCCTGTCCTTCGGCTGGTCCCTTACCTATGCTGAGGGGTATCTCTGGAGGTTCAGTCTTGGGTCCGGGACCATAGGGAAAAAGCTTGACCTAATCCGGATAGACCCGGTTACAGGGACGACGGTCAAGTACGGGAACGATGTCATAATGAACCCTCGCGGTCTGACATATGACGGGAAGTCCTTCTTCGTCAACGATTTCAGCCTGCTCAAGGTGTTCGAGTTCCAGCTCAATGGGACCTTTATCAAGGTCCTGGGTTCGTTCGATATACCCGACAAACAGCTGGGGGGAACCTCGGGACTGACGTACGACGGTCAGTATCTCAGACTCCTCAGCAGGGATGGTAGGACCCTACATAAGATCGGAAAGGACGGGACCAAGGTCGGGTCCATGACGTTCCAGGGCGGTGCGACCGTTGGGACGCTCGTCTGGACAGGTGAGCATTTCTGGACGGCCTTCGGGGGTCCCAAAGGGCTCGGCAAATGGGATGCGAACGGGACTCTCGTTGGGTCCATCTATCCGGCCGCTGATGGGACCTGGGCCATCGCCTGGGATGGGCAGTACATTTGGACCATTCAGAGGACCTGTGAGGAGTGGAACGATGAAAAGATCTTCAAGATAGAACCACTGTTGGGCGTTGATGGACCGGACAAACCGATAGGATAGGTTCTCATCATTCCGCCACCTGTGATGGATCCTTGAAGGAAGTTATTTCCTGACAAAAAAAATAAACGAAGAAGGACAAATGAAAACTTACCCCCCAAAACGGAGAGGGGTATCTGTTAGTTACTCATCAGGGATCTTTCTGGTCCCGCTAAAAGGTTCCATCGATGTTTCTGCTGACACATTTCGATCTCATGTCTATGACAACCAAGCTCATCTATTCATTCAATTCTTTTGTTTTTCGTCTCTTCATCACCGTGATGGCCACGGTGGTGAGGCACAAGGGCGCGATCGGTGTCAGGCCTAAAGCGTGACAAATTGGACAATCTTCCTTATCTTTATTTCTCTCACCGCCCTCCCATTCGAATGACAAAGAATGATTGCCATAGCCGGAAATCTCAATGTAGATATCTCTATCACTAAAATAGCTAACATCAATGAGGAACTTCTTGTTGGTCTTGTTCAAGTACCTTTCATGTATCCAAGTATTGATCGTGCCATATCTAACTTCGATAAAACCGCTTCCTGGCACATCAAGGAATTCGATTTCTACCCAGATACCAACCCTTAGTTAATTGTAGATATATTCCGATTCAAGGAGATAATAATCAAAATAGTCCATCATCGAGATGCTGTCCTCCATATAATTCAATGTCAAAACGGTCGCGGTCTCCTTGGTGTCGTTCTCGAAAGGGACCCTATCCTCCGCGAAGGAGTACCCCGCCAGAGAAGTGAGGATCAGTATGGTCATCAGAACAGCTATCGTTACCACTTTAATCGAACTCATTGGAATACCCCCAAACATGATATGTATGTTCGATTTTTTTTTAATTTTTTATAACGGTCAAGTCTCTATGAATGCACTCTAATAGAACATCGGTCCATTCGAGGTATATAAGACTGGACATGGTGCGATCCCAGTTCTAAACCAGAGAAAAGTTGTTCAAACCGCTTTTGCAGATCTTCTTGAGTCGCTAGATGACACTTGTCGTAGTCATAACTGACGCATTCCGTTCTTGCAGCAGGTTACATTGTTCTGGAACTCAGTTGCCATCTTTCGGGTACTAACTATGGCTGCTGGAGGGTTATGTTCCCTTTTATCTCCTCCAACACCCCACACAGTACAATAGACTGGATCCACATGTTAAAGGATAATGGATATTCCAAAATCCAACTATGCAGATCCGGATATCATGCTCTGATCAAAGTTTGTTCCTGAAATGACCGCGTATCGTTTTTGTCTTCTCCATGTCGGCCATGCCAGTGATCCCCTTACGCAGTCTACTGGCGGCGAACCGGGCCATCGCATTGGTCAGGGGTGATATCTTGGCTGGGATGTACCATTTTGCCCCCTTCTTGTAAGCTCCCTTCTCCTCGAAGTACCTTCGATCCGCTAGAAGTATGGTCGGAAAGAGCTCCGAAAGCGTCTTGAAAACATGGAATATCATAACTTCCCCGAACTTGGGTTGGATAGGCCCCTTGTAGATGAGGGCCTTATGGAAGTCCTTGGCAGCTCTCCTGAGGGTCTCTCTCTTCTTCTCCATCTCCCTTTCGCTCGTTGGGAATGGGTACATCTCGATATAGGTGGACCCCGCCTTCCTGAAGCCGGCTCCTCCTCCCCATGTCTCCATTGGGGTGAAAACGGACCTTTTCTGCCATTTCGTGGCAGCGGCGAGGAAATAGATCGGTTTTCCGAAGTACTTCGGCCTGTGGCAGTTGTAGGCGACATGGTCGAGAAAATTCTTCATGTATCCCTGGACCGAGTACATGTACCCAGGAGTTGCAAGGACCACACCATCGGACCTTAAAATCCTGTCCTCTATGCCCTTAACGATCGTATGATTGGGGCATTTATCCTCTCCTATGAAGATGCAATTATGGCATCCCGTACAGAACGGAAATTTTAAGTCTACTAGGTACAGGTATTCGAACTCCAAGGAAGGTACGGTCTTCTTCAGCTCCCTCTCGAAGAAACCCACGACCTCCGCTGTGTTCCCGTTGCGGCGGGACCCCATTATTGCCAGGACCTTCATGGAGGCGGTTATAATGAGGACCGATTATATCTTTACGATACTGTTAGGATGATGAATTGTGATGGTATTCATCGTCCAGGTGAAAATGGATTCTGTGATCGGGACCGGAATGGTCGAATGAGTGATGATGTAACGCCGTTTGAATCAGGTTTTATTGAAAGGAGGTCTCTTTGGTCCTTCCAACATCTTCTCCCTTTCCCCCCCGAAAGATCGATGTAGGTGACGCCGTTCGTAGTTGGTTCATATAGTGGGTGACGTGTTCCGCAGTAAAATGAAGGGGGGGGAAGACGGGTCTTGGAAGGGGGTGGTTTGGGGATGCTAGCTCGAAGAGGGAGATGGCAATGATCGTACCCGAAATGCGTAATATGCAGGGGTCAAATTGGATCTATCTACCCCTAAACCACTTCATTATTTCATGTTACCCTATTCTTTTCTTTCTCTCTTTCTTATCGATGAAATTCTTTTTCGATATTATGCTCTCTCCGATCCTGCTCTCTGCTTCCTTGCGGGCAATACCAGCTACCTCTCCCCCTTCGATCGCTGCATCTTCACATTCCGGGAACCCTTTCTTATCTTTCTTCCTTGTTATCTCTGTTGTGACCCTCTCACCTAGCATGGTGAAGATGAGCTCGAGGTCGTTCATGTGATCCCTCAGATTCTCCCTTCCAAGCCCCTTCAACTTTTTATATTCCGAGGGGGTCAAACCGAACGTTGCTTTCGATATGTCTGCTGTGAGAATTGCAAACTCGATATCATTATCCACACCCCTGCCCTTCCATTCATCAGTGAGCTCATCTCTAATTATTATCCCACGTACCCTCTTCTCTATCCATTCGTCCGAATACCCTTTCTGTCGATAAAGCTCCTTCATTCTGAGCTGGGCAAGCTCAGGGTCCTCAATCTCTTGGATCCTTTCATATCCCACCTTGGCCAACCAGCGCTTGAAAGGCTCAGCGTTCTTGGATGGGATGGATTGGATCAGTCTTAGGACCGTTTCCGTATCCGCACAATCGGTCAGCCTCATTTTCCCATCTGGAGCCATCATCTTCAACTGGTTACATTTTGTAACCGTTTCAACGCCGCCTTCCTCTTTCAATCTGAATTTTAAAACTTTCCAGTAATTCCTAGGATCATCGCTCCCTGACAGAACGGCTATGATATCGATGACCGAGAAGAACCATCTTCCATTGGACCAGATCCTTCTGATGGTCCTGCCCTGAAAGGCAACAAGAGAATCATTTCCTTGGTTCAAAGGTACCATTTTTCGCACCTATACCAATAAAGTTGGCCGGGTTATTAACCGATATGGGGGAGAGGAGAGCGTATCTATCCGCAAATGATATGGCGACATCATAGACCGGGCCGTTATTGGTCGATCTCTATGAATTGAAGGACAAACTGGTCCTGATCTCAAATGCCACTGGAAAGAATGGGGATGCTCATAGGTGAAATGGGTCTTTTATGAGATGAAGGGAATGAATGGAGGGAGGGATGACCGCTCCCGGGCAAACATTAAGTGGGCAATGTATAGGGGCGTGGGTGATGAACTGACATCCTGTAGGTGACGTATTCCGTACTTGCAACAGGTGACGCCGTTCGTAGTTGGTTCATATAGTAGGTGACGTAATCCGAAGTAAAATGAGGGGGGGGGAAGACGGGTCTTGATGTGGGAGGGTTCGATCTTCTCATAGGTAATGGAAGCTTGTTACCCTTTTGTCAGCTGCCATCCGTTGGGTATGGAATGGGTGCCGCCAGCCGTAGTCCTTTAAAATAGTGGGTGCCATCGATCGTAGTTGTTTTTGGGTGGGTCGAAATATAGAGATGGTTAGAGGGTGTTTTATGTTCCAGGATATGATGGTCGGATGACATCATTCCTACTTGGAACCCCGCAGTTGATGAGATCGATCGAGATAGTTCCCTCCTGCATTTTCAGATTTTTTTTTATTATATTTTAAAATATTTATTAATTTTAGTATATACTATTGATGTTCTGATAACCAATGCTTTACCTTTTTGAATTCCTCATCTTTTTTTATCAGGTCCCCTAACAATCTATCGAACCCTTTTCTTTTGACAAGGTCCAAGGTTCTGTGCATCGATTCTGGTGTCTCTGGGATATCGTAGCTCCTAAGGTCAAATCCCAGAGTCCTGCTCCGTTTTATGATCCAACCCTCCAGGTCAGGATAGAGGCTGCAAATGTAGATCTCTTTGGTTCGGTGCTTTTTCAATGAGATCGTCTCAAGGGTTTCTACTATCTGGTAAGACCTTAGAACGCTTGGTTGCGATTTTCCGGGGTCCTCATCCACCAGTCCTATCCGCCCCTTACCTTTATCCAGGGAAATCAGGACCCTGCCCTTACCCCATTCATGAAGAAGGTCCCTCTCATTGAACCCCATCTTCTCCAATAGGAACTGATCGTTCTTGCACTCGATAATTATCACGCGATCACTCGTCCAGGAACCTGTTGAGATTGAAGAACGGGTCCATGGTCATGAGTTCGGAGACCTCTTCGCTCTTCAACTGCTTAATTTTTGTTTCGTGGTCCCTGTAGCTTACGATGTTCACTTTGAGGTCGTTCTCGTCGGTCTTCTCCATCAGGGACTGGAGGAGATAGGGGTTGTGGGTCGAAATGAAATACTGGTTCCCGTTGGTATCATCACCAATCATCTGGCCCAGGGTCTTAAGGTAAAGCGGGAAGGAGTGGACCTCCGGTTCCTCGAAGACTAACATGGAGTCTCTATTGGACCTGACGGCCATCATGTAGAAGAACATCCTCTGGAAGGTGTCAGAGACATTGATATAGGGATGGGCGAAGACCTCATCACCGATCCTCTTGAAGACCTCGAAGGTCATTTCCTGTGGTTTGAATATTATATCCAGGTCATATTCCTTGTAGTATGAACGCATGAGTTCCTTGAACTCCTTGTTGGATGTGACCAGAGAGAACAGGTTCTTTCCGTCGGGTGGGAGGAGGAAGGAGGTCTGATTATTCGGATATGATCTCACCTTCACGAATTGATAGGACCTGACCGAGAAGAAATCATCTCTATAAATATGTCTGAAAGATTCATTAGAATATAATGGGATACC
>CAZLVP010000024.1:0-2605 GCA_964563055.1 uncultured Thermoplasmatales archaeon | reverse complement strand
GTGTTCGGTTCCCCGATCAGGACATTGACCTTGCCGCAATCCATCTTTAGGTCTTTGATGGATTTCAGGTTGCGGATTGACAAGGTATCTATCATAACGGACCACTTGGCATGGAATTGCCGATACTGATATTTATTAGTACCTGTTGTTATGAAATGGCTCTTGGACCTTCGATTTTTAATCCTCTCCATCATATCTGGAATGTTAGATATTTTCGAATTTGTCTTCCTAAGAGCCCGATATCATTCGAGCATGGGATCGATCATCAATCCATTAGCTCAGGAATGATGTCCTTCCATCTTTTGAGCTCTCTCAGGAAGATCCCTTCCTCGGACCTTTTTTCCTTGTCGGTCATCAAATAGGTTATGTGATCATGACATACTTTTAATTGTTTCCGTTCCATCGTTAATCGGATCATAGTAAGATTTTCGAGGGGACATTGAAAGATACTATCAGAACAGAAGAGGCGAATTTGTTCGGGTACCCAGGTGACGTATTCCGTACTTGCAGCAGGTGACGCCGTTCGTAGTCGGTTCAAATAGTGGGTGACGTATTCAGTAGTAAAATGAAGGGGGGGGAAGACGGGTCTTGGGAGGGGATGGCTTCTGGATGCTGGCTCAATTTATTAGATGCCATCCTTCGTTAACGAAACAGGGGAGTTGAGACATAAAAATAATCATTTCTCATCATGGTCCTGACCGATACTATCATTTTTAGGTTTTCTCCTCTTTGTGATCTGTAGATAATTGTCACTGGATATCAGGGACCTCCCGGTCTTCTCTTCAATTTCTTTGCGGGTGTTCTTAGCGATGGTCCCGCCATCGTAGGCAGAAGTCCTGCATTCTTCTAACCCTTCCGAATCTCTTGTTATCGTGATGTCTGTGGTCGCTTTCTCACCGATCATCGTCAATATCAATTCCCAGTCAGTCATATGGTCCCTTAAGTTCTGAGCCTTCCTCTCAATGTCCTTGAACTTCCTGTACTCATTAACGGTCTTCCCGAACGTTGCCTTTGTTATCTCATTTGTGAGGATCGCAAAGTCCTTCTTTTCTTCTATCCCACGATCCTTCCATTCGTCCGTTAGGTCCTGTCTGATCGCAATACCACGGAGCCTTTTTTCTATCCAATCCTGAGGATATCCTTTGAGTTCGTAATACTCCCTGACACGGTCCTGGGCCAATTCTGGGTCCTCTATCTCCTGGACCCTTTCATACCCTACCTGTGCGAGCCATATCTTGAACGGTTCTGCCCTAGGAGAAGGAATGGATTGGATTATTCGGAACAATGTTCTGGTGTTCGCGCAATCTGTCTGATATTCCTTACCGTCAGAGGACGATAATTTCAGTTGTCCGATTTTTTCGGACAGCTCGGATCCTTCATCGTTCAATCTCTTCTTCAGGTCATTCCAGTATTTTCGAGGTCTTGAGCTCTCTGTCAAGACCTCTATGACATCCACTATCGAGAACCACCATTCATCATTGAACCATTTCCTTCTTATCATCCGGTCCTGGAACACAACAAGGGCGTTCCTATTTTCTTTTATCGTGACCATTGCTTTCACCCTGGGCCTAAGAAGAGACAGGTCAACTACTATGATATTCACTTGATACGGGGAGAGGTAACTGAAACAAATTCCCACCCCCGCAGGTATTTGATGGAACGATCAAATGGTACACTTCAATGCATCCGTTTAGGGTGATTACCTTTTGGTCCCCAACTATCCTTGGAGACAGTCGGACTGTTCCCATTGGAAGGTTCTTTTTTAGGATCTATACCCTGAGAAGAGATCATTGAAACGCAGGAATAGAAAGTGGTTGGAGGGGATCTTTTACACGTGGATCGCGTGGTAGGAAGGGTAGTTAAGGTGGTTTGGGGGGAATATGAGGAATATGTACCTGGAGCGTGGATATTATTAGGGTACAGGGGTTAGACTGATCGAGTACCCAGGTGACGTATTCCGTACTTGCAGCAGGTGACGCCGTTCGTAGTTGGTTCTTATAGGAGGTGACGTATTTCGCAGTAAAATAGGGTGGGGGGAAGACGGGTCTTGGGAGGGGGAGGCTTCTGGATGCTGGCTCAACACATCAGATGACGCGTTCCGTACTCGAAATACGTCAGTTTTGGATCTCAACCCCGTCCCAGTAGAACCATTCCGGTTTCAACCCCCTTTATCTCCTCCCTCCCCCATCCCCCTCCCATGTCACCCATGGTAGTCTGCAACCATTGCAAATATGTCGGAGAAGGTCAAAATCCCCAAGAAATGTGGGAAGATTGCGAAAGACATGAATTAATTCATTTTTTTAATAAAAATTATATAGGCAATAATGGTTTAGGTATGCAATAGGTGTCTCCAATATGAGTGCTGAGACAATAGCGCCATTAGGGTGTTGTCTGATTATTATTTTTATTTTATTTTTTTTCCTAATTTTTTACATTATAATAATAGTATATTTTATTAGAAAAAAAGGAAATAATAAATATAATTATAACAATAGTATTATTAAAATTAAAGAGTATTGTTCATTGCATCATGTATATTTTGAAAAAAAATGTCCAAAATGTATTAGTATTAATAATAAATATAAATATTGTATAAAACATAGTT
>CAZLVP010000023.1:0-41493 GCA_964563055.1 uncultured Thermoplasmatales archaeon | reverse complement strand
GGATAATAACCTTTGTCCGATGGCGTTCATGATCTATCCCAATTTCTCAATTGACCAACCTGACCCAGAGACCCAAAGAACGTGCAATTCAAGGCCCATTTCACCTATTTCGACCATCCATTTTATTTCATCATTACGTTTTCACAAGGATAAAGTGAACATTTTAAATATGATAACTTCTATTAACATCCACCCCGACACATTGGAGGTAGGTAAGTGGATGAGAAAATTTACAAGGTAAGGGTTAAGGAAGGAGATACAGTTGTTGAGCTTGCTGGCGACAAGAAGTTCGTGGTCAGGTCCTTCAATCAGATAAAGCGGGCATTGGGAAGGGAATTGAACGGCGGAAAGCTCCCCAGGGTCCTCAGGCCCAAGGTGAAGAAGACCCCAGGTCGAAAGAAGAAAGGGAAGAGGGGGAGGCCTAAGAAGGTCGTAGTACAGGTCCCAAGGCCCGACCTGAGCAAAATGTCCCTGAAGGAGATATTCGATACCAAGGTCCCCAAGAGGGACAACCACAAAGCGCTCCTGATGTCCTATTATACGAACAAGGTCATGGGGAAAAGGGAGTTCAGGGGTGTCGATCTACTACCGCTCTACAAAGAAATGGGATTTGAACCACCTCAGAACATCTCCAACTTCCTAAGGAGGATGGCAGGTGAGAAGGCAGGTCTTCTGACCCATGGAAGGAAGTCTGGAAGGTATAAGATAACGAAGGATGGAATAGAATACATCCATGTCAAGATACCTTCAGCATGATCTTCTTTGATCAGATCAATAAAAATGGAAAATGGGCTCGCCTGGATTCGTAAAAATGGTGTTATCATTCTGATATCTATCTCCATTTTCACTCTCTATGAATATGATTGATTAAAACGGACGAGCCCATTCTACTATTATTAAAAAAGATAATCGAATGGGCTCGCCCGGATTTGAACCGGAGTCTATGCGTCCCGAACGCACAAGGATGGACCATGCTACCCCACGAGCCCAAGGGTTCTGAACATAGGGTTTATAGGACGAATACAATGAGGCCTATAAACCCTTCGAACCCTTTAGGGTTCGTAGCTGGTCTTTACGGTACGACCTTTCTCGGTGGGGGGGTTGACAAGATCACGTAACCTCCCGCTTCGGGGAAGCGGGAGCAAGGATGGACCATGCTACCCCACGAGCCCAAAGGTTCTGAACATAGGGTTTATAGGGTGAATGGAACGAACACTATAAACCCTTCGAACCTTGAGGGTCCTATCCTGTTCCATATCTAAAATTGGATAATTCATGCGATGATTTAATTATCATAATTCTTAGATGACCTCATAGCAGGAACGATGATGAAAAAAAGCGTTCATATCACCAGATGCCCCGATTACGACCCTGCGGTCCTCAAGGCCCAGATAAACGAACATCTTTCACGCTATCCGGAGCTAGAAGACCTAAGTGGCAAAAGAGTGCTCCTCAAGGTGAACCTGTTAAAGGCCATCACACCCGACAAGGCCGTTATCACAGACCCTGAACTAATAAAAGCGATAATCGTCAACATCAAAGAGAGAGGGGGGAGCACCATAATAGCCGACTCCCCGGGCGGACCCTTCCTCCGATCCACCCTGAAGAAGGCCTACGAGGTCTCGGGATTGGATTTTTTAGCAAAAGTAACGGGGACAGAGCTCAATTACAATACCGGCTCCCATGAGGAACCCTATCCTAAAGGCAGGTTCGTCAAACGGTTCAATGTCTGCGATTATCTCCGGGATGCCGATATCGTTATCGGTATCCCCAAACTAAAGACCCATACATTGTGCGGAATGACCTGCGCCTCCAAGATAATGTATGGTGTTGTTCCTGGTCTGGAAAAAGTAAGGCTACATACCAGGTTCCCAGACCCTTTCGATTTCTCCAGGATGGTACTAGATCTCACCGAACTGGTGGATGCAGACCTCTACATCGTAGATGCAGTGACCGGCATGGACGGGAACGGTCCCAACGTGGGCAGGGTCAGGAACGTAGGGCTCATAGCTTCGGGAAGGGACCCGGGCGTCCTTGATCTGGCAATGTGCAGGGTCACGGGCATGGACCCTGAAAAGTTGAACATAATGAGAGCGGCGTTCAGAGATGGAAGGGTAGAGAAGGACATGAGAATAGAGATGACCGGCACCGGCTCCAAGATGATATTGGACCCCCCCTTCAAACTGCCGGATAAGGCCACCTTCGGGTCGGACCCCCCAGGGACCTTGGTAGGGCTCGTAAGACGCATCTCGACAAGGGGACCTGCCATAGACATGAAAAGATGCGTCGGCTGCGGTGTCTGCAGCGATAATTGTGCGGGGAATGCTATTGTTATCGTCAATGAAAAGGCAAGGATAGACATGTCAAAATGCATCAGATGTTATTGCTGTCATGAGCTCTGTCCCCATGGAGCGGTCAAGCTCTCCCTAACAGCTGGCAGGACAAGACAGCGTGTGGAGAAGCTTATCTATGACATTTTCAAATGAGCTTTGGACCTACGAATGGGTCAAGATATTTATCCACGCTCCATCCCTAAGGGTGATGATATGACCTCTCACCACGGTGAAGGACACCAAATGTCCAAATGGATACCTACGATGAAGGACATACAGGTGGCACATTACACCATAGAGGAGCACATCCACAGGACACCAGTGTTGACCTCCAGCGCTCTCGATTCGATGTTCGATTGTCGCTTTTTCTTCAAATGCGAGAACCTCCAAAAGGTGGGGGCATTCAAGATCAGGGGGGCTATGAACGCTGTCCTTTCCCTCCCTGATGAAGAGGCTGAGAAAGGGGTCGCCACCCATTCATCCGGGAACCATGCTCAGGCTCTTGCCCTTGCGGCCAGGACCAGGGGGGTACCAGCTTACATAGTCATGCCTGAAAGCTCCCCGAAGGTAAAGGTTGAGGCAGTGAAGGGATATGGTGGGAAGATAACGTTCTGCGAACCGACCCTGGAGGCAAGGGAGAGGACATTGAGGAAGGTCCAGGAAAGGACCGGGGCACATTTCATCCATCCTTATGATGACCCCCGTGTCATAGCAGGTCAGGCAACGGCTGCCCTGGAACTGATAGATGACGCTCCCGACCTGAACATCTTAATGGCTCCGGTGGGCGGGGGGGGTCTCCTATCAGGGACCTCCCTCTCTGCCGCTTATCTTTCACCTAAGACCAAGGTAATAGGGGCCGAGCCGGATTCCGTCAATGATGCTTTCAAGTCCTTCAGGACCGGTAGGGTCCAGCCTCCGACAGGCAATGAGACAGTTGCGGATGGGCTGAGGACCGCCCTGAGCGAGCTGACCTTCTCCATCATACGCAAGAATGTAGAAGATATTATAACTGCCAAGGAAGGCAACATCATAGCCGCCATGAGGCTGATCTGGGAGAGGATGAAGATGGTGGTCGAACCTTCGGCCTCTGTACCTCTCGCCACAATCATGGAGGGCAATTTGGATGTGACCGGAAAGAGAGTGGGGATCATCCTATCCGGTGGTAACGTTGACCTGGAAAGGTTGCCATGGAAGTGAATTAGCGGCCTATATACAGGTAATTCTTATTCTTCCCAGGGTGAGACCTTTGGTTTGGTCTTCGAGGGTCTTTCAGGTCCGGGGTTATTGGGTGCCTTCCTCACCTTGGAATAGACTATGGTGAAGATCACTATCCCCAATAGGACGAAGATACCCATGAAGAGCAGCCCGGTCCCCTCATCTATCCCCTTCTCCTGAACGACCTGTATCTGATTGTCCCCTATCCTCTCCTTGGTCCTGAGGTAGACGTACTCCACCTCACCTTCTGCGTAGGTCAGCGTTCTGTTCTCCACGTTCCTGTACTTGAAGTATATGGGGAAGGAGTAGGTCGTCCCGTCGATGAACTCTGATGAGGCCTTCACCTTGAACTTGAACTCCTTGGTCTGGCCCGGTGCGATATCGCCGACAGTGACCTCAAGAGTGGTGATGGTGAACTGGTTTGTGTTCTGCGGAATGTAGGCCATCACATCATAGGCCTCTGTCCCACCCATATTGGTGACCTTGACGGTGACCTCAGTTGTCTTGCCCCAGTCAAGGAGCCCGGACCTGACGTCGGCGATGTAAAGGTTCGGAAGGTTAGCATAGACGAAGAAGTAGAAATAATCGGACGCCGAACCTATCTCGTAGAAGTTCGAGGTCTCATCGTAGTATGAGAACGACAGGTACCCGTAGAACGACCCCCGCATATAGTAGAGCGGGGAAAGGGACCTGAGGTGGAACACTACCTCAGCCTTCTCTCCGGGTCGTAGGACCGATGCCAGCTGGAGTCTCCCATCGGTGCTAGTATAACCGGAACCCGAGTAGAAGTACTGGGTTGTTATGTTGTAACCGATCCCGTCCCCGTAGTTCTGAACGGTCGCCGTGACAGTAGCCGTTCCGTCCGCCGTCACATTGGAGGTAGAACTGGATATTACCTTGAACTTTGGCAGCCTGCCCTGGATGAACAGTTCCACGTATACCCTCTTCTCTATTGGCTGCATGTACTGGTCGAACCCGGAGATGTCGATGGGGACCAGGGTGGTACCTACCTTAGCGAAGTCCTTTATGTCAGCATAGAATTGTATTGTGTCAGAGCCAATGTTACCCGGTGAACCGGCGGGAAGGGTGGGCCTGTAGATCGGTGGGAAAGTGGTCTCCGTTGAGTTCTCGGCCGAACCGGGTATGAGTAACGGTGAGCCCTCATCGGTATGGATGGTATAGGTCATCCTGTCGAACTGGTAATATTCGTAGTTGAATATCTGGAGGTACATGTACCTGTTGGTCGATCCCCTGGTATGCGAAATATAGCTCGAGTGGGCCACCATCTGGATGTCGGGTCCAATATCATCATCCTCCACCATAACATACAGGAAAGGCATCAGCTGCCAGTCCTCGGGACTTGGGTTCCATGTCTCCCTGAGGATTGTTTCGTGTATATCGATCCCCTTCTCGTCCCAGTAGCCTGCCACAACGTTCCCTGAGGGGTTCCCCGTCTCGCCACCATCGAAATAGGTGCATTCATAGTCCACGGGTATCATGTACTTCCCAGGCGGCATGTACTGCTGGAGCTTGAAGGCCGGGAAAGTGACCTCCTTTTCCTGGCCGACAGCAAGGTCCCCCGCCTCGACGATCATCTGGGACTGGATCTTGTACGCATTGCTATCCTCGGAATAGTAGAACTCCTTGAACTTGACATAGGCCGAGGACTGGAGGTCGAGCCTGAGCCTTATGTTCTTCAGGTCCACGTTCCCAGCGTTCCGGAACATGACCACAAGGTTCCCCTCGGTGTCCTTCTGCTCGAGGACCGCTGCGGGCGTGGTCATCCCGTTGTTCTCTGGTGGCATCAGGAGTGGGGTATGGGCCACCATCAAAGTATGGGCAACAGGGGTCTCGTTGACCATTATCCCATTGAACTTGTAGGTGAACTGTGTCCTGACCATATGTGGGCCGGGTGCAATGTTCGGCGCTGCTGTGACCCTCCAGTAGAGGTATGTATTGGAATTGAGGTCGGGGAGGAACGCAACTCCATCATCCACATGGAGACCGGGTTCAGTTATGGTCAGTGTTGCACGGATATCGGTTATCGTACCGTAATATCCATAGAGGTAGTTCATTCCGACCATCCTGTAGTTGGACCCGGAATAGAACGGCCTCTGGTTGGTGTCCTCATCCCAGCTAATGAGCGGGCGGTCCACTTCGTCCGTGGGGGAGAGGCAGCTCTTGACGGTGAAATGAATATACTCGTCCTCGTACGACCTCTTGAACTCGAACTGGTCCACCCCATCCCAGCCGGTCATGGTCTTGAACTCGCCCCTCACACGTATAATATAATCACCAGGTAAGATGCCGTCCTTCTTGACCCTGAAGGTTATGTAATTCGAGGAATCGTCCGCATAGATGTTCACGTTCGACCAGTAGGAATCAAGGGTGTATCCTTTCCCAGAGTTATCTGCGATCGTTCCCTTGGTCCATTCTATTGGGGCAGGGTTCACCAGCTGCATCTCAGCATCGAACAGCCCGGTGAACGTGTACTTGAGCTCGGATATCGCAGTGTAGTTTCCTGGGGTAGGATCGGTATCATCGTAGTCCTCTCCGCTGTACATCGAAGAGACATATAGATAGAAATCCTGGACAAAGGTCGGATAGACCTCGGTGTTGAAGCTCTGGGCCTCAAAGTAAACATAATCGTTCGGTGGCGCCCTTGACGGTGTGGTCGGGACCGCACCCTCCGTGCTGTTCGCTGCAAGTAAGAGAAACGCGTTCAAGGTCAATGCTATGACCGCAATTATTGACAACCATCCCTTTTTCATTGTTTTTACCCCCTATGGATTCGTTATTGCCATGTCGGATATTTAATCATGATGATTGGGTCAGAGAAAAGAGTTCCATCCCTTTGTGGTCCTTTAACTTACTTTTAAATGGGCTCGTTTCATATTAATAGAGGAAAACCATTACCCTCTTGGGGGCAAGACATGCAAAGGATGGAAAAGATAGAAGAAGAGACCGTCGAGGTCCCTTCTTACAAGAAGTACGCTGCTGAGTTCATAGGGACGTTCGTTCTGGTCCTGATAGGCTGCGGCAGCGCCGTCATAGCAGGTGCCCAGATCGGGTTCCTTGGAATATCTTTCGCTTTCGGTATAGCTGTTCTCGCTATGGTCTATGCCATAGGGCCGATCTCGGGCTGTCATATCAATCCGGCCATTACTGTGGCCATGTTGATAGCTAAGAAGATCAAACCTCTGGATGCATTGATATACGTAGTGGTCCAGGTGTTCGGAGCTCTTTTCGCCGCAGGGGTCCTCTATGCGATAGCATCTGGGAACGGTAACTATTCCCTGTCCGAGAACGGGTTAGGGGCCAACCAGTACGGCGACACCAAAGCCTTAGAGGGAGTTACCATCTGGGGATACAACTGGGTCGCGGCCCTCATCTTCGAGGTCGTCTTCACTGCCATCTTCCTGTTGGTGATATTCGGTGCGACCCATGAGAAAGCCCCTAAGGGGTTCGCGGGTATCGCCATCGGTCTTGCGCTCACAATGATACATATAGTCGGCATCCCGATAACGGGGACATCTGTTAACCCAGCAAGGTCAATAGGTCCAGCGATCTTCGTCGGTAACACACCTTTGGAGCAGCTGCCTTTGTTCATCATAGCTCCAATTATCGGAGCTGCCATAGCTGCTTTGATCTGGGTCTTCTTCTTCGAAGAGAGAAAGGAAGAGGCCGAAGAGCTCCCCATGAGGGGACCATACGGTAGAAGGGACTATCCCCGGAGGGGTGAGGACAGGTTCTCCGGGCCAAGAAGGTGGTAGTACAACCTACGGAACTAATTTCGATACCTATCTTTCACTACGATAAAATCAATGATGTTAGAAATCATTCCTCCACTTTCTTGAGGTCGTCTATCTGAGATGATATGTAATCCCTGAGCTCCCGTGTCGTCATCCCTTCCTCCTGCTCAGGGGCTGGCATACCATAAAGGTCCTCGTAGGAGACCTTCTTAGAACCCTTTCCAAGGCTTGCATGGGCCTCTGTGACGCTTATGGCAACTTCCGTCTTTACAGCCGGGCCAACCTTGAGGTCCGCGTCCTCCCGGATCGTACCTATGACCGTCTCCTCCCCCTCACCCTTCTTCCTTGACCTCATCCAGAGGAATATCCCTGCCCCTAATGCGATTAGGATAAGGACCACAACGATCGGGATGATAATGATCAATATAATGCTCCCAGCTGAGGATCTTGCTTTGACGACCTCCACTATGAAGGACAACGAGGTCTGATCGATACCGTCCGAGATGTTCACAACGACCCTGTGGAGCATGACCTGATCATCGGCCGGTTCCCATACTATGTAACCCGTGGTCTCTCCTATGGTCATTCCCTCAGGTGATCCATCAAGCTTGAACCTCAGTCCTGTCCTATCGGCCTCATCTTGGTCTGTAACGGAGATAAGAAGCTCAAACTTCTGCCCCAACTCAACCTTCTTCACACCAACGGTATCAACTATGGGAGGTGAGTTAACGATGAAGGAGAATATGTTGTTCTGGCACTGCCCGTAACTAGCCCCATCGAACGGTATCACCGTCCAGAAATAGGTCTTACCCGTGGTAAGCCCGGCGACCTCAATGGTGGTCTCAGGATAGTCCTCGATATAACGGGTCTCGACCTTCTTAAGCTGGACCGCCCCCTGATTATCACCTATATAAAGGTCGTAAGTGATCTGGTCCCCTTCGGGGTCATTTCCGTCCCAAACCAGTTCCAGTCCCTTTGGGCTGACCCTCCTCCGGTTCTCGGGTGTGATGAGGGTCGATGTAGGCGGTCCGGTCTTGACAATCGTCAGCTCGAACTCATGCGTTATGCTCAATTCTCCGTCCGATACCGAGATCTCCACATACAGGATGTAAGGGGTCGTCTCGAAGACGTTCAATGTCGCTTCCCATTCCAAAGCTCCTGTGCTATCATCTATCCCGATATCGGTCCTTGGGGTGGATTTGACCGAGTACCTCAAATATGTCCCAATGTCCGGATCTGAAGCGTTCACGTCGAACCGGTATACCGAACCGGAAAGAACACTGGAATCCTGAGGGATATCAACGAAGAACGGTCTGTCATTGATGTTCACAACCTCAAGGACGAATTCCCTATCATCGGATAGGCCACCGCTGTCCGTGACATTTAGGTTCACTGTCCAGTTCCCTACATCTTTGGGACCTGGTGTCCCAGAGAGGACACCTTTGCTCCCATCTATCTTTAGCCATGCGGCATCTGTCGTCAAAGACCAAGTATGTACATCGCCAGGGTCGATATCTTCGACCTCGTAATCCCGTTTGAAGGGGGCACCCTGGTCCACCTTTTTGACATCGTCCGTGACTATCACAGGCCGGTCGTTCTTATCAATTACGCTGATGTCCATTTCCCTTGAATCGGAACCTCCGTTCCCGTCCCTCACTATGAGCTGCACCCTCCAGATGCCCACTTCGGTCTGACCTGGGGTCCCTCTTAATGTACCGTTATATGGGTCCAATGTCAACCAATTGGCATCCGAGGAATAGGTCCAGTATATCCCATCCTCACCGTCCTCATCACTAGAATGGTCCGAGATATACTCCTGGTCCTGGTCAACGGAAAGGATATCAATACCTGACATGACCGGCGGGATGTTGTCGACCTTGACCTTGATGGCCCTCTCGTCCAGGTGCCCCATCCCATCGGATATGTTCAGCGTTATTGTGAACCTTCCCACGTCAGGGTTGGTCGGTAGCCCGCTCACGTTCAAGGATTGCAGGTCGAAATCTATCCAGTCAGCATCCGTCCAGAACGACCAGGTGGGTAACTGGAACCAACCAAGGTTCTGGAAAAGGACATGGAAGCCTTCATGCTCGATCAGGTCAATATCGAGCGGAACGGTGTTCAACCTCACGGGAGTATCCACCGTGAAAAGCTTCCTCTTCGAGCTGTCAACAGAGGAGTATATGGTGACGTTTTCGTAGTACTCCGCGATAGTGGGCACCTTGAAGAACCCACGGTAGATGCCTGTATTGAAATCGGTCTCCCTGAGCCACACGGAAACGTTCTGATAGCTGCCCTTAGCAAAGGTGAGGTTCACCTTGGTGCCGTCCCTTGTCGTGGAGTTGGAGTCCAATCCTACTATCTGGATGTAGATCGGTTCTCCCCGGTCCCTGAGGGAGGTGACCATGGTGAAATCCGCATCCGAATATAGACCCAGGGAATAGACCTCGAGCGGGTCCCTTGAGCTGAAACCTCCGCTCATCAGGACAAGAACGTTCCCGTTGGCATTGATAGGCGCACCATGGTCATGACTGACCGGGATATCGGACGAACCAGTACTGCCACAGAAGTACAACGAGCCGTAGGTCGTGCTTCGGACCTTGTAGAGCAGATCATCTGAGGTCCCCCCAAAATAAGTGGAATAATAGAGCGCTCCAAGGTCCGGGGATAGTATTGAGAAGACACAGTCCCCTATGAAGCTCCCACCATTGAACGAGCTGTCCTGAGCGTCCAGGGTGACAGGGTAATCCGATGAGGCCGTTGCACCGGTAATTATCACATTCTCCTGATAATCCAATGCGATCCCGAGCGTGAACTCGCTCTCTGTACCGCCAAGATAGGTCGAATACATCAGCGCACTGCCTTGTATGGCCGCAACGAAGGCATCACTGGTCGATCCCCCGGCCTTGCTCTGCTGATAGGAGCTTGCTGTTGTAGGAAGGTCGGTGGACATAGTATGTCCCCCTAGATAGATGACGCCCGAGCTGCTGACCCTCATCTCCATCCCTTTATCATCGCCCCCTTCACTTTCTGACCCGCCGAAGAAGGTCGAGTACTTGAGTCCCTTGAGGTTCGGATCAATGATGCAGGCGGCACAGTCCTTCTGCCCGTTGTGGTTAGTATCATACGCATCGGCCGTGGTCGGGAAGTCCGTCGCTTCGGTCCAGCCCCCGACATACACATTGCCGTCCTCGTCAAGGTGAAGAGATAGACCTCTCTCGTCACCATCCCCACCGATAAAGGTCGAGTTCAGCAGGAATTTTCCTTGCGGGTCCAACCTGGAAACCACCCAATCCTCGGACCCCGAGGAGCTCTCTCCCTTCACCGTATCATAGGCATTGTTCGTGGTCGGGTAATCGGTGGATTCGGTCCCTCCGGTAACATAAATGGAGCCATCAGAGGCAATGGCCAATGAGCCGAAATATTCGGTCTCGTGTGCGCCAAGGAAGGTGGACCAAAGAAGGGAGTTCAGATCGGGGTTCAGACATGCAACGTACATATCCCCAGCCCCGTTGTAGGTGGGCATATACGTTCCAGACGTAGTTGGCAGGTCTGATGATCGGGTATCCCCCGAGATGACGATGTTCCCATCCAGGTCGATAGCGATGCCGCACCTCTCATAGTCCTCACCACCCGTTCCGCCCCAATAGGTCGCAGAGAGTATGTCGGAGCCTGTCGGGTCTAATTTGACTATGAAAAGATCGCCGCTCCCACCAAGGGCCTGGGAGTAAGCACCGGTCGTCACAGGAAAATCGTTAGATTCCGTCTTACCCAGGACGTAGACGTAACCGGACTCGTCAATTACCATATCGACCCCGTACTCCGAGGAAGTGCCGCCGATCTGGGCGGAGTACGTTATCTCGGGATCTATGATCAGGTCACTAGACCGGTCGTAATCGCCTATACTAAAACCGAAAATATCCGCGGACATGATCCTGAGCTCAGACCCTACCGTCACCCCTGGGTCTGATTGGTATGTGAAAAGCCCACCGTCCGTTAAAGTCTCCTCCCCACATCTAATGATAAGGTTATCTCCCGATGTCGTCAAAGTATCATGACCAATGATCCTGATCCTGATATCATCAGGGTCACCTCCTGGATGGACTATGAACTCGTACTTGGGTGCCCCATTGGAGATAGTGTAACCAAGGTCGATACCATCCCAAAGGTCTGGATAGATGACCTTGCTGAACGTTCTGGCCCCCGAGACCATTATCGGTCCTATGAAATAGTTGTTCAGTCGGGGGGTCTCCCCTGCCCCTACAGGTCGTACAGCGTTGGAACCCACGAAATCATATCTGACAACGGTCCCACCAACGTCCGAAGGGATGTCGAAGAAAACATTAGACTCCCCGAACCCCATCCTCCCGGATCCCGTATCGGAAACAAATGATAGATCATCGTCCCATTGGCCCAGGTTCTCTATGAAGATGCCCTTGGAAACCAAAGGATTGTGAGGGTTTGAAGTGTGATCCATACCTACCGTTGATGGCAGGTAAAGAGGTAGCAAAATGATGACCACTAAAGCGGATATCAAAGAGATCTTTTCTTTCACTATAGCACCTCCTGAGGGAACGGGATCCAGATGTTCTACACTCCATTAACTGATGACCGATCGCCACTTTAGTATCAGTTTTCTTTTTATATTATATTATCGATAGGGCAGACAGTCTGGACCCGTAAAAAGGTGATATCCCTTAACTGTCTTTATCCTTTTCCACTACCAATGGTTATTCTATGCTTTTTTCAGGCTGGCCCATTCTATGCTAGATATGAAATAATGAACGAATGGGCCAGCCCGGATTTGAACCGGGGGCCTTCCGGTTATCAGCCGGATGCTCCACCAAGCTAAGCTACTGGCCCGATACTTTTTTCGGCCCTCTAAACCGGAGGGGCCATTTAAGGTTTTTCTCAAGATGATATCAGGACATCATCCCTGAGGCCCAGCCTTCCGTTTCCGATAATATCTGTATCCTGCATAACCTGCACCCCCGATGGCTGCTAGGGCCAAGAGGATGAAGAGCCATAATAGACCGAACCCCTTCCCCTCAGGTCCCTCTGGCTCCTCGGGCGGTACAACCTTTCTCAGGTCGAATACGTATTCGGTGATGTTCAAGAAAGTGTCACCGCTCGTTATCCCGGGGGCCGGGGCCCAGTATGCGTATTGTCCATGCGGGTCCTGTTCTGGGAGCTCGTAGGAGCCGGGAGGGAACGAGATGTTCAAGGACATTATGAACTCGACCTTTATCTCCTTGTACTGGGTCTCCCTGAACCTCTCTCCGAAGTCCCAATCTATGCCCCGACCCTCCACGTTCACGGACCAGTATGTCCCATAAGCGCTCTCATCGACCGGGACCGTGGCGGTTCTATATCCTTCCAAGAAAGAGGTTCCCATGCTCCAATCGGCAGAACCATCACCGTTCTTGTCGATGGTGGCATAGAGGGATGCAAGGCTCTTGCCGTCGGTGTTCCAGGGATTGTATGTCAGTATCAGTTCGAGCTCGGACGATCCCTCAGGTATGTAGACCAGCTTTGATGTATCATGGTTCATGGGTATGATCTGGTTGGTCTGGTTTGAGAACCTGCTCCATTCCCCGCTCCATGATGTGAAGAGCCTGTTGGTGGGAACCGTTCTTTGCCTTGATGCCATTACAGGCCCGAAGGCCTTCAGCGCACACATTACCGTGGCATCCGGGTGATCAGGGAGACCGTCCCCATCGAAGTCCCTCTCCCTCAATTCCCTCAAGGTCAATGCTATGGCCACGGCCCTGTCCACTTGTACCAGTCCGAAGCCCTGAGCAAGGTCGAAGGGTTCCCCGTTCCAGCCTATGGAATAGTTCTGGGGGATGTAGTTCTCGGCCAGTGGTGTGCCATCATCCGAGGGTAGTACATAACGAGCGGAGGCCTCGAGAATGAGCTCGACTTCATGCACCCTGTTCTTGGAATCGTTCTTCCACCCCTGTCCTCCGTTCCATCCGGTCTGTTTCTCAGCCTCGGCCTCCTCATAGAAGGTCGACATCTTCAGACCGGGATAGGCCTGGAACAAAAGAGCTACGACCCCGGATATATGGGGGGTCGCCATGGATGTCCCTGAGATGGCGAAATAGTATGGGTCTATGGATGAGAGGGATCCAGCGCTCTGTTTGGTCATCAGGGATATCAGGGTCCTCCTTGCAGCTGTTGACCATATCCCGACGCCCGGGGCCCCAACATCTGGATAGGTGGTGATGATACCGGATTGCCCCCTTGAAGAGAAGCTCGCTACACCGGACCCATCCCTGGCAAAGGCAGCGACTGCCACGTTCGATGGGACATTGCCATAGGGATTGGTCTGGATATCGGAACCGTCACCGCCGGAATTGGATGCGGCAAATACAACGACGACGTTGTTCTCGAAGGTTATCATCTGGGATATCTTGGTGATGGTGTCCTCGGGATTGTAATCCCCCGGACCTGGGCCCCAGGAATTCGAGACCGCTTTTATGTTGTACTGGTTTGGCGGTCTCGAGTTCTCATAGACCCATTCCATGGCCCCAAGGGCGTTGAATATGGACACCGCCTCTCCTGTGGACAGTCCTATGAGCTTTGCCCCCGGAGCGACGCCCTGCCTCGCACCACCGGACGCATCACCATTGCCAGCGACCGTTCCAGCGCAATGAGTACCATGACCTGAGGAGGTATCGCTGTTCTCGACCTCCCTCCACCCCAGGTCTGAATCCGATTTGTAGTTCTTTATGACCTTCTCCCCAAGGTCCAGGTCCGGGTGGCCTGCGTCCACCCCTGAATCCAACACGACCACTGTCGTACCGGTCCCATCTATGCCAGGGTATTCCTTGGAAACTGCATCAATTATGGGGGATTCCCAGGTCTTGGAGGCGTTTATCGTCGTTGTGGTCTTCTCCATCTGGTATTCCATCAGGGAGTTCTCCTCTATCCAGTAGAGCCCCGGATACCTTGAGAGCTTCTCTATGGCTGCCCTGTCCCCCTTTGCTAAGACCGCCGGGAGGACGTTCAGTTGCTTCAATACAGTAAGACCTGAGGTATCTAAGGCTCGAAGGTCCTCTTCATCAAAGGGCGGTTCGAACTGGATTATCACCTCTTTCTCAAGGTCCGGTCCAGCTTCAAATGCCTTCAGAACGGTCCTGTCCAGATCGGTGTGGCTTGTACGTTCATCACTGTACCAATGGTCGACCGTGTAAGTAAGAGGTGTCCTATAGAACTCTCTTTCGGTAACGGTACCATCGCCCAATATGGATAACGGCCCCAGGAGTAGGAAGGTACCAACCAATAACAATGGAAACATGGACCTCATAAGGTTCACCGTTCGATGGTAATCGAAGGCCTTAACTGGATTTGCTCAATAAATCTATCGGTCATCATGTTAGGGTCAGGCCCTCCACTCGGTCAGACCTTCCCCCTTACGGTCGAGATTATCTTCCTTGCCAGGGTCGGATTGATGCCCTTGACCATCATGAGGTCCTCGGGGATGGCCTCATAGAGGTCCCCCATCCTCTTGTACCCCGCATCGTAGATGTTCTGGGCCTTCTCTCTGGGTATGTTGAACTCGCCCATATATGTCTGGACCGTCTGGGACTCGCTCAAGACCTCCTCATCGCTCCTTGTCCCGGCAAGCTCGGGTCCGAACCCCACGACATCTCCCTCACTGGGACCTGTACCGACCTCCTTGGGGGGTTCCTCTCCCTTTTTTGCCTTCCTTGCCTCGAGCGAGTAGACTATAGCGAACATGGTTGCGAAGGAGAAGACGGAGGCTCCCACAAGTGCGGCCATCCCCCAGAAAAGACCAGCGATCGCACCTATCACGAATGCTAGGGCAGCAAGTCCCAGGACATGATAGGGTCTCATTCAGATGGCACCTCATCTCCCTTAAAAGACTTGGTCGTAGATATTATTGTCCATCATTCCGACGGAGAATGACGAGGATCGGTCCCTGATACAGGGAAAAACAAAATAAGGGCCTCTTAGCTGGACCTCTTCGGAGGTCTCTCATTGTACAGGACATTGGAGTGGAAGACGCCCATAACCTACGGCTGGGAGCTCACCAAGGACCTGGGTAGCTACCTGCCAGAGGGGGACTGTCTACTAGTTTTGGGGGGACGGTCATCCGATCGATTGGGGCTCGAAGATATAGCAAAGAATTCCGTCAGGGGAAAGCTCCATGTTTTCAGGGGGGTGGAACCCAATCCCTCAGAGAGGACCGTTGAAAAAGGTGCTGCTTCACTGAGAGATTCCTCATCCAAGTATGTCCTTGCCATGGGCGGAGGTTCGGTCATGGACGCCGCGAAGGTGATGGCACTTGTCGCGGGTTACGGCGAGACCGTCAGGGACTACCTGACAGGAAAAAAGGTCCCAGAGGGCCCTGGCTACCCCGTATACTGCATCCCGACCACTCCGGGTACATCGTCCGAGATCACGCCTTACGCAGTGGTAACGGTCCCTGAGCTCTCCAACAAATTGAGCGTGAGGCATCCAGCCATCTATCCCAAGGCCGCTCTTATAGACCCCTCCCTGACCTTGGACCTGCCAAGGGTGCAGACCATAGCCACCGGTCTTGACATACTCTCACATGCCGTGGAGAGCTTCTGGTCAAGATCGGCCAACCCTGTGACCCGTTCCTTCTCCCTTAGAGCTGTACAGTTGGTAAGCAGGCACCTTGAGGGGGCATGTAACGAACCATCCTTAAGGCAGCACAGGGAGGGGATGAGCCTGGCCGGCATCATGGCGGGCATGAGCTTCTCACAAGCAGGGACCAGCGTTTGCCATGCGATATCCTATCCAATAACCCTTGATACTGGATTGCCCCACGGGACGGCCTGCGCCCTGACGCTGGGGGCGACCTTCGAAAGGTTAAGGGAAAAAGGCGCACAAGGTCTTGAGGAGATAGCTGAGGTCTTTGGGTCCACCCCCGGTTCTTTCAAAGGGGACCTGGCGGTCATTATGAACAGGATGGGGGCACCGAACTCCATTTCAGGGACAGGGTTCAAAGGGGGGTCCGAGAGGGTCCTCTCCACGGAAATGGGAGGTTTCCTTTCCAACAGCTGTATAGCGCTGGACAGGGAAGATGTGCTGAACATACTTGAGCGCTCTTATTGATCGACCTTTATTATCCGACATTGTGCCCGGAGCCCCAAATGATATCAAATAGTTGGTACTTCCTGAGATGAGGTGGACCATGTTAAAAATGGACCCTATTTTTAAATGCGGCGCATGTGGCTCGGCCCCAGAGAATGGCAAGATGGACCCGTTCTGCGGTGTCCCAGTGTGCAATAGCTGCCGCGAGACCCTTGGTCTGTCCTCGCTGGGTCGTCGGAACGTCCCTTCGTTCCTTTCTGACCTTATAGAGAATAGCGGGTCCGAAGCCGCATCCGGATTGGTATCGCTCTCATCCAGGTTGCCGAAGGTGGATGGGTGGGACCTCTTCTCGAACATCCATGGCATGACCCTGTCACTTAAGGACCAGACATCCAAGGAGCTCCTCCGCGGAAGTTTGATAATGGTAGGTGCGACGATCATCATGTCCGGTTCCCAAGGTGAAGGGGAAAGGATCGATACCAAGGCACTTACCCTCTCTTTAGTGCTCGGTGAGGTCCTCTGCCTATCCATGATGAAACGTATCTCCAGGGACAATGGCCTGACCTCCTCTAGCAGGCTCGATGACGTTCTGATAACGGCAATGTTCAGGTCCAGGCTCTCGAATATCCTCCTATACCTGAGACCTAAAGCGTCACCTGAACACGACAAAGAGCTTGCATCAGCGGTCTGGACGCTCCTGAGTTGATAACCGCCCTCTGCTTTACAGGAGCATAGCGACGATTATTACGGATATTATCCCCAATGCGACAGTAATGAAGTGGAGGACCAGGTCCAGGTACGGTCTCCTTTTCTTCCCCAAGGACATGGTGCTGGCCATAGCGAAGGCCCTGGACCTTGCTATGGAGAGATATGCTCCGACCATGCCCGATATGAAGATGACCCATGTCACCAGTATCGGTCTTACCTCGCCCGTGGCCAGGATAACAGCCGCCAGGAAAACGACCGCCAATACCAGAACGGCCCCCCAGACCACGAAGGGACCGAACTTGCCGTGGATCACTCTTCTGGGCTCTGACGGCGGGAATGCCTTTCTGAGGACCGAACCCATCTTCCCGATATCATCCTTGGGTCCCTCCAGAACGAGCTTCGCTGGTCTGTCCGGGTCTAGGTAAAGGGAGGTCCTGAGGCCACCCAACAGCAAGGTATAGTAAAAATATCCTACGTCCTCTGGTAGCTTCCCTATGGAGGTTGATAGCTCCTTCAGGTCCTTGAACTGGTAGGGCCTGCCCCCGGCCGTGAACATGATGAGCTCCTCCTTACCCGACCGACCAGCAGGGTGATAGATCTCTTCAATCTTCCTCTTGAACGATCCGAGGAACTCTATGTCAAGGTCCTGAGAGCCAAGGTCCAAAACGATCCTGTCCGAAGGCATTTTAAGACCAGAACGATGAGGATGGCCCTGACTATATAACGTTTGTTCATTACTTTCATTCGATGATCGGAGCTGGACCTTCCATGAAGTGTCAACCCTAAAGTTGATTTATGCCCTCTACATACCATTGTTATGGCCGATAACTGGGAGGACACCTATGATTCCGCGCAGAAACGCACGGAGGATACCAGGAGGAAGATGTTCTCCGACGCGCTCAGGGAAAAGGTCCCGGCATTGGACAACTCCCTCATTTTCATGACCCCATCCGAGGTCCTGTCCGCCATGAACAGGAACCTTATCATCAAGGACTATCACGCCAGGCTCAAGAACTATGAGCCCAAGGAAATGGAGATAGCTCTCCTCTTCCCGGACGCCGAGAGGAAGCCATGGACCAAGGGAAAGACCAATGCGCTCATCTATAGGAACCTCTACACTGCGTTAAAGAGCACTGGTCTTGAGGGTAAGGTCGCCATATTCACCCTCTCTCCAGTGCTGGGGGTCGTTCCAGAGGAATGGTACGACGCTATGCCCATGTACGATTCCTCAGGTCTACAGTCGTTCATGGTCAAGAGAAGGGGGCTCCCCTGGAACCCGGAGGATTTCAGAAAGGTCATAGACATCTCCGGGGGCATCCTCACGGAGTTCATGGAGAGGAACCATAAAAGGTTCGGTTCTTGGCATGCCGTCTTCCAGATCCCGTCGGTCCATCAAAGGATGCTGGAAGTATCGCTCGATAGGAAACCTCTCCCTGTATGGACCCACCCAAGCAGGAAGTCCCTTTCCGACTCCTACACACATGTGAAGGAGCTCCTTAGAGGGATCACCGAACCGGAAAGGGGTAAGAAGAAATGACGAGCGATGATGAACGGGGTCCTGCGGACCTATTCACCGGCCCTATCCCTGTCCCAAGGTTCCTCTCCTTCCTTGGACGACCGAACCCGGAGAGCATCTCAACAGAGGCAGAGAGGACAAAAGCAGCGAAAGAGGTCGTTACCCTCCTATCAAAGCACTACCATGTCCTGGGCTCGATGCACGATAACGCTGGGGTCTATGTCAAGGTCATTCTGGACCCAAAGGATGAGGGTAGGAAGTTCGAATCGGTAAGAAGGGCCCTAAAGAAGATCAGGATGTTCCCGAAGCTTGTTGACAACGGAAAGGAGACGGTCATAGCCGTATTCCCCCTCCCACCACGGAAGAAGGGAAAGGTCACGGTCAACCTGATAATGCTGATACTGACCATGATAACGACCGTCTGGGCCGGGGCCATCATTTGGATGTCAAGGACGAACGAGGCCATGTCGGCCGCGGACCTCATCACGGTCCTGTTATCGCCCGCCGATGTTCTTCTAGGAGCCCTGACCTTTGCCTTCCCCCTTCTACTGATACTCGGCACCCACGAACTGGGACATTACTTCACATCAAGGAGGTACGGGATAGATGCTACCCTTCCATATTTCATACCGGTCCCGCCTTTCATATCCCCTTTTGGTACCTTCGGGGCCCTTATCTCCATGAAAGACCCCATTTCTAACAGGAAGGCCCTTGTCGATATAGGGGCCGCCGGTCCGATAGCCGGGTTCATAGTTGCAGTACCAGTGACCATCCTCGGGCTTGTATTGACAGGGACGTTCCCGACCGAGAGCGCCATGGTGGAGGGTGAGACCTATCTTATGATCAATCCACCCCTTCTCTTCAATGCGCTCTCCTTCCTTGCAGGAGGGGGTGGGGACTCCGTGCTGTTCCCGACCGCACTTGCAGGTTGGATCGGGCTCTTCGTCACGGCCCTGAACCTGTTCCCGGTCGGGCAGCTGGATGGGGGCCATATAGCAAGAGGGGTCTTCGGGGACAAGGCAAAATACCTCTCCTATGCGACAATAGCGGTGATGATAGTCCTGGGGCTCATCACGGGCTTCGGGACCTATCTTCTCTTTGCTGTCCTCATCCTCTTCATGGGTGGCAGACATCCGCCCCCGCTGGATGATGTCACTAGGCTCAAACCAAGGCACCTCATTGTGGCAGGATTGTCCGTCATGATAATGGCCCTGACCTTCCACCCGGTCCCGATCCAGACCTATACCCACGATGAGATGGAGATCTCCCTGGAAGATATCCAGATGCATCAGTTCGTCTCACCGGAACAGCCGAACCGTATAGAGATCGAGGTCCTGAACGGGGGGCAGAAGGACCGGAACGTGAGGGTCGAGCTCTGGTTGAACGGGACGAAGGCGACCGAGAGCCTGACCAAGGAGGAGTTCGACTGGGACCAAAGGGCATTCTCCCCGTTCGTCGGCCTCTCCTATTCCTCCGTGAGCTACAAAGGGGTCCATCTTCTCTTGATGGGCAGCTCCAGGCTCAAGGCGGAAGGGGATGAAGGAACCGTTCTCCCGATAGTGGCCGGGTGCTCCAGGAACCTGCCATTGGGCACATCCTTCAAGGTCGAGGTCAAGGTCGTGTCGGGGGGTAATGTACTGGCCACCGAAGAGTTCCTTCTCGTCAGGAGCGGTCTGTACCTCCATTTTTCCAGAATAGGGACGAACGGTCGGTCCTTCGAGGTCTCAGCAAAGGCCATCCTTCTGGAAGGTAATGGGGAGCGGACAGAGGTCCGCTTCGAAAAATGGACCGGGCAACCCGCTATCAGGGTCGGGTTCAAGATAACGGGTGTTAATGGTACATTTGAGCCGAAAGGCGTTGAGGGGTGGGTATATAATAACATGACCGAAGATTCAACCCTTCTGGCGACCATCAATTGGTCCTTGGATACCAGGATGCCTGAGGCCAATTTCCTCTTCAGGGCCGAGCTCCCTACCGAGATGGACTCGGCCACAATGGGCATCTCGCTCCAAGTGGCCGGACGGTCAGCTTATAGGAGGACATTCACTATAGATAGGTTGTAAAGGGCCATATCGTTCCGGATAAACTTTAAATCCGACCTCCTTTATCAGCGGGCCTGACCCTTTAAAATGGTCCATGCCGGTGATAGCATGATGGGATCCGATTTCATTAAGCTAGAGTACGACGCTTTCGTCAAGGACACAGAGATACTGGTCGATACGACCAGCGAAGAGACCGCCAAGAAGCATGATGCGTTCAATGAGAGGGCCAAGTACGGGCCCATCTCCGTCGTGATAGGCTCGGGCGCATTGGTGAAGGGTCTCGACAGGTCCCTTATGGAGGCCGAGGTAGGCAAGGAGATGACCGTTGAGGTCCTGCCAACAGAGGCCTTCGGTGAGAGGGACCCCAAACAGATAGAGGTCTTCCCGCTGAACAAGATAATGTCACTTCCCGAGTTCAGGAAGGGGGACAGGTATCCATCAGAGGGCATGGAGATAAGGATAAACAACAGGGTCGGGACCATAAACAGGATCTTCGCGGGCAGGGTCAGGGTCGATTTCAACAACAGATGGTCGGGAAGGACCATCGTTTACAGGTACAAGGTCCTTGAGGTCATATCCGAGAAGGAGGGTAAGCTGAAGGCCATCCTTGAAGGGGCCTATCCTTCCTCAGGCGAGTTCAGGACAGAGTTCAGGTCGGACACGGAACTTGACATAACCCTCCCGGACATTGCAAAACTTGACACATCCTGGGCCATGGCAAAGTTCAAGCTCATCTCCGACCTTCGGAACCATCTCGGTATAAAGGTAATTAGGTTGATAGAGGAATACGTCAGAAAGGACGAATCCGAGCACGATCACGACCATGAAGAACATGACCACGAGCATGATCATGGACATGAGCGTCCCGTAGAGACCACAGAGGCCCCGGTACCCGAGAAGGCGCCGGAGGAAGCTCCCAAAGAGGCCGCCCCTAAACCCAGGGGAAGGCCCAAGAAGAAGCCCGCTGAGACCCAGTGAGGAAGGACTGCCCCCCGAAACGTAGAGGGACCACTTACGCTTTAGGGACCACGCTCATGTGCAATAATGTCCGATAAATTATATGTAGTATCTAATGGTTCAAAAGAGCGGTAGGGGACCCATTATCGGGCCCTCCCACCTGGTGCTAGCATGAACGAAGGGGGACATTTCGGACCTGGCCAACTCAAGCGGACCATCTCATGGGGGGTCCTTGCGGTCTCCGTTCTCTCGCTGCTCGTTGCTCTGGCAGGCCCATCCAAAGGTGCGGTCTCCCCCGGTTCTCTGGGCATCCTTGTCCAACCCGATATCGATGTTCATGAGAACTCATCCTCCTTACCTGTGTTCGGTTTCGGGGCAACCTCTTCAAGCTCGGACACATTGAGCTTCGTCGAGGTCAGTGTCATCTCCCGTGCCACCGCTTTCTCCATGTCGGACCTGGAGGCCATTACGACCGATATGACGGCCTCCGGTATCGGTCTCTACAGGGACAGCGGGTCGGTCGATGACTCTCTCGATCCGACCGATACGGCCGTGAGCATATCATCGGTCACGGTCCCATCTGGAAGCTCGCCATGGAAGGTGCGATTGAACATCTCTTCCGAGAGCGTGCCCTCATCGGTCTCCGGCTCCTATCAATGGTTGATGGTTGCGAGGACATCCTCCACCATAGGACAGAGCGACGCTTTCCAGCTTGAGGTCCCATCATCTGGCATAGGGTTCTCCGACGGGACACGGATGCCCTCATCGGCCAGCCGCACCGGGACGATGAGCTGTATCTATCAGAACGCCCATTGGTACGGGTCTGGCACACATATCCCGATAGGGGAGGATGCGGCCCCGGTGGACACCGCTGCCGTTCAGGCCTTCAGCATCCGATCGGGCATATCTCAGGTAGAGTCGATATCTGCGATAGAGCTGGAACTTATTCCGGTCTCTGGGTTCGATCCCTGGACGGACCTCAAGAATATGGATACCACCTCTTCCAGTGGTATAAGGCTGTATTTCGACAATGGCGGGAGCTCACCGGACACATGGGACCCGGCCGGTGACGGCTTCATAGCTCCCTCTTCAGTCACTGTAACGAACATCAGCTCCCCTTCGGTCCTATGGAAGGTCAGATTGGGCTTCCCAACATCCGGGACCGGCAGGCCCTGGGTGCCGACCTCCTCGACGGGGTCCCACGATATGTTCATTATCATTTCGACCTCTAACTCCATATCCAACAACGACAGGATGTCGGTCAGGACCAACGCTTGGTCCTTGGAGTACACAGGTCTTGACGGAAAGGCAAATACGGTCATTACAACTGCTAACAGCTCCAGACAGGTACGGGCCGATACTCTCCCGCCGAACCTTACCGGGACCTCGTTCCGGGTCACTTCGGACAGGGGCTATTTCTACGAAAAGGACACAGACCTCACCGGCAGGGACGAGGTCTTCTACAACAGTGTTTCGGGGGAGGGTCTGGGCCAGATATTGCGGTTCATGTTCCAATCTTTCAGTGAGGATAATTTCAGGAGGTTGACAGGCGAAACGGCCTTCGGTCAGACCCCCTCTGACACCGACCCTGTCACACCGACCATAGGATACGTCGTCTCAAACTCCCCCCCAAATAATCCTTTGACCCTCACCCTGGAGGATACTTTGGGGCACATCACTATCTGGGATGTGTATGTGACCGAGGATAATACCCCTCCGCGGACATCCGGTCTGAGCCTGACCGATGGTTCCCCCTATATCCACACCGATCTATCGCTTGGGTCCGTCCTTTTCAGGAACCTTATGGTCTCTCCCCACCCGTTCCATATATCGGGAAGCTCGTCAGAACCTACCATTGAGGCGGGGCTTAACAGGGTCACGTACTCCAACGAACCTTCCCTGCACTCATCACCCCCCACGGACGATACACCAGCCTCGTTCAACGGAACCTATGAGATATCGTCCATTTCCACCTCTTTCAGCTCGCCCCTCTACGTGGACGTCTATGACAACGTTCAGAACCGGAACAGGCTCCAGATAGTCTATTCTCAGCTCCTAAACAGGCCTGTCGTGACCATGGTGACCCCCTCAACGCTCGGACAGGGTGTCTCTGGCCTTTACAGGGTCACGGCAAGGGTAAACACCCCCGCTCCTACGCTCAAGGTCGAATTCTCCACGGACGGCGTAACCGGGCCATTGCTGATGGCCTACGGAGGGACCTCGGGAGGCCTTGAGACGTACTACCACGATTGGGAAACGGTCGATGAGGAAGAGGGACCGACGGCCATTGTCGTTAAAGCGACCGATAGGACCGGAGGTGTCGGGTACAATACGACGTATTGGGTCAACGTGAACAACTACCCGTTATGGGGGTACTTCGAGAACCTAATCGAGGGGGACTCCCGCGCTGGCCGTCAGACCCTCCGCCTCAGGGTCTCCTCTTATTGCAGGTTCGTTCAGCTCTATGTTGATGATACGATAGTGGACAGTTACAGCGGGACCATAACAAATGGCAGGGTCGATCTGGACCTTGATACTAGGCAGTTCACGGAGGGGGTTCACGTCGTCAAGGCATACCTCCAGGGCTTCGGCGGACGGACGCTCGAGATCATCGTGAAGGCTACCTTCGACAACACCGCTCCTCACATAGGGAAAGCATGGGTGGATTATCCTGGGACCCAGACGGCCGCAAGGGCCGGTGATAACGTGAGGGTGAAGGTAGTGATCTCGGACAATGTCTCCGGTCTCCTCTCCCAGAGGGTGTTCGCATCGTCCATAGGCGGGAGCGCATCCGAGACGCTCTATGATGATGGTTCCCATGATGACGGACAGCCCGGGGATGGACTGTTCGCAACGAACGAGATAAGAGTGACCGCACCTTGGGCGTTCAGGACCATAAGGGTCGAGGTCCAAGATAAGGCATCGAACCAGGCGCTCCGTGATATTCGTGTCCCAGTCGATACTAAGTCGCCCCTTGTCGAATCCACATGGGTGAAATACCCTGTAGGGCAGGGAGCAGCGAAACCGGGGGACAATATCCAGGTCATGGCCAGAGCTTCAGATTCGACCGCTCCGGTTTATATCACATTGGTCCTGGACAACTCCGGCTCCATGTCGTCGTCGAACAGTATCAAGGACCTGAAGAAGGCCGCCAATACCTTCGTGAACTCCACAAGGTCCATTGACTACCTTGCCATCTATAGGTTCCGTCCGGACGGGGAGGACGATTGGGAGGGACCGCCTGGTTCCCCAAAGAGGATCCTCAACTTCACATTGATGAACGATGCGGGAAAGAAGACTGCACAGACCATCATAACCGGTATCGTTGCAGATGCAGGAACTCCCATCTGGGATGCCATCGGTGACGCTCTTGATTACACCATTAACAACGGTCTGTCATCCCCCATGCTCGTGGCGTTCACCGATGGTGCCGACGATTACACAAGGGAGTGGGGTGACGGTTTCAGCGACCCGATCAGGTTCGAGGAGGGCTCGTACCGCTACGCTCCTTGGCATAACTACGGGACCATCAGAACGGTCAATTACCATTGGGGGAAATACCCGGACAATGGCTACATGAACAATATCACGAACCAATGGGTTAGCAACGGGACCGGGAACTATTATTGGGTGAGGAACCCCATCTTCCAGGACAGGAGCGGTCTGCTTTACGCCCCCATACCCGTTTTCACCATAGGGCTTGCTTTAGAGCACCATGAGGTCCCCGATTCCCCTGCGAGGACGACCGATCCAATGAACTATGAGAAGGATAATGTGAACGCCTACTGGGAGGAGGAATCCGGTACGCCAGAGTACAATCTCTGGAGGATCGCCAAGACCTCTTCCGGCGGAGATTATTTCTATGCCCCATCATCAACCGAGCTCGAGGCAGTCTTCAAGGACCTTGCAGGGTCCATTTATACCGGTGTCGAGCCCGCCAAGATCATCAGCGTAGTTGCGACGCTCCCGCTCGACATGACGCTGGACCATCTACTTTACGATGACGGGCTCCATTCGGACGCAGCTCCCGGGGACGGGCTCTACGGGACGGAGATAATTCAGGTGCCGGACGTACCAGAGGACATCAGGAAGGTGCTCTTGCTGGTGCAGGACTGGGCCAACAATTCCGGGTATGGTGATACCAATATCGTGCTGGACACCTTCGAACCCAGATTGGTCTCTATAGACATCGATTACGGCGAGAACAGGACAGCGGCTTCGGACTGGGAGCCTTTCGTCATCCTTGTCAATGCGACCGATATGGGCTCTTCGGTAAGGAAGGTCTCAGCCGACGCAACTGCCCTGGGGTTCCTGCAGACGGTCGTCCTGAACGATACGGGACGTGGGAACGACCGCCTTGAAGGTGATGGTATCTGGACCTCCATGGACATCCTGCCATCTACAGGTGACGTTCCCTCCATGAGGTATCCGGTCGAGGTCGAAGTCCTCGATCAAGCAGGCAACATGGCCAAGGGTAGGACCTTCGTCAAGGTCATAAACGATGAGCTTGCACCTGTGGTGCAGATGGTCCATCCGAGGTCGGGGGGCTTCATCCGAGGCAAGGACACGGTCCAGGCAGAGGTCTCGGAGGACGGTGAGATAGCTTACGTCAAGTTCACCCTCAAGGACATGACTGGCGCCCAGGTTATGAGCGGTTACCTTGAGAGGAATATAGGTGACCTCTTCAGCGCTGAGGTGGACTCCACGAACCGGCCTGAGGGTATGTACATCTTCGAGCTCGTAGCAGTGGATTCCGCAGGCAGGACCGGCAGTTCGGGACTGCTCGCCGTTGGCATAGACAACAACGACCCCTCGTTCTACCTAAGGAGCCCTACGGACAGTTCATGGGTCCGGGGTGTCGTGACCTACAACTATACAGCTTTCGATACATACCTGGACGATGTCTATTACAGCGTTGATGGGGGGCAGTTCACCTCCGTTGGGAGTGGGATGGATACCCGTCTCTACTCGGAAGGACCTCATGATGTGGAGGTCAAGGCCCAGGACAGGGGCGGGCGCTATACATCCATACCTTTGAAGCTCTTTTTCGACAACACTGTTCCGCAGACGATCCTGGTAGCGCCTGCCGATTCCGTTGCCGTCAACGGCAGCGTCCATGTAGAGGTGCTCGCCTCGGACCCCGGCGGCATCCAGAGCGTTGAAGGCAGGGTCTATTTATGGGGGAACCGGACAACGAGCGAACCCCCTAGGGAAGGGGAGAGGCCAGTTGCCACGGTCAGATTGAACGGGCCCAAGGGCGGGGTGGTATTATCAGGCCAGTTCGAAGGGACAATGGATACGAGGGGGCTTCCCGATGGTAAGTACCTGTTCACCGGTACAGCCGTCGACCGTTCCGGGACCGAGGGACATTCTCCAATATACCTGCCCGTGGACAACAATCCACCAGAGGTCCTCATAGTGTCCCCAAGGGATGGTGGTTCGATATCGGGTACTTTCAAACCGCAGGTCCAGATAAATGACCCGTTCCTTGTGACGGCTTATTATACCTTCAACGGTGAGGATAGACCGATCTCGTCCAGTGTTGACCTGAACGAGGTCCCTGAGGGTGCGTACACAATGAGGTTCGTAGCCCTTGATTCATCCTTCAGGTCCACCGTGAGGACGATCACTGTCTATGTTGACAGGACCGCACCCGTCGTCAAGGTCCTTTCACCTCCGGACAGGATGACCTTCGAAGGGGAGCTCCTTGTCCTTGCCAGGGTGCAAGAGGCCTCAGGGGTCAAGCTTTCCACCCTGCTAGTGGACAGCTTCACCGTCGCCTTCGGTGAGAGATTGGAGGGAGGTGACCTTTACAGGTTCAAGGTGGACATATCAGGCTTCAACAGGTCCGCTCACAGACTCGAGGTAATAGCCGAGGATATGGCAGGTAGGACCTCAAGGTCAGGTCCCATAACGTTCTACAATGTGATGTTCGATTCCGATTCCGACGGTGTGTCCGACCCTTACGACGACTCTCCCCTGGACCCGAGGGTCAACGGGGACATAGATGGTGACGGTTTCGGGTCGTTCTTCGACCTGGACGATGACGGCGATGGGATCTTGGACGAGTTCGAACCACAAAGAGAGAGCCTGGACCCCTCAGGGAACCTCAAGGGTTTCGTTTTCAGGATGGACCCGACAGAATGGAGCGATACCGACTCTGACGGGATAGGGGACAATTCGGACCCGGACATAGATGGGGACGGATATCTGAACGATGTGGACCGGTTCCCCCTGAACGTTTCCGAGTGGGGTGATGTCGATGGGGACGGAATAGGTGACAATAAGGACCCCGATATAGATGGTGACGGAGTGAGGAACAGAAAGGATAGGTTCCGTTACGATCCAAAAGAGTGGAAGGACACGGACAAGGACGGGGTGGGGAACAATGCGGACAATGATGATGACGGAGATGGGGTCCCTGACGATAGGGACGCTTTCCCCGAGAACTGGTGGAGAAGGTACCACTGGGAGCCTTATCTGCTCGTTCTCGCAGGGGCATTCCTCTGCACATTGGTCCTGATATCGGGTTTCATCTTCAGGGAGAGGCTCGAGAGGGGGATGGTAGGGTCCTGGGAGCACGGGAAGCTCATGGAAGCAAGGAGGTCGGTATCGGAGGCCCTTATACAGGTCTCTGAGAGCATAGGGCCCAAGAAGAGCGCGGAAAGAAAAGGACCTGGCGAAAAGCCGAGCAAGGGTCCTCCAAAGCCTCCGCAGGAGAAGAAAGAGAAAGTAATTGATGATAAGACCAAGGGTTACAGGATACGATGGGAGAGACCGTGAAATTGGTATAATGAAAAGGTAGGGTGGAAGGAAGGACCTATGGAACTCATTGAACTATTGCTGATTATTTTCATTTTACTTTTTCTATTGGCTCTGGTTTCTTCGATGATATTTGCATTCAGCATGCTCGTTCATTGTTTGATCATGGAAAAGAATCCAATTAAAAAAGTATTCTGGAGCATTGTTATAATCATTTTCAGCGGAGCAGGAGCTGCGCTATACGTTCTTATACGGATTCCTGTTCAAAAAAAGGAGAGGAACGATCCGATATATCACCCTGGATTCGAGGATAGGATATTGGGTTTTTTCAGTAGAAGGAAGATACCCGGCCCGAAGACATTGAAGAGGCTCAGGTTGAAAAGAGGCACTGCCTTTTCGCTCTTATATGTGTTCCTGGTCATTTATATCTTTTTGACATTCCTGATCATCTATTGTTTTATTAGGATACCAACCGATGCAAATCTATCACATATCCTGCCAGTCTTTTTTTTATCGCTCACTTCTCTCGTTATCATCTATGTATCCTTAATGCATTTGGACCCCAGAAGAGGATGGAACATATTCCTTATCATTGAGGGGGATCCAGAAAAAATCAAAAAAGTGGTTAAACGGTTAGGATACGAAGAGGAGAACGGAGGTTTTTACTATCCCATGGACAAATATAAGGGGATATTTGTTCGAACATTCTATGAATCTCACTACATTAAAGAGGAATTAAAGGCCCTCAAATTGTCCGAAGTGGGAGTAGAACCTCTTATCCTTTTCACATCATGGGGTTACAGATCGATACGAGAGCCACTAAGGGTCCTGGAAAAAAGGCATATCGCCTATAAAGATTTTAATAAAAAGGTCTACATAGAATTGATGGGTCACTTGGAGCAATTGACCGATGGACCGGTTTTTGATCTGACCTTTTCCAAGCCAGAGAGGGTGGTAGATGACCGCCGGATCGATGGATGAAGTTGATGAATTGCATGGGCCCGACAATATGCTCTGAAGATCATTTAAAGGTCAAAGAATATCTATGAGGGTCAGGAGGACCATAAGGAATCCCAACGCGAACACCACCCCGATCGTAAGAAGACATATCCCAGACATCAATCTGCTAGCGGCGGCCCCCTTCTCCCCTTTGGTGGATATAATGAAGGTCCCATCCTTCTTGATGGTGTAAGGGCTTAGGATGATATCACCTGCAAGGTCGTCCCTGACGTTATTTTTCCTGGCAGAACCTAGGACATAGACCTCCTTCCCAGGCAGGACGTAGCTCTCCTCCATCTTGTAGTTCCTGTAGAGGAACCCGAATACCCCTTTTATAGGGAGCGAAACCCCGGTCAGGATGTCGCTCGCCTCTTCGCTAGGTTCCAGTCCCTTATTGGTGTAGCAGTACCCCACATCGAGGTCCATCTCCGCACCGGCGGGGTCCACGAGCACTCCCCAGGCATCATCCTCGACTATGAACTTGGGCCCTTCCTTCCTAATGTATCTCGTCTTCCAGCGCCCTTTCTTCCCGGTATATTCCTTGATGGTGGCCTCATACAATACACAGGGGGTCCCGCTGAAAGGTGTCCGCAGATCAGACCCAGGCATGGGTCTGACTTTTCCCACGGTCTCGACGAAGCCTCCCCTGATATCCTTGATGGCCATGGTCGGGGCGTCCTTGATAGCCCTCCATTTGATCAACTCCTTGATGCCCTTGAACACCATTACCGAAGCTATTCCCAGAGGTATCAGAAAAAGGATGGTATAGATAACCGCTACCCCAATGTCCATTGGAGGAACATCCTTCGCTGCGGATTTAACGTTTTGGGGAATTCCACACTGTCTCAATGCTTGACGATGGCTTCCATCCCGCCCATATAAGGCCTCAATTCCTCAGGGACCTCAACACTACCGTCCTCCCTCTGGTAGTTCTCAAGGATGGCGACTATCGTCCTTCCTATGGCCAGACCGGAGCCGTTCAATGTATGGACGAACTCCGAGGGGAGGTGGGGCTGCCTCCTGAACTTGACAGCGGCCCTCCTGGCCTGGTAATCGGCGTAGACCGAACAAGAAGATACCTCCATCCATCTGTCTTTGAAGGGACAGTGCACTTCCAGGTCGTACGTCTTGGCCGATGAGAACGTGAGATCACCGGTGCATAGTGCCAGCTTCCTGTGAGGGAGCTTCAATCTTCTGAGCACCTCGGAGGCGTTGTCGGTCAGGCGCTCCAGTTCCTGTTCTGAGGACTCTGGTATTGTGAATGACACAAGTTCGACCTTGTCGAACTGATGGACCCTTATCATTCCCTCCTCCCCAGCATGCTTCCCGGCCTCCCTCCTGAAGCAGGGTGTGAACCCTTGGTACCGTATAGGGAGCTGGGACATCTCAAGGATCTCATCCCTATGGAGGTTCGTCAACGGGACCTCTGCGGTCGGGATGAGGTAGAGGTCCTCTTTTTCGACCTTGTACATGTCATCAGTGAACTTTGGAAGTTGGCCAGTTCCCGTCATTGATGCGGTGTTGCATAAAGCAGGGGCCCAAACCTCACGGTAGCCCTGTTCGAGATGGATGTCGAGCATTAGGTTCATGAGGGCCCTTTCTAACCTTGCCCCTGCCCCGGTAAGGACATAGAACCCCGAACCAGAGATCTTTACCCCCCTCTCAAGATCGAGCATTCCCAGACGTTTCCCGATGGTGATATGGTCCATTGGCTCGAAAGGCAACTTTTCCACTTCGCCCCATGTAGAGACCACGACGTTTGCGGATGAGTCGGGCCCCACCGGGACCGAAGGCATGGGCATGTTGGGGATGGTCAGCCTGAGCTCGTTCCGTTTATCGTCCATCCTCTTCGATTCCTCGTCTAGGTCCTTGAGGCGATCGTTCACGGTCTTCATTCTGTCAATAGCGGCCTTTTTAGCTGCCGGGTCCTTCTCTTTGGCGATTTCCTTCGACACCACGTTCTTCTCGTGCTTTAGGGAGTTCACCTCGTCTATTATCTCCCTGAACCGCTCGTCTGCGGCCAGGAATCCTTCGAGATCGGCCTCGACGTGCCTGTCCAGGAGCATCTGCCTGACAGTTGATGCGTTCTCCCTAATGAACCTATGATCTAACATGTGACCACGCTTTTTTTAGGGTTCGGATAGCCGTTACATGGTAAAAAACTGTTCTGTAGGTCACTAAGTTCACTTATGGTCGTATGTTCTGTAACACGAAAGATTAATATTCGGACCATATTAGCCCCGACCATGGTCCAACTGAACCCTGTCCAGCAGAGGATACGCCAGCTGGCCAAGGAGAAGGACATCGTCATACTGGCCCACAACTACCAGGTCCCCGAGGTCCAGGATATTGCCGACATCGTGGGTGATTCCCTCATTCTGTCCATGAAGGCGACCAAGGCCCCTCAGAAGAACATAGTGTTCTGCGGTGTGGATTTCATGGCCGAATCGGCAAAGGCTTTGAACCCTGAAAAGACGGTGATACACCCGGTCCCATCTTCAAGATGCCCCATGGCCCATATGGTGGATGTCGAAACGCTCACCGCTGTCAGGGAACAGCATCCAGGAGCCGCTGTGGTAGCTTACGTCAACACAGCCGCGGTCGTAAAGGCGGAAGCGGACATATGCTGCACCTCGGCCAACGCCGTCAAAGTGGTCGCATCCCTCAAGGAGAAGGACGTCATCTTCGTCCCGGACTGCAATCTGGCAAACTATGTCCAGACCCAGCTACCGGACAAGAACATAATCCCCTGGGCAGGCTACTGCCACGTCCATCAGGACATTACAGCGGACCAGATAATGGCACTAAAGAGGAAGCATCCCGATGCAAAGGTCATCGTCCACCCCGAAGTGACTGGCGAGGTCATAGCTCTCGCCGACAAGGTAGCATCCACCGAGGGAATGATAACCTATGCTCAACAGTCGGATGCGATCGAGTTCATTATAGGGACCGAAGAGGGACTGGTCCACAGGCTCTACAAGGAGGTCCCGGGCAAGGTGTTCTACCGCCTTGAATCAGCGGTATGCCCCAATATGAAGAAGATACATCTGGAGGATGTCCTTCGTTCTGTTGAGACCATGGGCCCTACCATAGAGCTTCCGGTGGACATCATAGAAAGGAACAGGAAGCCCTTGGAAAGGATGCTCTCGGTGAAATGAACGGCCCAATGGGGATCATCCTGATCTGTAGAACGTTCAGATCACACTCTGGGCGACATCCCCGAACCATAGATGACGCGGTTCACAAATAGGAACCACAATACTGGCAGGACCAGGGCCACGACCGCAACGATAGGGCCTGCCATAGGGAGGACCACCAACAGAGAGAGCGCGAAGGAAGCGATCTCATGGACGGCAAAGGTCTTGATCAGTTGTTCTCTGTCGAACATCGAACCGGTCCGAAGTGTACCCAATGCGTTCACGAAGAGTGCTATGCCCGCTATAGATACCAATATCGTGAACCAATCACCCCACCCAGCACTATCCGAAAGTAGGTATGCGAACACGGAGGCCATCGTTACGAAGGCACCCCTGAGGAACACGGCCCAAAGGAAGAAAGGGACAGATACCGTCAGCTTACCATTGCGATAAGTGCACCTTGTCACAACAGCAAGGGTGGGGACGTTGCACCTTCTATCGTTCTCGACGTCCTTGAGACCGCCCTCCACCGAGTTATTGAACAGGATATGGACGCTAGAAAGCAATGCCACAGCTAATACAGGCAGACCGAGATCATCTCCGACCGCACCCGCGGCAAGGACCAGAAGGAGCATCCAGAGAGATACGAACACATCCGAGAGGGGGAAGCGTTTGCCAAGGATATCATAGACCGAACCTGAAATGGTGGAAAACAGCAGAAAGCCCATAGGAAGGGCCAGATGGGTCCCAGAGAGGACCGCAGCACCGATGAATGATAAAAAGGATACTACAAGGCATATGCTCGAGAATACCAATGCCTCTTTTCTGCCAATGCGCCCCGATACCAACGGTTTTTCGGAGAGCTCCCTTACCTTTCGATCGATCCGTAGGTCCATCACCTCATTGAGGGAGAACCCCCAGGCATGGTGAAAGAAAGCCCCCATCGTAACCAGAACGACAGGTAGCGCCGCACCTCCTGCAAGGTGACATGCCAATCCCGGGACAGCGGCCGTAGCCGCAGCCGTATGGACCCTTCCGAGCCTCAGAAGGTCGATAGGATGGCCCATGCTAAGGTTATGGTCAGCATGTAGATAAAATAGGTTGGGCCCTCAGCCCATCTTGGACGAGAGCCTCTTAATCATGAACTTGGCCTTGGAGTTATCCGGGTCCTTGACAAGAACCTGTTTGAAAAGAGAGAGCGCCTCAGTGAACCTGTCCTGAGAATAGGCCTCTTTGGCCTTGTCAAGGAGCTGGTCCGGAGTGGACCCATCGTCCAGAACAGGCTCCTGGGCCTCCTTGACCTCTGCAGGGGGTATGGGTGGGATCTCAGGAGGTGTTGGGACCTCTGTAGTTTTCTCTGCTTTAGGTGGCAAGGTCTCCATCGTAGGAGGCTGCGGGGTGGGTTCCACCTTATTTTCGATCACGGGTGGAGCTTCAGCAGAGGATGGGGCAGGAACGGCCTCTTGGTCCTTCTCGGAAATAAGGTCTTTATTGGCTGAGAGCCTGTCGAGCTCATTCTTTATCTCGAACCAGAGGTGAGGGTACTGGAACCTTATCTCGAGCTCCTGTCTTTCCTTTCCGAGCCCGCTGAGGTCCATGGACCTGTAGCGTTCCTTCAGGAGCTCCAGCTCCTTTAGGTCCTCTTCGAAGCGGGCGATCTCGACCTCGGCGATCTCTCTACCTTCGCTGTAGGCCGTCTTCAAGCGGTCGACGAAGTAACCTCTCGTCTCCCAGTCGGCTATCTTCAACAAGAGCGGGTCCATATCATCCTGGACCGAGAATATATTGGAGAGGGATTCCAGGTTATCAAGGAGGTTGTCGAGGCATTTTGTATCGAGGACCTCCTCCTCAATGGGGGGACAGCCCTTATCGCTCTTGAGCTTCATGGAAGCCAGCTTCAACGATTCTGGAAGCTTTACCTTTGCTGGGTCCTTTTTCTCCAGCTTGATATTATGTTCGGAAAGGGCCCTCTCTCTCAGCTCCTCCACCCTGCGGAGGACCTCCTCTGCCTTCAGCGGGTCCCGGATGTCGGCGGTTATCGCTTCTATCTCCTTGGTATACCCGTATCCCTCAAGGGACCTTAACTGGGTCTGGGCGCCGGCCAGGACCTTGATGGACATCCTGAACGCATCCAGCCCCGAAGATATCTCGGAGATGTTCAATACCCTGAGTGATTCAAGATAGGATACATCATATCCCTGGGCCCGGTACCTGGAGATTATCAGATCGAGCTCTTCCATGGCCTTCTGTATGTCCGGGGCGGGTGTATCCCTTGTTTCGACCCCGAAGTTCTTAGCGATGAGGTCCCTCATTCCCTTACCTAAGGCTGGCTTACCCATGAGCGATCACTTCTTTGGCGAGCTCCATGTACGACTGTGACCCCGTGGATTCGGGAGAGTACAGTATGGACGGCTTTCCGAAGGAGGGGGCCTCACCTAGTTTGACGTTCCTGGGGATGATCGTATTGTATACCTTGTCCCCGAAATAGTTCTTGACCTCCGCAACGACCTGTTTGGAGAGGTTGGTCCTCTTGTCGTACATGGTCATCAGGATGCCCTCTATGGTCAGTTCGGGGTTCAAGTTCTTCTGGACAAGGAATATAGTGTCCAGCAGTTCGCTCATACCCTCAAGGGCGAAGTACTCGCATTGTAGAGGGATCAGGACGGACTGGGCGGCCGTCAGGTTGTTGAGGGTAATTAGCCCCAAGGATGGCGGCGAGTCTATCAGGATGAAGTCGTAATCGTCCTGTATGTCCTTCAGGCCGTTCTTCAGAATCCTCTCCCTCTCGGGGACGTTCACGAGCTCGACGGATGCCCCGGCCAAGTTGATATTGGAACCTATCATGTCCAGGTTCTCAAGGTCAGTGTGGAGTATGGCGTCCCGAATGCCGCATTGATGGGTCATTACCTCGTAGATCGTGAACTCCAGCTCGTTCTTGTCGAAACCCATCCCCGAGGTGGTGTTGCCCTGGGTGTCCGTGTCAATCATCAGGGTCCTCTTACCGAGGAACGAGAGCGAAGCAGAGAGGTTAATGGCCGTCGTTGTCTTTCCGACGCCGCCCTTCTGGTTCACGATTGTGATTATCCTTGCCATAGCGTTCCCTCAGCTCTTTCTAGCGCACTGATGCTTATGAAGAAACGGTCCCTATATTTAGGTTTTTGTCGATATTGTTCTAAAATGGAAAAATACGTCAAATACCTGTACTTATACATTTTCCGGAACTGCAGAACCTTTCGAAAGCCAAACGGTCATGGGCCGCACCTGCTGGCGTTGGATAGTTCCTGTCCAGGCAGGCCATGCAAAGTTCTCCTCTATCGGCACCTATAGCGGATAATAGGCCTCCATGGGTCATGTAGACAAGGGAGTCGGCCCCGAGGTCTCTGGCGAACCTCTCCTGCACAGCCGGGTCCATGACCCCTTTTTCTATATGGCTTTGGTAAGGTGCTGCAAGGAGCTCATCGAACCCTTTCATGTCGATGCCGTAATAGCATGGGGCGATGATGGGAGGTGTGGCTATCCTGACGTGGACCTCTTTGGCCCCGCCAACTTCCTTGAGCTGATAGCGGACTATTGTGGCCATCGTGGTGGACCTGACTATGGAGTCATCTATGACTATGACCTTTTTGTTCCTGATGACCGAGGGTATGGGTAGGAACTTCCTCTTCACCTTTGCCGACCTGTCCCCTTCATCGATGAAGGTACGGCCCTTTCCGGAGGCTATCAGCCCCTCATCGTAGATCTGCGAAAGGCCCAGCTCTCTGGAATATGCCTTGGCTATGGGCCTTGAGGTGTTGGGGACCGGCACTATAACCCAATCCTTGGCATTGACCTGCTGGGTCTCAAGCTTGGCAAGCTGCTGGCCACACCTCTTCCTTACCTCATATACCGGCCTGTTGTCTATTTCGGAGGTGACCGATGCGAAGTAAAGGTACTCGAAGAAGCACAATGCCTTCCTCCTCTTGGGGGCGTACCTCTCATAGGAGATCTCATCCCCGGACACTATCGCCATCTCACCGGGCCCGACATCCCTTATACCCTCCACGCCGTGCCTGTAAAGTGCGCAGGTCTCGGACGATATGAACGCACCTTTCTCGGAACTGAGCGCGGACAGGGGCCGGATACCGTGCGGGTCCCTTATTGCCACAAGGTTCCCGAGGGCGTCCATGAAGGTGATGTTGTACGCTCCGTCGAAGACCTCCGACACAGCCCCGAATGTGTCCTTAAGGTCTCCCTTCTTTTCGGATATGGACCTTGAAATGAAGTGCATGATGAGCTCTGTGTCGGTATCGAGCATGAGATGATACCCCATATCGGTTATCATCCTCTCCAGCTCCGGTCTATTGGCTATGTGCCCGTTGAACCCGAAGCTGAACCATTTTGCCTTCTCACCGTGGACCCTTTCGAAGGGCTGGACATGCCTTGACGTGAGGTTCCCCGATGTCCCATACCTCGTATGTCCTATCCCCTTCTCTCCGGAGTATTTCTCCATAAGGTCCCTGAAGGTCTCCTCGTCGGACCCCGAGAAGGCCTCGCTCACCAATCCCGGCCTCTTGTAGGTGGAGATTATTATCTTCCTTTCTGGGTCATAGGTGGTCATCCCCGCACCGGCTTGGCCCCTGTGCTGGAGGTCCAGCATCATTTGGTAAAGGTCATAGGTGCAGCTCCTCCCCGGAGTGCTCGCTGCACAGATGCCACATTCCTCGTGCTTGTCGTCCATTCACGGACCTCCATTTCCCTTGAAAGTTATGTTCGCCTTGTTAATTGCAGTTCCGGTAGGTCATTGACGGCCCACAAGTCCCTCTGCAAGTGATAAAAGGACCTTTTTCGGGTCCTTGGCCTTGACAACGCCCGATGCCAGAAGAACGCCTACCGTACCCAGCTCCAAAGCCTTTATGACATCATTCCGGTCCTTGACACCGGCTCCGGTGAGGACCTTCACACCCGGGGCGGTCTCCTTGACCACCCTAACGGTGTCCTCCACTATCCTGGGGTCCGCTGTCGTTACAGAGATATCACCACCAATCAGCTCTGGGGGTTCCATAGCGATCATGTCCGGTCCCAGTGCGGCCGCTGCGCGGGAGGCTGCAACATTGTTCGTGCAGACAATGGTGATGAGTTGCATCCCTTTGGCGATGTCCACGATGTGGCCTATATCGGAAAGGAGCCTCCTGCATTCGGAATGGTTCACGAGGGTCCCTATGGCGCCTGCTTTCTTGATGCCTCCAAGCGATGTGGACCCCGTTCTCACTGTCGCATCCCATAGGTCTACGTTCTGGGCGATCACGGGTATGGAGACCGAACCAGCTACCTTAGAGAGTTCTATCATGGGTGGGCAGACGGCGATGGATGCGCCGGTCTCGATAGAGACCTGTTCGCATGTTCTGGCAAGTTCGAGGGCAAGTTCCCCTTCCACCTCTCTGTAGCTCTTCATGTTCAGTATGATAACAGGGGTCCTCATCTACCTCACTCCCTGCTCAATGCATCCCTTACGATCTTCGCGGTCCCAATGGACGAGAATGCCTTGAAATAGACCTGGGCCTCAGCATAGGCCATGGCCTCAAGGGCAGCTTCCGTGTCCTTACCGATACGGCTTGCTTTGTCCCTGAAGGGTTTGAAAACGTTCTTGCAGTGCTTGCCGAACACCAGCTCAGGTGCTTTCCCCGGTTCCTTGGACGAATATGTGGCCACGGTCCATTCCAACATGTCCCTGTACAGCTCCGGCTCATAGACCTTGATGGTGTCGAAGAAGATGTTCTGCCAGTGCGTGCCCACATTCCCCTTAAGGATGTCGCCCTTAGGGAAATGCTCTGCTATCTGGTCCCTGGGCGTCCCAGTGATCCCGTGTTGGGCTATCCCCACCTTCAGGTCAGCTCCCTTTATGGCCGAGATGACCTCCTTGGTCCTTACAAGGTCTATGGAGACCTGGGGGAGGAGCTTGCCTTTCTCATCGAAGGTGTTACCGTGTGCCGAGCCGTTCGCGATGGCGAGCAGATGGGGGTCCACTCCGTTCTCTTTGAGCGACCTAAGGAAGGTGACGGCCTCTTCAGGACTGGTCAGCACCCTCCCGGAGGCATCCGTCTTGCCTATCTCGCCTACCTCGACCTCTAGCCCGAACCCCCTTTTGCCCATCCCATCCTTGATGAACCGGGCGACCTCGGTCGTGCACCTTATGTTATCCCTCAGCTCCTCCTTGAGGTCCCGTCCCTTGAGGTCGAAAAGATGCGATGCGTCAATGGCGAAAGAGGTATATCCCGCTCCGATCTGGTGGGCGATGAGCTCCTTGGTCCTTCTTAGGTCCTCATCATCGCCCTTCTTGATGCTAATATGGTCGGCATGGACCACATAGATGTCATGACCGACCTCGGATGCGGCCTTGACTATCTCATCATGATAGTCCTTGGGGGTCATCCCGGTATACCCCCCCGAAAGGTCGGACTCCGAACGTGCCAGCTCGAATACTATCGGAGAGCCTGTGTCCTTTGCGGCCCTCATGATTCCCCGGGCTATACCTCGGGTATAACGCACGTTGACCGCCATTACAATGGACCCCTTACCGTAAAGGGAACCATAGACGATATCCCCGCTCAATGGTTCGAAGTGGCTGATGCTCATACCCCCCTTGACATCTCTTCTTCGAGGATATGCATTTCGGATAACCCCCCAATATAGACAGGGACCCTCTGGTCAAGCGATGATGGTTCAATATCAAGAATGGAAATCCTACCGTCGGATACCCCTCCCCCGGCCTTCTCTGCCAAGAAGCCCATGGGCCCGGCCTCGAAGAGCAGTCTCAGCTTGCCACCGGGCTTTTCTATGGTGCCCGGATACATGAATATCCCTCCCTTGTGGATCACCTGATGGACATCCGCTACCATGGACCCACAGAAGCGGAGCTTGTACTCAAGGGACTCCAACCTTTCAACGAACCGCCTGTGAGGGACGGTCCATTTGCTTCTCAGCGCACCGGGAGCATATATCTTGTCCCTACCGAACATCAGGCCCTCTTCCTGAAGGATGAACTCGTGATCATCGTCCAGGACGAACTCGTGAACGCCGTGCCCTATGGAATAAACGAGCACGGTCAAGGGGCCATAGAGGATGTACATCGCTCCGGCGAGCTCCCTTGCCGGTCTGAGAGGGGTCGTTCCTTTATGGACCCCCACGATGGTCCCCACGGTAAGATCGACGCCCATCAATGACGAACCATCGAGCGGATCGAACGTGACCGAATAGGTCCCGTCCTCATTTAGCATGATGATATCATCGCGCTCCTCGGAGGAGACCGATGCAACGAAAGGGAGCTCGGCTACTGCATCGATGAGGACCTCGTCCGCCCACTTATCCATCTCCAGCTGGGTCTCGCCGTAGATGTTCCTCGAATCCGTAGCACCCTGCCTGGAAATGAACGCCCTAGCTATCCTCTTGCCCTGCTCCGCTATGCAGAGGAGCAGTTCGGCAAGCTCGGGCGACCCGTCCGGGATATGTTCTTGAAGGAGCGTTTCCAGACCCCCAGGTCCTATGGCTTTGGGAACCGCAGGAAGTTATTTATTGCTTGCTGTTAGGTAACATCCCCATCAATGTCCTGCCATGGTACTACCTGAACGGTCATCTTTACTTGGTCGGACATTCCCTCATCATCGGTGACCTTGAGCTCCACCGTATGGTTCCCGGTGGATGGAAAGATGAAGGCCCACCTGTCAGAGCTCGAGGAGATGCTGCCATCGATGGACCATTTATAGCGCAGGGACCCCCCGTCCGGGTCGGATGAGTTCCTTGCATCCAATATGACGACCTCGCCCGGATGGACCAATTCCCTCGAAAGGACCATGACGGCCTTGGGAGGTCTATCGGTCCTCAGGGACATGATGAGAAGCACTGTGACAGTGATAACGACCAGTGAGGCTATTGTTATACCTGGGAGCAAACGCTGCAGGTCGGCACGGGTCAATGCCATGGGGGAGTAGCATCCAACGACCATGAAAAAACTTTCCGTTGCCAAAAGATGAAATAAATGCTCGTCCAATCAATGGGTATGGAGATAGAGCTGTCCCCTTCCCTCTCGGCCATGGGCATCCATATCCTTTCCGTTGAGCTTCTGGACATATCGGTCTGGTCCAGCAGAAAGGAGGTCTTCAATGCCCTTTGTGAAGAGCTAAAAAGTGAGCTTCGCGAGAGGCTCAGGGACGATCATGAGCTCACCAAGGACCGGTCCGTTCGGGCCTTACGAGACCTCTATTGGAAGATAGGCATTGATCCCACCAAGACAAGGCCCGCATCAGAGGCCCTGGTTAGACGGCTCCTCAAGAGGGAGCTTCCATCGATAAACAATCTGGTCGATGCAGGCAACCTTGCATCGGCGAGCACATTGGTACCTATCGGTCTCTACGACATGGACAGGATCAGGGGAGAGCTCGTGCTCAGGCCCTCGACCGAAGGGGAGCCTTTCAAGGGCATAGGAGGTAGGGACGAGGCCCTATCGGCGGGCATTCCTGTCCTTTCGGACGATGAGGGGGTCCTCCATCTCTACCCTCACAGGGATTGCACTAGGACGAAGATCACCCAGGATTGCAGGAACGCTTTGGTCGTCGCCTGTGGTGCCAAGGGCATAGGGTCCAACGACCTCATAGAGGCATTGTCCGAGGTCGAATATTACTTCGAGCAGCTCTCCACATGATTAGAACCGATCTTCAACGCCCTATCTCTGGTTGGCCCGTTCCTTGGCCAGTTGGAACTCCCTCTCTGAGAGCAGACCTTTCTGATATAGCCTAGCAAGCATCTCCAGGTCGGAAACGTTCTCACCAGGGTAATTTGCCGGGACATTGCCCCCAACATTTTGTATCGGACCAACCCTTGATAGAAGGTCCTCTACCAGTCTTTTTAGATGGTTGTCGTAATAGAGGTCGCGGCCCTCTGACGACGCCAGGACCCTTAGCTCCTGTCCTGTAGGGCCCTCTACGATCGATATCCTGACCTCGACCGGGTAGT
>CAZLVP010000022.1:0-41510 GCA_964563055.1 uncultured Thermoplasmatales archaeon | reverse complement strand
GGCATCGAAATTGTAAACATGGTTCACTATGGTTGTCAGGATCACCTCGTCCTTGTAGTTGGGCGATCCCTCTATCACGCCCGTTATGGTCAGGACCAGCTTTTCATTGGCCCTTGCATAGCCTGGTGCGGATATCTTTACGGTCACCGGTTTGCTCTGACCCTGATAGACATCTATGGGCTCCTGCTGGAAGCTCACGGTCCAACCGCTTTGTGCCTGGCTCGAGCTCAGGAGGACCTTTATCAGGTCCTTGTTACCGTTGTTGGATAGATATATGGTATATTCAACGGTCCCGTTCGGATTGATGTACTTGGTCGTCTGATCGGCCCTGAGCTGAAGTTCGTTCTGTTCGCCCACGATTATGACCAGGTCGTCCTTCTTCTTGAGCTCCTCAATGATGGATATCTTGCTCAGAACCGAGGTTCCAACAAGCTGTATCGGGATCCTCTGGTCCTTCGCGGCACCTGCAGGTACTTCAACTCTTATGGTGTAGGTCTCTGAGGAGATCCCACCGAAAACGTCCCTGAGAGCACCCGCGGTCAGGTTGACCTTCTTGAACTGGTTCTTCGTATCGAGGAAGTACCAGTTCCACCCTGCCTCCCTGGGCGGTGGGCTCAGGACGAGCTCGTACGAATCGTTCAGGTTCCCCTTGTTCGATATGGTTATCTGGAACTCACGCTCCCCGCCGGGGTTTATCTTCTCCCATTTCTGACCTACGAGCGGGTCCAGCGGGTCAGTGGACGGAAGCTTGTTGAAATACAGGTCAAAGTCCACGAACAGGTCCAGGACCGACAGTGTGGTCAGCGTATCGGAGGCCCACTGGTCAGATGAGGAGTTGCATGTCACGTTTATCCTTGCCATCTCACCGATGTCCCCTTCCCAGGGTGCATAAACGTAGAGGGTAAGGTCGGCCTTCTCCTGGGATGCGAGCCTTACATACCCCGGATTGTCGTTGCCCCTGTCGGGAGGCGTATCGAGCCAGGCCCTCCAGTCAACGGGGACCGAGCTGCCCTGGATACCGACATATATGACATCCTTGTTGACCTCGGAGATCCCCTTGCCGGTGTTCTCGACCGTTATGTTGTAGGTCACGAACGAACCTGGTTTGATCCTCTTTACCATGGTCTCGGACTTCCCCTTATCGTCCTTCTTTGCGTAGAGGTCCACACCGTAGGATACCTGTGGGTTATAGAAACCGGTCCTGTTGAGGTCGTAGTGGAACTCGGGCCAGTCGGACTGCCCCTTCACTGCCCTGCCGCCGGCGGAGATGCAGTAGATATGGCCTTCCTGATCGCCGATCACTACCTCGAGCTGTCCGTCAAGGTCGATGTCAGCCACTGCAGGCGAGGATATCCCTATGGGGTTCTTGGTATCATAGACCCAGAGAACGTCCTGTCCCGCACCATCGCCCGGATAGGCGACACCCTCGTCCACACCATCTGAAGGATCGCCATCGAAACAGAAGACCTTCCCGGAGTCCGAGCCTATTACTATCTCTAGTTCATCATCGTTGTCAATATTACAGATGGCCGGTGAGGACATGCACCTCCCACCGGTATCGAACTGCCAAAGAAGGTTGTGGAACTCGGAGTTGAGGACGTACATATTGCCGTTATCGCAGCCGAATATGACCTCATAATCCAGGTGCTTCTCCTCGGGGTCGTCCTTGGCCATCTGAAGATCGGCAATAGCAGGGGAGCTGAAGATGGAGGCCCTGGAGCTGCCGGTCGAGAAGTCCCAGAGCTTCTTTCCGCTCGGGGTATATACGTAGAGCTTACCGCCCCACCCGGTCCATGTCGTCGGATATCCCTCGGAGCATCCCACGAATACCTCGCAAAGAGGGTCTCCGGTAACGTTCGCAACAGCGGAGGTGGCATAGGTCTGGTGGCCACCGGTCATACTTCCGGTCTGTTCATCGTAGTTGGGTTTCCCCTCTGCGTTCTCTCCCTGTCTCACCCAAACCCTCATACCCCTGTCATGGTTGCCTATTATAAGCTCGGTGTCCCTCTCCTTGGAGGGGTCTGGGTTAATGAGGATCGGCCCATCCCAGAAGTCACCGTCAAGGTCGTGCGCAACGACGGAGCAACCTATCAGACCGCCCTCGCCTCCGGTGGGTGCCTCTTCCCTGAAGATGGCGCCACCGTCGACCTCGAACGCTTCCAGCCAACCTCTCCTGCTCTCGTCATCGGACGCAAGGATGATCTCGAGGTCCTCCTTCTGACCGGACCAGGTCCCTTCAAGGTCCGTTATGCAGGGGGTCGAGAAATAGTAGCCGGTCGTCAACCCCTTCTTCCACTGCTTGGCCCCGTCGGACCCTATGCAGAGGGCTCCGTTCTTGACCCCTATGATGGTCTCAGGGGTGTCACCGAGGTTCACATCGGCGGATATGACCGAGGAGAATATATGGGGCGGCTCGAAGTCCAATCCCGATGTCCCGGCGGTCTGGCCAAGGTAGTCTATCACATCATCGGAATAGGGCGTGTCCCAGAAGAATCCGCCATCGGGCCTGAGCGCAAAGACGGCGTCACCAGCGGAGGCCACCACTATTTCGAAGTTCTTGTTATTGTCCATATCGACAAGGGCAGGGGAGGAGACATATTCTCCCTCATGGGGGGAGAGGGTCTGCTGCCATTTCAGCTGGCCGCCACCCGACCTTGTGATATAATCGTTCCTAAGCGGGTTGCCAAGGATATCGACGGGGGAGTCGATGCCCAGCCTCGAGAAGACATCCCTCTTCTCGTTCAGCCACTGATCGAAGACGAGCTTCTCAACGTCAAGTTCGTCAGCGTACTTGAATAACACATAGCCACCGATGCTCACGGCGGTCAGTAGGAACAACATCCCGACCGCTAGCACCCAGCCGTTCGCGCGTCCATCGTTCGTTTCCATTTGTCATACCTCCGTGTAGGGTCTTTAGAACCTTCTGAATGCCACCTTAGGCCGTCTTTCTATTATATTACCCGGGTCATCGTATAAAACCATTACTGTACAGTAGTTGGAACTTGGCCTTCTACGACAACGTGCGGGCGAGACCATATATGTTGATAGACCCCATCCGGGCTACAATATAAAAACTTGATGGGGTCTCCCTGTCTTCTATGAAGGGATATCACCCGTATATATCCGGATTGGGCCTTGGACCTATCTCCTCTTTGATAAGCGGGACTATCTTGTAGGGCAGGATGTTCTTGTTTATGGGCGTCACTTCGAGTATCCTGACATCATCCCTTCTCCTTATGTCCTGAAGGAGGGGGTTCCTTGATTTCTTATGGAGCGTGAGGATCAAGGGTTTGTCGGCGTCCAGGGCCTCCTTGACGGCCTTGACGAACTCGTCCGATTCCACCTCAAGCTTGCCGACCTCGTCAATGACGATTACATCCGCCATAGTAACGGAGTTGCGGATGGCCTCCACGCCTATGCTGTCAAGGACGTTGATATCTATCCCGTACTCCATGAAACGGACCTCGGACTTCATGTTGATATGAGCGAGCACGGCCTGCTTCTTGGTAAGCAGGTCCTGGACCATGAAGCCCACCTTCAGACCCTTTTCCTCGATGGCCTCGGTGATCATCCCTCCGACCTTAATGCCCTCCTTCTCGAGCATGTCCACGACCCGCCTAAGAGCGTGGGTCTTGCCCGCACCAGGAAGCCCCGTTATCCCTATCTTGATCTTCTTGGTCAAATCGTTTCACCGGACCATGCCCGCATCATCAAGCCAACCAGGGGTATTGCAAGCGTACCTAATTAAATTATTTATAAATCCATGAAAAAACCCGATATTGAACCTCGGCGATGGTCCTGGAGAGCAGTCCCTCTCACTGAGCAATGCGGACCTCTCCGACGAAAAGTATTTAGGTGTTCACCGGCATGGACGGACCTGGTGACATAAGATGGTGATCGGTTTCATACTCATCAGCACAGCACCCGCGAAAGAGCACGATGTCTTCAAAGCACTGATGAACGTACCGGAGATCGTCGAGCTGCACCCTCTCTTCGGGGAGTACGACCTCATAGCGAAGATAGAGGCCAGGGACTTCAATACACTAGGACAGATAGTGGTCGAGAAGGTGAGGTCCATACCGGGGGTCATTGATACAAAGACCCTCACTGGGATCAAGTTCACCTGAGGTATCCAAAGTCCTGTTCGACCGGTGGCATCGGTCCCTAAGGAGGTCAATCACCTTGATGGGCGGCCTGCAGGGGCAAAGATCGCTGGTGCGGTCCGTGGTAGTAATGCTTGCGACCGCTATTCTGTTATCGTTCATTCTACCGGATGCGATAGCCAGGGATGATAGGGTATCGGAGCATGATTATCATAACGACCCTTTCACCCTCCTTCTTTTCACCTTCCTTATGTCATATGCGACCATGGCGATCCTGGTCAGCCTCTTTACGTTCAAGTTCGCGGCCAAACGTTCACGTCTCTTGGCGATCCCCATGCTAGCCTCGGGTTTGGTCCCCTGGGGTATGTGGGTGGTCTTCAAGCTGGTCCTAAGGGCTGATTACCCTGACGATACCCTCTTTGGGGTGGTCCATTGGGTCGCAGCCCCGCTGCTTTTACCTATAATGGCCCTACTGGGGTTTGCTTTCGGGATAGGGCTAGGGCTCTTCATCTTCCTGACGATAATTGTCCGCTCCTAATCCATCGCCCGATAGGATGATCATACACCAGTAAGAGGTCGCGATCCCTTCTCATATTCGAGCACTAGTTTTAGGGCCAGGTCCTGCGGGTTGGCCGTTAGGAGCGAGCCTCCCCCTTCCGAAGCTATCTGTCGGGCAGCGTTCAGGTAGGTCTCATCCTTTGGTTCTAGCATGAAGACATTGAACGAAAGGTTGGAGAACCTTTTGAGCCTGGAGACCTCTAGCAGAGTCCTCTCCATCGCCTTCTTAAGGTCTCCTGCTACGGGACCTCCGTCGCTTTCGGTATAGGCCTCGGGCAATCCATCGGTGATGAGGAAGAGCATCATCCTGTCGGAGCGGGTCCCCTCGAAGAGCCTTGCCGCCATGGAAACCCCCTCACCATGGTTGGTGAACCCTCGTGGTTCCGATGCAAGGACCTCCCTCAGTGTCGATGGAGCGGCCCTTGTCGAGACCGTGATTATGTCAACCCGGTTCCGGGGGTTCTCCTTTCTGACCGCGGTATAGAGTGCCAGCACGGCCCTCTTTGCCGCATCCAACCTCATGTTCTCCTCCATGGACCCGCTGACGTCAAGGATTATGACCGCGTGGAGCTCTGAGACGGGGACCTCACGATAGACTATCATATCCGACCTGTCCAGCTCCGGATCGTCCGGATGGTTGGTCCTTGCATTGACCAGTGTCTGTAGGATGTCGAGCCTTGCCTCCTCATGGACCGTCCTCAATCTTACAAGGTCATAGACCCCCACATCGGATGTATGGCTCCCGGGCCTCTCTCTGTGCTTGAGGCCCGTTTCCATCAGATCGGAGAAAACGAGGTCCGAGAACCGCTCGACTAGGGCCTCGGTGATCTCGTACTCGGCGATGGCATCATCCCTCCCCGTCGTCGCTTGCTTCCTCTGGATATACCCCATTGAGGTTAGCGCTCTCTCGACCTCGCGTCTCATCTCCTCCCTGGCCAAACTATCGGAACGGGGGATGATGGCCTCTTTCTCCACCTCAAGCTCGCGTTCCATCTGTAAGGCCTTCTCCCTTGCTTTCCTGGCCTCTTCCTGTTCGTCCTTGACCCTATCCATGGCCCCCTTGCGTCTCTCTTTCAGCTCGCGTTCCTTCCTCTCGGCTATTGACCCAACCTCGGTCCTAAGGACCTCAAGGGCCTTCTCCCGGTACCATTCGGGGTCGTAAGAACGTCTTAGAACTATTGCACCTGAGGAATAACCATAACCCTCTGAAAGACGGGTGTCGACAGCCTTCTGTAGGTCCCTGTCATCATTCAGCCTTTCCTCAAGCTCACGTTCCCACGAACCGAGTTCGCTCATCAGGCCGGGGAACGGGAGGACGACCGCCCCCTTCCTGCGTTTTAAACGTGAGGCCGCTTGTTCCTCTTTCTCCCGCCGTGAAAGGAAGAGCGACCTCAACCACCTGATGAACCTGCCAAGGACCGATACGAACCTATGGAAAAGCTTTTTAATGAGCTCCCAGACCCGTTTGGGGAAGGAGGGTTTCAGGACAAGGTCCCTCTGTCCAGACCTCCCCTCTATGTGAAGGACCAGCTCCGATGCGAGGAGCTCTCCCCTCAGCTCGTCCGAAAGGACCCTCCTTGACCCTGCCTCATCCAGCAGGTCACTGTCATTGGTCCTGTCCCCTGACCGGTCGGCCCTTTCCTTAAGTTCGCCCATATCGGTGATGAGGGCCTCCTTCCTGGCCTTAAGCCGCTCCTCTAGGCCCTTCCTTATCCTGGAACGGAGGGCATCCATCCGCTCGGCGATGTAACCCTCCTTTCGTTCCCCAGATAGGAACTCATCGATGCTCGACATCCCCTTCTGGGCAAGGCCCCTTACAAGCTCCCGTCTCTCAGCGGGCGTCAAAGAGAATGGGACATAGACCCCTTTGGAGCAATCTGGTATGACGACACCGTCACCCCTCAAAGAGGGATACTGAGGGACCCCCCCACCGCGTTCCATTGTGGATGGGCCCCCTCAGGCCTCCTTACAGCCGAAGTCCAGCATGGTGTTCATGAGCCCAGTGACGGAGCGGATCAGCTCCTCCTCGCTAACTGGCCCCCTGTGGCGTTCCATCCTCAGTATGAACGAACGCAGCAGGTCGCCATCGCCTCCCTGCGGGATGGTTCCAGATGCCATGGCCCGGGCGACCTTCTCCCCCCTGGCCGCGGATGATGAAAGCTCCCTCTGGAAGAACGTACACCAGTAGGTCCTGAAACCCCTCTCGACCGCCAGAGGCAGGTTGCCTTCGAGGAACTCACGGACTATCTCCTCGTTCCTGAGGAACGAATCACCACCCCTTGCCCGTATCCTCCCGTACATGGCCTCCCTAACACCGCTCTCGAAGCTCTTCCTGCTCACCGACCGCTCACCGGAGAGGAAGGCGAAGGCCTGGGACCTGCTCACGGTATCTAGGATGGTCCTGTTGGACCCCACCTCTGACAGCTCCGGAACGTCAACGGCAAGGTCCCTCCAGGCCTCGACGGCGTAAACACCGGCATGCAGCAGGACCTCGGGGAAGTGCGCCCCCTCAACCCTGGCACCAGGAGAGACCTCTATGATGCTCCTGTTCCTCATATGGTCCTTGATGTAATCGAAGTAGATGTTCGAGAGCCTGTCATTAAGGGGTTCGTTTATCGCATCCAGGTCCCTCAGGTTGGATGTGGTGATGGCGACGAAGCTCCCAGGGAAGGTCTCCCTGGACTTGGCAGGTGAGACGATACCCTCCTGGAGGGCCTGCAGAAGCACGTTCTGCGTACCCAGAGGCAGCTTTCCAACCTCATCGACCAGCAAGAGCCCCCTATTGGCCTGGAGGAGCTTACCTGGCTCCAGTATGAGCGGGGATGTTGGGTCTCCCAGCTCCTGCAGCTTATGAAGGTTGTAGACCCCAGTGAGATTGTCGGGGAAGACCTCCGATGACCCCTGGAGCCGTGCAAGGCCAAAACCCTCCTTCAGCCTCACTCTGGACACCGGCACCTTCTTCGGATCGACACTTAAGGGATCGAAATCGTCCCTTCCATCACCGAACCGCGACTGGCACGAGGGACAGCATTTGACCCGCTTGTGGAACGCCTGGTCCACCACTGATGCGGGGTCATCCTGGACGGGGCAATCTTTGACCACGAACACCTCTTTCGGAAAGAGCTGCCAGATGTCCTTGGCCAGACTTGTCTTGCCTGTCCCAGATGGTCCGAAAAGGAGCACATGGGACCCAGCTATCAGTGCTGAGACCAGGTTGGAGAGGGTTCCCGGGTCCACGACCGTGTTGGGGAACAGGAGCGCCATTGCCTCGTCCATCGAATGGCCCTTCTTCCTCAGGGCGATGAGCCTGCCCTTGATCTCTCCCGATAACGATTCCTGGGGGGTCATCGGTCTATACCCCGACCTCATAAGCTCTTCGGCCGTTCTGATCTCCTGAGCATCCATTTCCATCGTCTCCTTGTATCTCCTTATCTGAAGTTGTCGGCCCTTACTGAGGGAATAGAACGGATTTTATTGTTCCGGTCCGGGAGGACATATCAGAGAGGGCCTCCGGATATGTTTAATTCCTTGTGACCATCTACCTTGGTCCGGTGAAGACCAGTGGCCTCGATACCCCTCGGTTCAGCATCTGGAAGATGGAAGGTACTGGTGACAAGGCAGCTGCCTGGCAACTGCTTTTCGGAACTCGATGGGATCGCGGACCTGGAGGTCTGGGCTGAGGATGGGCCCATCCCAAGGGAACGGCTCCTGAGGATGATCTCTGACAAGGATGCCCTTATCAGTCTTGTGAGCGACAAGGTGGACCGAGAGGTCATCCTTTCAGCTCCCGGTCTTAAGGCCATAGGCAATTTCGGTGTAGGGTATGACAACATAGACATCGGTTTTGCCACAGAAAGGAGGATACCCGTCTTCAACACACCTGATGTCCTCACGGATGCGACAGCTGATCTGGCATTCGGTCTGATACTGTCAACGGCAAGGAGGCTAGGGGAAGCGGAGAGGTTCGTAAGGATGGGCGAACCCTGGACATGGAGCCCGAACCTGTTCCTAGGCAAGGACGTCTGGGGGGCAGTTCTCGGTGTTGTGGGGGCTGGAAAAATAGGCAGGGCCATCCTTCGAAGAGGGAAAGGTTTCGGGATGGTGCTGTTGTATACGGACACTGCACGGAGGCCTGACCTTGAAAAGGAGACTGGTGCGGCCTTCTTACCCCTTGATGAGCTCCTCTCACGGTCCGATATCGTTTCACTTAATGTCCCACTGTCGGTGTCCACCCGCCATCTTATAGGCGAGAGGGAGCTCTCATCGATGAAGGAGGGGTCGATCCTCGTGAACACCTCACGAGGTCCGGTCCTTGACGAGGTCGCCCTTGAGAGGGCTTTAAGGGGGGGAAAACCTGCTGCCGCAGGGCTTGATGTTTACGAGAACGAACCTCGAATACTTCCAGGCCTCCTGCGTCTTGAGAATGTCGTCCTCCTTCCACATATCGGGTCCGCTACAGTTAACACTCGGAGAGCGATGGGGCGACTTGCGGCCGGGGCCATTGCAGGACTTATTAGAGGCGAGCGACCAAAGAACACGGTGAACCCGGAGGTATTCGGACCGGATAATGGGGTTGGGGGACCATGAAAAAGGGTCTGGATAGGGACGGTCCGGTCTTCGAGGTGATAGACACTGACCTGGCCGGTCGGATCGGCCAATTGAGGATAGGTCCTAGGAAGGTCATGACACCGGACCTGATGCCGGTCGTCAATCCGAACTCGGTCGCACGAGGCGAGGGGGTCGGACCCACCGAGCTTTACGACACCTTCGGCTTCAGGATGCTCATAACCAATTCCTACATAATCAAAAGGAACCCGGCCCTCCTTGAGGAGGCATTGAAGGTCGGGCTTCACCGGCTGCTCTCCTTCGATGGTGTGATAATGACGGATTCAGGTACGTTCCAGTCCTATATCTACGGTGGAGGGGTGGACAAAGAGGTCGATGTGGACCCGCTCGAGATAGTCGAGCTGCAATCAGGTCTCGGTTCCGATGTGGGCACCATCCTTGATATCTTCACGCCGCCAGGGATCGACCATGGAAGGGCCCGATCGGCCCTTGAGCGGACCATGGAAAGGGCAAAGGCCTCTATTGACAAGGCTAAGGACATGGTCCTTGCCGTCCCGATCCAAGGTGGTGAGCACATCGACCTTCGCGAGCTTTCCGGCCGTCAGGTCTTCGATCTTGGGTCGGGCTACGCACCTATCGGGGGTGTGGTCCCCATCATGGAATCCTACGACTATCCGCTCTTGGTGGATGTCATAGCATCGTCCAAAAAGGGATTGGGCCCCTCCGTTCCGACCCACCTCTTCGGGGCGGGTCATCCGATGGTCCTCCCCCTTGCGACGGCCCTTGGGTGTGACCTGTTCGATTCAGCATCGTACGCAAAATATGCCAAGGACGGTAGGTACCTAACCCCTTACAGGACGCTGCAATTGTCCGAGATGACCTTACTGCCCTGCTCATGCCGGGAATGCTCCGGAAGGTCCCCGGAGGACCTCCAGGCCATGGACAAGGATGTCCGTGAGGGGGTCCTCTCACGGCACAACCTCTGGGTGATCAAACAGGTCCTGGACGAGGTGCGCTCCTCCATCAGGGAAGGGACGCTCTGGGAGATGGTCGAACGTTTCGCCCTTTCCAATCCCATGATGTATGCTGGCGTCAAACGGCTGTTCGAACATAGGGGCTTCCTTGAAGAGAACGCACCCAGGTCCCTGAAACGGTTCATGTGTTGTACCTCTTTGTCCCTGTGCAGGCCGGAGTTCTCAAGGACGGAGGCTTCCTTGGCGGCCTATCCCAGGGAAAGGTACCCCGACAGGGTCCTAGCCCTTACTGATTGGACCACCTCCAGGAACAGACCTGTGGAGGAGCTTATGGGAAGGTCGTTCCCACCTGATGTCTGGCCTGCCGTCATCTCCCCTATAGGGACCCTACCTTACGATGTGCTTTCAATGTACCCCATGACCCAGGCCTTGTTCCCTCCCCCCGGCTCCCTTGACGAGGGGCTATTAGACCTTACGAATAGGGCCAAAATTGACCTTGGGGGGCCACACGGTGAGGTGGTCCTATGGTCCGGAAAGGGGAGCATCGGTCTTGGGTCAGGAGGTCAGGACCAGGACTATAGGGACTCCTTATCCGTATCCAGCATGCTAAGGCTCCAGTTCGGTAATTGTAATGGGGTCTACGCCGATGAGCTCATGTTCGGCCCCTTCACTACGGTCCAAGGGCTCTCTTCCAAGCTCCAGTTCGTTAGGTCCAGGACGAACCAAAGGGTGAGGAACGTCCTCCTTGTCGGGAACGGAGGCGATACCAGCCATGTGCTCTCCATCAGGGCCGAGGACGGCCTTATCAACCTCAAACCTGCTGGTGCATTGAAGCTCTTGGTGGGTAGTTCGCCGCCACGGTGGAGGGTGGTTGTCGATAGCGAGACCGGGGCCTATAATGCCCAGGGCCGCAACGTCTTCAACAGGTTCGTAAAGGACGCTGACCCGAGCATCAGGCCCGGGGACGAGGTCATCGTGGTGGACGTGACCGATAGGCTTCTTGCGGTCGGAAAGGCGAACGCATCGTACAGGATGATGCTGGAATCCGTATCGGGGATCGCCGTGAAGGTCAGAGAGGGCGTTGAAAGTGGAACAAAGAGGGTCGTAACTTGACCGGCCAAAGAAACAAATAATCGGAGAGGGGATAGGGCCGCCGATGATCGCTGACCTTTGCGCTCAGGAAGAGCCTGTCGCACCGGACCCTCTCGAGGATGTCCAGAGCAGATATTTCGGTATAAGGAGGCTCGAGCTAGTACCGCTCCTGGAGGGGCGACAAGGGAAGGGCGATGCGCCCTCGTCCTCCGTGACGCTTGTGAGGACACCCACATCCGTCGTAGTGGTCGATTCCGGTTCTGCCTCTGCCAGGGAGAACATCAAGAGGAACCTCCTCGATAGAGGTATACACCCTGAAAGGGTGAACGTGCTCGTCTCAACTAGGTTCGACCCTGTGTTCAGCGGGAACGACGAACTGTTCCCGCACGCCCTACAGCATCTGAAGGAGGGGGACCTGCTAAAGGCCTCTTTCAAAGCGGGGAGGAAGGTCGAGATATCGACAAGGGTCCACTGGATAGACAAGTACCTGATGCTCGGTCGAATGGGCCCATCGCTGGGCGATGGACTGGCCCTCTTCGTCCATTTCCCCAAACCCCTGGACCTGCTGGCACCATCCACAAGGCACCTGGCAGGGAGGATCGTCGGTATCACTGGTTCAGCGGTCAGATCGGCAAATTCCGTAGAGGTAGAGGAGGCATTGAGGGATATCAAGGAGAACTGTCGTCCAAGGCCTGGCCGACCCGACGGTATGGTGGACCTGGTCGGACTTCTATCCTATTGCGACATCGTGGTCCCGGCCTACGGGCCGATGTTCCCGGTCCGGTGAGGTGAGCTTTTGGACCCTTCAGGAAACGATGCGGTAAGGACGAAGGAGCTTGCCGCACTCGAGCTGGTGGCCGAGGATATCCGGACCATGAAGGTAAGGGGGGCCGGTAGGATAGCAAGGGCCGCATCGGAGGCGCTCTCTGCCCTGGCCCGTGACCACCAAGGGACCTCAAAGGATGGTCTGGTCGAAGCCCTTCGTTACGGGGCCCGTCTGCTTCTGAGCACACGACCGACAGCTGTCTCCTTGCGGAACGGTTTGATCATGACCCTCTCCGGAGCGGAACTGGCCCCTGACCTGGGCTCATTGAGGGCGGAGGTCATGGAACGCTCGTCCAGGTTCGTTTCCTCTTCGCTCTTCGCTGTCGAAAGGATCGCCCAGAACGGGAAGGCCCTCATAAACGATCGTTCCATATTGATGACACACTGTAATTCGGATTCGGCCCTTTCCCTGATAGAGGCCGCTTTCACCGACGGACGCGTCAAAGGGGTGATCGCCACCGAGTCCCGGCCCTGGAGGCAGGGACACCTAACGGTCAGACGCCTTGCTTCCAAAGGGATACCAGTGGCCCTCATCGTGGACTCGGCCTCCAATCATTTAATGGGGGAGGTGAGCGCGGTGGTCATCGGGGCGGATACGATAACGGCCGACGGGTCCCTCGTGAACAAGATAGGGACCTCTATGGTGGCCCTAGCGGCCAGGAACGCGGTCGTCCCGGTCATCGTCTGTGCGGAGACCTACAAGTTCTCCATGTTGGCCAAGAACGGGTCCGATGTGGACATAGAGGATAGGGGACCAGAGGAGGTCGCTGACCCATTGAGGCCTTCGGACCTACCCGGGGTCACCTTCCGGAACCCTGTTTTCGATATCACTCCGCCGGAGCATATCACCCACATCGTGACCGAGCAGGGCATCATTTCGCCCAGTGATGTGATAAATGTCATAGAGAGGATGAGGTCCGGACCGAACAAAGGGGTCGAAGATGGGTCTGAATTCTGGCTCGGAAGGACCATCGTATCAGGAAAATGAGGTGATAATATATGGTAAAGGTCGAAACGGGAGAGGAGATGGCAGGGACGACCACCGCGTTCAAGGTCACGCTCATTGACCTTGAGACGGGAGAGTACACGATCATACTCAATCACAAGGACGCAGACGCACTAGGGCTACGTTCCCTTGACAGGGTAAAGGTCACGGCTGCGAAGGAATCGGTGGTGTGCATAGTCGAGCTCACCGGTTCTGTTGTCCAGCCAGGATCGGTCGGGCTGCTCAAGAGAGGGCGGCAGAAGCTTGATGTCGGACAGGACGATACGGTGCGGGTGACACCTGTAACCAGGCCCATGTCCATAGAGCTCATCAAGAAAAGGCTGAACAAGGAGGAGCTTTCGACCGCAGAGATCTTCGTCATGGTAGAAGAGATAACCAACCATCGGCTCTCGGATGTCGAGCTCTCCGCATTCGTTACCTCTACCTACATGCACCCCATGAACAGCAGGGAGATAACCGACTTCACTTTGAGCATGGTCAAGACCGGTGAGGTCATAGACATCGATGCGGAACCGATATTCGATTTCCATTCCATAGGCGGCGTTCCGGGCAACAAGGTCACGCTCATCGTCGTCCCCATAGTGGCGGCCGCCGGTCTGCACATCCCAAAGACCTGTTCGAGGGCGATATCCTCGGCCGGAGGGACCGCGGACATACTTGAGACCATTGCCAACGTCACCCTTCCAGGTTGGAAGATCAAGGAGATAACCGAGACCGTCGGAGGGACCATCGCTTGGGGCGGGGGTGTGAACATCGCCCCTGCAGACGATATCATCATCAGGGCGGAGTACCCGCTTTCGATAGATCCCTATTCCCAGGTCATAGCCTCGGTCCTAGCAAAAAAGAAGGCCGTGGGGGCGGATTTCCTGCTTATGGACATACCCGTGGGTGCCAATACAAAGGTCCATGACCTGGAACTTGCAAGGATGTACTCCCGCGACTTCAGGGACATTGGGGAGAGCATCGGTATTAAGGTCGAATGCGCAATAACGTACGGGGGACAGCCTGTCGGAAGGAACATAGGACCTGCGTTGGAGGTCAAGGAGGCCTTGCAGGTACTGGAGGGAAGACCGCCTTCCACCTCCACCCTTGAAAAGTCCATTGCCCTGGCCGGGATCCTGCTTGAAATGGGCGGTATCGCCGGGAACGGAAAGGAGGAAGCGAACAGGATACTTCGGTCCGGGAAAGCCCTGCATAAGTTCTGGGAGATGATAGAGGCCCAGGGGACCGACCATAAGGAGATAACGTCCGAAGATGTCGTCCTTGGAAGGTTCTCCGAACCGATATTCTCCTCATCCGACGGATATGTGAGCTCCATTAACAACAAGATGCTGGTACGAATTGCACGGGCAGCAGGATGCCCCTCGGACAAGCAGGGAGGGATAGTCCTATCCAAGAAGATAGGGCATCAGGTGGACAAGGGGGAAGAGGTCTTCAGGGTCTATTCCAGCAATGAGCAGAAGCTGAAGCTCGCCGTCCAGACCGCCAAGAAGCTCACCCCGTTCCAGATCGAGGGCATGGTCCTTGAGAGGGTCCCTGCAGAGAGGGTGATCCATACCGTATGAGGGTATGGACGGGAGAACCCTTAAGACCCGGAGCCCATTCCCTAAAAAACGCTTATCGGAGGCTTTTCCAACGACACCGTCCACAAGGTCTGTCCTAAAGGGCATTCTGCCCAGGCCTAGCAGGTTCAAACAGGTGCAGGAGAGCCTTCGCAGGAACCGGGAGGGTGGCCTGCCCTCTTTCCTCTACGGTAAGGGTGAGATCCTAACGACGGAGAGGTGGAAGAAGGTCATAGAGAAGTACAATCCTCCCGAGCTTTTGGAGATGATGGACAAGCTCGAAGGAAAGGCAAGACTGACCATTGCGAACGTCCCGGTCCCGGAGACCTATATCGTCATGGAAACCGAGGACGATCTTTTGAAGTTCTCCTCTTGGCTAGATAGCTGGGGGGGCGGTTTTGCCCTCAAACCCGCTTCAGGGCACGGCGGGGCCGGCATCGTTGTCATAGACAGAAAGGTTTCAGGGTCCTTCATAAGGTCCTCGGGCAGGCTAATGGACAGGACAAAGCTCGTTGAGCACGCCTCCAAGATATTGACAGGGGCCTATTCGGGACTGCCCTCCGACAGGGCATATGCAGAGGAGCGCATCCTTCTGTCCCGCAGCCTCAGGGAGATCGATACGCCCGGTCTCCTTGACATAAGGATCGTGGCGCTGAAAGGGTTCCCATTGATGGCCATGACGAGACTGCCCACGGACCGGTCCGGCGGAAAGGCGAACATCCATCAGGGTGCCATAGGGGCGGGGATATCCATATCGGAGGGCAAGATAATCTCTGCGACCCATCTGAGACGGACGACGAAGAGACATCCGGGCTCCGGAAGGTCCCTGGTCGGGTTCAGGTTCAATCTCTGGGACACTATGCTCGAGACGGCATCCACCGCAGCGGATGCATCAGGGCTTGGGTATGTCGGCATCGATATGACGCTGGACGATAGGAAGGGGATCATCGTCATTGAGGTCAACAAAAGGCCTGGGCTCGAGATACAGAACGCGAACGGTGCCGGATTGCTCAAACGCATACGTTGGGTAGAAAGACAGGTCAGGAAGTTGAAGCTCGATCCGGAACGGATCGGGCCAGGCATAAAGGCCGAGCTTTCAAGAGGATGGGACTTTGACGGGTGGGAGAAGAAGCGGAGGAAGGCAGAAGATGAGGAGTGAATTCTAACCTCCCTTGTGCCCCCCCAGTTCAAGAGGCACCTCGCAATAGGCGCATTCTTTGCTCCCCCACCCGTAGAGGACCCCGCAAACCGGGCACCGTTTCCTCATCCTGTTCCTTAAGGTCCTCAACCTCTGCCTGCCGTCCATGAAATAATAGAACACCATCCCTATGAAGAACAGGATGAGGACTATGGCGGTTATCTGGAACAGCGGGTATGGGCCATCGGATGCTATCTCCTCAATGGGTTCGGTCGAATCGGTGTAGGATGTGATGGTCGCATGGTCGTACTCTGTCGCGAAAGCTTGGAGCTCGAAGACCACAATGGTCCTGAAGTATTCGATGGGGAGGGAGATGATGAGCGTGGAATTCTTTAAAAAAGTGCTCTCGGTCAGGTTGACCGCTGAAAAATTGTTCTCGAAAGAGAGGATGGTGAACCCGTTCTTGAAGGTCAACATGATATCGGGGTCTGTGGTATCATAATGGGAAAGGTCCCCGGAGAAGTAGTATTCGTGGTCCTCATCGGACCTGATCCTGCCATAGACCTTCAGTGTTACGTTGATGACCTTCCCGTCCGAGCCCACCCTCAGTGATGAGATGTCTATATCAGGCCGGTCCTTCGCTCTGACGAAATCGAATGTCTCGTACGAAAAATATATGACATCTCCCTCGGCATCCCTTTCATAGAGCTCGAAGGTGTCCCAGTCGAACGCCTGGACATAGGTAACGTTCAGGACCGATAATAGCATGGAAATAGTGAAGAGCGCAAAGGCATGACCTTCCTTTCTCATCCATTACCCCGTTCATTGGAAAGGATGACATCCTGATTAATCTTCCCTTCTCCCGAAGAGATAGGCTATCGATCCTGCCACGATCACAAGGACGATCAGGATGATCACGACCACAAATCCCACCAACGGTAGGGAGGTATCGTCACCTGCCTCATCGTTTATGACCTCTTTTTCATCATCGTCATCTTCAGTTCCTTTATCATCATTGGGAACAACGGGTTCGTCCGGTTCCGGCTCCGGCTCGGGTTCCGGCCCATCGGAGGGCCTCTCACCGCTCACCAGCTTCAATCTGAGCGTCACCATCCGCTCCACGTCGGGGTCCCCTGCAAGGGATGCGTTCTGGGCCTTGGAGAGGAGCTCGATATCGAAATTCCCCCTTGTGGCTGAAGAAGCTGTTGTCACTTTCAATTTCACAATAAGGTCCGTGAAGGGGGGGACCTCCGCATCGCTTACAGTCACATATACGCCCTTATTGTTCAATTCGTTGCTGTTCTCTATGGAAAGGCTGTATCTGTCGTAAGCATTCCCTTCGTTGGAAAGAACTACATCATACTCGATCTCATCGCTCCTGTAGCATTCCTCATAACTGTCCAAGGGCCTCAGGGAATGATCATAGTATCCAATGATAGCTATTACCGCAGTGACCGGTTCGATAGATCCTCCTAACGCTCCAGGGCTGTATCTCCATCTACCGGATATCTCCAATGTCCCCTGTGGATATTGGGTCGTCTCCAAGGGGACACGGACCACCACCTGGAAGTTCTGGGTGGTAATTTCCTTCGTGAACGTCATTGCCGAGGTCGTCGAGGTGGGCCATTCGTCTGTCCCGTTACCAGCAGTAGCTTCGAGATAGACGATCAGGAACTGTATTGATGGGGACCAAGGTACGATTACTGTGACTGTCCCGCTGAATTGGACGATCCCGTCGTTATCCTCATCAGGCTCGACCTCGACGCTCTGATTATAGCTGGCAAGCTCGATCTTGATGGCCGGCGAGCCTACCCCATCAACATCACCTGTCCCGAAGAAAGGTATTGATAGTGATATCATTGCAAGCATGATCATAACGATGATTGTGCCTTTCCTCATAGTACACACCTTCGGGTATCCATGCCTCTGTAGACAGCTAATACTGTTTTTAACTATATATATGGTTTATTGAACGTGGATGTCTACTCCTCGGGGATGGATGAGATGACGACCTTTATGACCGTCCCTCCCTTCATGAAGAGGACATATCCATATCTGTTCAAGCGCTCCAGAGCCTCCTCCACCTTCCGTCTGTCCGCCCCAGGCATGATAGAGCCCCTGTCGAAGTCCACCCTCCCTTCCCGCTCCGCTGTCTCCCTCAGCTCCATATAGATCCTCCGGTCCAGGGGCTTGAGCTTGCTCCTCCATGGGAATGTCCTGTCCCTGCGGAAGACGTCCTCCTCCCTCATCATACGGCCTTTTTCCTCCAACCCCCTGGACAATAGCTCCTTGAAAACAGAGAAACCATCGGACGATACATCGGTCCTCTTCCTCATGAAGCCCTCCCCTGTGAACTGCTTCCCGATGTTTAGCCTTGTAAGGGCGAGGGCTATCCTCACTGCCCCTAACGGATCGGGCTCACCGATGGAAGGGGCGTCCCAGAAGGCATCTGTAAAGGCCTCCTTGAGCGCTCTCTCCGAGAGCTCACGGACCTGCTCGTCCGTCGGAGGTGGTGTATAAAGTGCGGTCAGTTGGTAGTCCAGCACGTCCAGGTCTATCTCCGGTGGCTTCCCCTTCAACCTCGCTTCCTTCAGGACGAAAGGCAGCTGTATGGGGACCTTCTTGGACCTCATGGCCTCGGACACCCTATGTGGCCTTACTATCGAGAAGCAGTTCTCCTCCACCCTTGTGCTCTGGACCTCAATAAGGTCCTTCAATGAGTCCACGGTGAGGAAACGATACCTCGAGGTCCCAGAGGTCCTGAACTCGACAGGGAGCTGTGCGGTCACGGTCTGTGCGAGGTCGCGGGGTGTACCTGCATCCGGTGCCCTCGGTGTCTCCAGCCCCTCCGATCCCAGACCGCCCCTGCCGTAGACAGAGGATGGTGCGGACACCAAGAGGAGGGCGATGACCAGGTCCAGCAGGTCCCGGTCGGGGTCCGACCATGACGAGGAGACCTTGGCCATGAACTCATCCTTTGGCAGGAGGGGGGGTGGTATGGGGACCCTTGGCCTCTCTATGGAGAGCACATCCACGACCTCCATATTGACCGCCTCGGAGACCCTCCTGGGGTCGTTCCCAGGGACAACCACCCGTTTCAGGACATGGGATGGGACCGCTCTTACGAGCTCTCCATCAATTGCCTTTGGGGACAGGTCGGGCGGCAGGAGATAGACCCTACCGCTGTCTATATCTGTGAACTTGGACTTGAGCAGTCTGAAGCTCCTTCCATCGATGAACGAAACGAACCCGACGTCCCGGTTCGACGGGTCTGTCATGAGGCTCCGTTCGAACCTGCAGAGCTCCGAGCCCATGTACCTGTCCCTGAGCCGAAGGCCTGCCATGGTCCCATCAATGTATGCAATCAAGATGAGCTTTTCTTATGGTCCCTATTAAGTCTCCTCTCCTTTCTCTTTGCTGCGGCATAGAGGATGAGGTCACGCTCCAGGTCGCTCACCGGTCTGAGCCTTCTGTACATTATGACCGATGCCCTCCTAAGGTCGGTATAGGAATCGATGTCAAGGGCCATCTCAGGAGGGACGCTCACAAGGCAGATACTGATGCCCGAGAACCGGCTCACTTTGTCCTCTACCTCGCTGAGCGGCAATTTCCACCTAATGGACCTCAGGATGGTCCTGCCGAAGTGCCTGATGAGACTTGGATAGGTGAACGGACTGGCACCCATCTTCCTCAACGAATAGAACCGGTCCATCAAGGCCTTGTTCACCTTGTCCGTCCTGTAAAGGAACATATTTCCGACCATGATATGTCCCTTGACGCCCTTGCCAAGTAGACCGCCTTTATCATCAATTATCGCGAATCCGAACTTGTTAAGGTTGCCCTTACCCGGACGATTGGGTCCGACCCTCCCAAGATCGACCAGGTCGTTCACCTCTATGTAATCCCTCAAATGGTCCCTTCCGGTCACCCCAAAGAAAATTGCTGGGGCCGGACCCCTTTGTAGGCAGGCTTCAAGGAAATGGCCGATCGCCTGAGGGGTTATGAGCGGGGTATCACCGCCCACGACAAGTATGTGTTCGCCATGGTAACCAGCAGCCAAGGCGGCCTCTTTTCCCCTCAGAATGTTCTCTCCGATGGACCGACCCTGGTCAACGACGATCGGGCCTGGTATCCCGCTCCTCTCAAGTTCGTTCGAGATCTGCTTTCTTGGGCCCACTACGAAAACCTTCGTTGGGTCCACGAGCTCCGATGCCATTACACCCTTGACCACCAGGGACAGCGATGTCTCCCCTGCCACCGAAAGGTACTCGAGGAGGACCTGCTTTCTTTTCCTGTAGAGCCTATCGCCCGTCTTACCCGCGAAATAAAGGGTCCTTTTAAGGAAGTTTATGTTCCCCTGCGAGCAGAGGTCTGGGTGGAGGAACAGGAGCGATTTGTTCTCTCCCACTATATAATCGTCCTTGTTGATCTGGGATGCTATGCGAGATTCGATCTGTTCCCTTTCAGCGGCCCAGAGCGAAGGATGGCTGAACCTGTAGAGCAAACCCCTCCTCCTTCTGCGGGCCAGCTCCCTGCCGATCTTGACGTTCCCCGCCAGGATGACGACACATATCCCTGGAGGTCCGTTCATATTTCCTAACGAGATGCTCACCCCTGCTACGAAAGCTCGGTCATACCATATCCCTCGCTTCCATCGATGATATGATTTATTATATTTGCCCCTGGGCATTACCTGCCATGGACCTGGACGGATTGCTCTCACTGGCCGTGGAAGCCGCTATCTCGGGTGGTAAGGAGGCCCTTTCCCGTTGGGGTGGGGAGGTCCCTATTGAACGTTCGGAAGGAAAGTACCTTACCCGGGCTGACCTTGCCTCCGAAAGGGCCATACTCGATGTCCTGGGCCAAGGGCCCTGCGATGTAGGCTTCCTGTCCGAGGAGAAAGGTGAGACCCCCCATGCATCTGAAATGACATTCTGGATAGTGGACCCTATAGACGGGACCTGGAACTTCCTACATGGTGGCTCATGGTGGTCGATCTCCATAGCTCTCATGGTCAATGGTAAGTTGGCACTTGGTGTCGTTCACGCACCCAAGCTCGAATGGACCTACAGGGTCCATATGGGGATGGACCGGTCCGAATGCAACGGTAGGGAACTCCGGCCTGACCCCAGCGGCTTCCCCGGAGAATGGAGCATCGCGTTCGGTGCCCCATCTACCTATCTTGGTAGGACGAGCGATATCGAGATGATGCTCTTTTCGAGCATCCCCACATCGGACCCCGATAGACCGCTGCGTCCATCCAGGTTCCTTCCTGGAAGGGGTTCCATGGCCCTTGAGCTGTGCTCACTTGCCGACGGCAGGCTGAACGCCCTATGCAGGTTCGGACAGCGGTCCTGGGACGTCGCTGCGGGGTCTATCATCGCCCAAAGGTCCGGGTGTTCATTGTCCACAATAGAGGGGGGTGATTGGGCCGAGGAGGTCGAAAGGTTCTCTAGGGAACAAAGGACGGACCTGATCGGTGCGACAGGGCCTGAGAACCTTGGATTGCTAAGGGAATTGATGGCCAGAAGGATACTGGCCTGGCCTCCTTCACATATCTAAGGACTATTTGACAGAACGGTCCTGAGGTGGATCGTACCGGGGCAATGAACGTTCTACCCCAACCGACCTAACGCAAATATTAAATAACCCTATGTAGGACATAAATCAAGTTCAGAAGGCTTTTTAAATACCCCACGTCAATGCTCTACCTAGGAAAAAGAACGAGGAGGCCTTCCTCCCCGGTGACCTCGACAGCACGGGGGGATGGAGGACCTGGATCCTCGGTGGATATGGGCCAAATTGGAGCATATCAGGGTAGCGTTGCTGCCGCCGAGCTTTCTTCGGTCTTTTTCTAAAACGGAGGTGAAGCACGATGGAAAGCATGCAAAGGGGTGTGGAAGAGACCGTTGTGAGCGTCTGGTACCGCCTCATAAACATGTATCCCAACCGCTGGCCCAGATGCTCCTGAGCAAGCGTTACAGGGTAAGAGGGGGGGGCATCGGACCCCGGTGCCCCTATACCTCTATGACAATAGGACCATTGACCGATCACAGGTCAATGAATGGTTCGGACAGGATGGTCCGCATCATACAAAACCTTGAAATAATGGCCGCATTCTATGAAGTATGAGGTGTCAGATTTGGACCTTGCTTCCTATACCGCAACTGTTATGGAGACCATGAAAGGCCTTGACCACAGGGCTGTTCAAAGGGTGATAAAGGCCATGAGGGAGGTCCAATCCAGGGACGGGGCCATTTACGTCTTCGGAAATGGTGGAAGCGGAGCCGCCTCGTCCCATCTTGCCGAGGACGTGGGCAAGATGACGATCCCCGATAACGAGAGCCCCCTGGGCAGGTATCGGATCATGTCGCTCACAGATAACTCCCCTTACCTCCTCTGCCTTGGTAATGACCTGGGGTTCGAATCCGTTTTCGAGCAGCAATTGATGAACCTGGCCCGTCCGGGGGACCTTGCCATAGGGATATCCGGTTCGGGGAATTCCAAGAACGTGGTCAGGGCAATAGAAGCAGCAAAGAAAATGGGGCTGACAACAGCTGGTATCCTTGGTTACGATGGGGGGGTCCTGAAAGGTATGGTGGATATCCCTGTCCATGTCCGGTCAATGGACATGCAGGTTTGCGAGGACCTGCACATGCACATAATCCACCAGATCGTCAAGGCCCTAGCGTACGGATGGACCTGAGCACGCCCCCGGTCCTACTTTACCGTTAATTATTTCTTGAACATAGCTAGTAATGCTCAAGGATGTTGGATATGGGCACACAGGGTCCTCCAAAGGATGTGCTTAACGCACATAGTCCCGGAAACCGGTCCAAGGCCCTGGGCCTCCTCCTGTTGTTGGTCCTGTCCCTGGCCCTACCCCTCTCGGTTCATGGGTGGGGGGGGGATGATTATAAAGAGAGCCCTGAAGACGTCGTAGCATTTAGCAGGTCTGACCCGAAAGCACCGATCGTTCCGGGACTGACCTATGCGGCTTTAGGGCCCTTGATGTTCTCGGACGAGGTCCAACCCCTTCTTGACTGGAAGACACAGAAAGGTGTCAAGGCACATTTTTTCCCTTTCGACTCGGAGAAGGGTTACGCCGATTTCCCGGGTCGGGACAAGCAGGAGAGCATTCGCAACTTCCTGGTGTCTCTCAAGGACCAGAACAGGGACCTAAGATGGCTCCTCTTGGTCGGGGATGGCGAGCTTCTCCCCTCGCGCAACACCTACATCAACGGATCTGCAAGTAATGGCTCGGACGACCATGACAACTTTGTGCTTTCGGACTACTACTATTCTGGCCTGAACTCTTCTTGGGACCTGAATGGGAACAATATCTTCGGTGAGGATATCTACGGGGTAATGGACGAGTACGATTGGCTCCCATCGCTTTATGTCGGCAGGTTGCCGGCATCGAACGAGATGGAGCTCGAACACCTTGTCCAGAAGCAGCTCCGTTATGAAAGGGACCCGGCCCCTGGAAGCTGGAGCAGCTCGACGCTGCTGGTGGGCTCCCTCATGGACCGACCTAATGTCCCCAACAATCCATCGACGCCCGGGGATGAGGGGTTCGATGCCTACAAGGACAATGCCTACGAACTCGTTAGGAAGGTGAAAAACGACCTCCCCGGCCATGTTCTCCCCTTGGAGCTCTATGACTACGAGCTGGAGGTGTACGGAGGTTACAACCAGCTCTTCGACATTCTCAACCGGAGCTCGTTCACCTCCCATTATGAGATGGGATTCTCGACGGTGCTACTGGCCTGTCACGGCGATTCGAACGGAAACTGCACCAATTATCTCGGAGAGTCCGGAGGGAAGAGGGAATACTGGGGGGACTACCAGGACTATATCGATTACGATACGGCAGAGACCATAACAAATGGAGAGAAGCTCCCTCTGCTCTATATTTCAAGCTGCGCCTCCTTGAACTTCACGGAGACCGATGATACCAATATGGAAAGGGTCCTGCGGAACAAGAACGGTGGGGCCATAGCTATCATCGGGGCCTCAAAGGACACCTTTAGAGGCGAGTACCGCCCCGAGGAGAACTATACCAGTTCATATGGCAACTGGTGGCAGGCAAGGGAGTTCTTCAGGCTCATATACGGAGGACATCCTAGGCCAGGTGAGGCCCTTTATATGCAGAAATGGAACTACATACAGCATGTCTTCACTGAAAGGGACTACTCCATAGAGGAGTTCAGGATGTTCTACAACAACAATCTTGCCTACAATCTCCTTGGGGACCCTGAGGGGCCTATCTGGACAGGGGTCCCAAGGAAGCTCGATGTGGGCCTACCAGACCCACTTTATCAGGACAATTCGACCTTCAAGGCCTCGGTCCGCGACAGGGAGACCGGAGCACCTGTAAGAGGGGCCGTCCTCACATTGATGGACCCCTCCGACCCTTCGGTTTACTATGTGGGCAGGTCCGATGCTGCAGGGAACTTCGACTTCGAAATCTCCATCGATTCACTGAGGGACCTTAGGGTCACGGTCACCTCCGATGGTGCCATCCCCTCCGTCCTTGACCTGAAGGTCGCCTCCCGCTGGAACATCAAGATCGATGAAAAGGTAGAGTACTTTCCCGACCCTCCCACCGCCCTCGAGACGATGGATGTTGCCTTCACGATAATGAACATGGGCCTTTCTACCGTGAACAATATCACACTGACCGTGACCCATAGTCGACTCCCTGAAGGAGGGGATTCCCCCCCGCCGGAGATCAAGCTCATATCAAAGATAGGTCCTGGGCAGGTCCACATCCAGCATTACACCAGGTTCACGGCCTTCGAAGGGACGAACCGCCTCGAAGCAGTGGCCGATATCATAGGGTTCCCATATAGGGAGGGGAACTATGAGGATAACATTTTGGTCGTGACCTTCCAGGCCAACGAGAAAGTGTCCGTTGCGCCCAATGGTTTCCCAGATGACATCACTACGATGGAGGACACACCCCTCTCGGAACTGTATGGCAACCTGAATATCAGTTCCTACATCAAGGACCTGGACCAGTACCCTCAGAAGGTCAGAACGATGGTCGAGGTCCTGTCAGGTAGGGTCAACACAACCCTCACCGACGGGTTGGTCCTAGAGGTGATACCCGAAAAGGATTGGTTCGGCAATGCCTCTTTGAGGATAGAGGCAACTGACGGACCGACGACCGCCTTTGGAACTATGGATATCAGGGTCCTGCCCGTGAACGACCCACCGGAGTTCCTGAGCGTCCCTTACGAGATCGAGGCCCGCGAGGACCGCCCTTACACTTTCATGGTCAGCATATTAGATGTTGACTCCGAAGGTCTTGAGCTCACGCTCAGCTCAGGGGCCTATGACCTGAACTCAACCAGGGACGGACAGGTCCATACGTTCAATATCACCTTCCAACCAGACAATTCACTAGTAGGGGAGAACAAGCTCACCATCGATGTGATCGACGCATCGGGTGCTTCCGCATCCTGGGACATAAACCTCAGGGTGGAACCCACCAACGACCCGCCAACCGTCAATGCTCCACCCTTCCTGACAGCGAGGTCAGGCAGGACGCTCAATATCGATCTGGACATCGCGGACCAAGATGGTGACAGGGAGTTCCTGGTGACAGCAACTTGGCAGTTCGGGACCTTCAGAGGGAACAGGAGCCTTGTCTCACTAAAGGTCAACAGGAGCGTCGCTTCGGGGACCTATCCTCTCGATATCTGGGTGGATGACGGGGGTGGGAACGGCACCGCTCATATACAGGTCATGGTGGAGGTCGTCAAGGACGAAGCCCAGGGAAGCACATTGATAGTGATCGTCATAACCCTGGTCCTTATCACGGCCCTTATCGGTTACGGTGTTCTCATCCGGGTCAGAGAGGTTAAACAAAGGGCGGTCCTAGAAGGGGTCGGGACCGATTCTCCCCTTGAGGCGAAATCCATCTCGGAAGCGGTCCTTCGAGACCCTGCCCGTGGAAGGGGCAGGGAGAGCGCCATTACCGCACCACCTGTCCCTCCTGAGGTAGAGGGCGATCTTGCCCGAAGGGAGATGGAGGTGGAAGTACCTACCAACACCGAAGAGATGATGGAGCCACCTGACGAGCTCACCACCGACCTGGAAGAGGTGATGGACGACCTGCTGAAGTGATACTGGACCCGAGCCCTCCAATGTCACAACCCTTAAATAACAAACCTGTATGTAGTCCCCCACCCGAGGTCCCTGAAATGACCCAAAAACCCCTGAGCGTGTTGAGCCAGGCCGTCTCCGGCAGGGTCATCGTAGAGCTCAGGGCCGGAAGGGAGTTCAGGGGCGTTCTGGACGGGTTCGATGTCCACATGAACCTTGTCCTCAAGGACGCAACGGAGATAATAGATGGTGAGACCATCAGATGCTCAGAGACTACCATAGTCCGGGGAGATAACGTAATATTCATCTCCCCATGATGAGAAAAAGAGGTGTTCAAGGTGTCAAAGGGAACGCCGTCCCAGGGAAAGAAGAACAAGACCACCCATATCAGGTGCAGGAGGTGCGGCCAGCATGCCTACCATATCAGGAAGAAGGCCTGCGCCTCATGCGGTTTCGGCAACTCTCCCAGAATGAGGCATTACGCCTGGGCCAAGACCCACTGATGGTCATTCGGGGGCACCGCCCCCTGCCGAATCAAGGACCGTATCTTTCCACTTCGAGGGTATCTTTCTTGATATGATGACCGTAGCAGCGGCGCCCATGGCCATGATGACCGTCATTCCTATTATCGAGGGCAGAAAGGCCGATGTCATCAAGAGGGACAACATCATCGAAAACATGAGCGGCAGCACCGTGAACACAAGGTACCTGACGAACACGGACGAGTCCAGAAGCAGGGTGTTCGTCCAAAGTCCCGTCAGGTAGGCGGTGACATGGGCCATATATGGTATTGCGACCAGGAGGAGGGGTATTGAGAAGAGGAGCTCCTTCCATTCACCGGTGGCAGCGGCCATGACCAGAAGGAACAACAATGAGATAGGCAGGGCGATCAGCAAGTGCTCCCTCAATTTGACCCTGATTAGTGCTACCGGGTCGACCGGTATGGTCTGGTCGAACTCAAGGAAGTCCATGCTCACCAGATGCGAATAGATCGAGATGGTGAAGAAGGAGACCATGACCGCGAAGAAGGCCGTATTGAACCTTAGTCCTGAACCGTTAAAGTTGCCTATTAGACCCACCATCAATGAGATGATGATCACAGGAAAGAGCATGGAGAATGCGATCCTTATGTACGCCTTGCCCCTGAGCAGGTTCAGCATATCCCTGGCCAACAGGGAGCGCCCTATGGGGTCCCTTGGATAGACCAGGTTCGCGGCCTTGAGAACCCGATCGTACGAACCCGAGACCGGTCTTTGGCCTTCCATAGGCATTCCGTCGAACGCCAAAATCCCGACCGCGATGTAGATGCATGCGATGATAGATGAGACCGTCAACCATAAGAGCGGTGAGCCATGGAGGGCTAGCACCGGAGGGAGGAAACCTTCCATACGGCCGGTGGTCTGCTGGATTACAATGAGCGGGACGATGGACAATGGGACCAGGACCAGATGGGTGCGCCTTCTGTTGTTGATAGCGGCCGAAACGGTCATACTAAGGGAGAGCCCGAGGAAGAAGGATATGCATAAGGCCATGGCAAGGACCGCCGCTTCCAGCGGGTCCGCAGGCCTCACGATGCAGCTTAATAGGAGCCCTCCCAACAATGGCGCAAGGACCAGGAGCAGATAGAAAACGGCATCGTGGAGGAAGTAGGCCGCATACATCCTTCTGTCGGAAACGGGTTGGTATTGTGTGGATGCCGATAACATGGTGACCGGCCCCAGAGCCCGCTCTATGAACTCACGGCCCATGAACGCCAGGCCCCCCATGGAGATCCCGAACATGAAGAGGGCCCCAACAGCACCCGTTCCGAGGTCGTCCACGCTTACGGAGCCCTCTATCAATTGATGGAACGATCTGGCTGAAAATGCTCCAAGGAAGATGAGCTGGGGGAATATGACCAGGGAGAGCGCGGACGAGAACGACCTGCGCAGCCTGAGCTCTTCTAGCAGGAAGAGCTTTATGAGATGGAGCATCCGGTGAGGAGGACCCGCTGGGTTGATAATCCTTGTCCCGTCATTTCCATTTCTATCAGGAACGGTTGAGAAGGTCAAAGAGCCGGGATATATGTTGGACCACTGGGCCCTGGATGTCCTCCCCTACCGGGGGCTCTCCATCGGTTATGTACTGGCGGATATAGATGGCCCTCATTCCAATCTTTCTTGCCGGTAGGATATCTGTCCTGTACCTGTCTCCGACATAAATGGCATCTTCGGGCCCAATACCGATCTCGTCCAGTGCCATCCTGAAAATCGCTTCCGAGGGTTTGGAGATCCCAACCTCGGCCGAGATTATTAGCGGATCGAAGAGGTCGATGGCATCCTCCCTGCTGAGAAAGTCCCTGATCGACCTACCGTCAGGAGCGTTCGAGATTATCCCAACTCGTAGCCGCTTACCATCATGCCCTTTCATGCCCTTAAGGACTTCCACCACATGCCTGGCCTCAGGGTCCAATGAAAGGCAATCGGAGAATGCCTGAGTATGAGTGGCCACAAGACGGTCCAACGACCTTGAGGCATCGTAACCTCTGTTCCCCAGTTCCTCAAGGAGAAGGAGGGACCTTATGGAGGGGGATGTCTCCCAGGAGCCGTCTCGGGACCTACTCATCTCTGTTGAGAAGACGTCCTCGAAAGAGCTCCTGAACATATCATAGGATATTTCGCTCCCTTCAAGGCCTGAAAGGGAGTACCAAGAGGCTATGAAACGTTCATATTCCAGCTTTGTGAAAGGGGCAATGGTGTTCCCTATATCGAACAATACTGCTTTGATATCTACCTTGGGCAAGGCCAAACCGTCCGTTCGATCGAGTATCCCCTTAACGGGCCTTGTTGAAGTAATTGGCAAGGAAGGTGAACGCTGCACCTCCGGCTATAATGGGCCAGGCGACATCGGGCTTACCCGTCGCAGCTTCGTATATACCCCAGAGTATGACGAACATGCCTATGGGCGTTATGAAGTGGTACGTCCATCTCATGAGGTAGAAGATCCTCGCAGCGAGCGAGACCTTCTTCCTAGCAGTTGTCGGCCCCCCTTTTGGGCTGGGAGGCACTGTCTGTCTCGGGGCTGCTCGTCTTATACCTGATTGGACCCTCTGCTGCATCTAGTCACACTTCCTTTTTTCTGGTTCGAACGTCTTGAAGGCATCTATACTTAATAATGATTTGGCAGTAATATTGGAGAAAAAAAAAGGCCGTGTCCGATAGGGCACGGCCTATACTTGAAAAAAAAAGAGTTGGGTCCTTTGTTCAAGCTTTCTTCCAGACCGCGTTCATATGGTTCTGAGCGAAGATAAAGCCTATTCCTGCTATACAGGTGAGGATCAGGTTCACGATCGGGTTTAGTCTATCACCCTCAGGTATACCCACCATGGCTTCCATCTCATTGATCTCCTTGAAAAGGGTGTATATCATGTAGATGTTCACGAGAGGTATGAACATCAGGATGACCTTCACTATCGGGTTGATATCTTTCTTGGTGAACTCGGCTATCTCCTTCCACATCATATATATCCAGTAAAACCCTGCAATGAAGCAGACGAGATAGATGATCCACCAGACGACACCGCTCCTTTCCTGTCCAACAGGTCCGTGTTTTCCTGCCATTTTCTCACCTTCGTTAGGAATTCCTTTGCTTACCCCACTATTGGCATAATGCCATGGTCAAAATATCACCCAGATATTTAAAATAATCCCATGGCGGCCAATGAACAGTTTCCAATAGATTTTAATTAAGCTCTATGTTTCCATAGTCGGTCATCTTGCGTTATCTCAACAGGGGGTTCATTCTCCAATTAAAGATCGACCTGAAACGGTCGGTAAAGTATGTAAGGGCAGTTCGCCCCTACATGTTTGCACATCACCCCATCTGTGAACCCTATTCAAAGGATGTGCTACATGTTGGAAGGTCCAGGTTCTGCTGGGGCTGTCTTGTGACCTACCCTACAGCCATAACGGTCCTTTTGGTCATGGTCCTCACAGGATGGAACGACCTCCTGCCCTGGTTCCTATGGTTCCCCCTTGGGGTCCTGTTCGGGGCAGCCGAGCTCCTAAACCTCATAAAGAAGAGGGCGGGACCGGTCCATAGGTTGATCAACTTCTGTTTGGGGACGGGTATGGCCCTGATGACACTGGCAGTCTTCATGATGCCCATCTTCATATGCTTCAGGCTCTACATCTTCTTCATGCTTTACATGCTGGCCGGGCTCCTGATAACCTACAGGGTCAGGAACTTCGAGAAACGCTGTGCCAAGTGCTCATGGAAGAAGGACTGGAACAATTGTCCAGGGTTCAGGGACCTCCATGACAAACTGAAGAAGGAAGGATTGGAATGAGCATAGGACCCCTCACTTTCTTTTTGAATCGGGTATCGATAGAATAATAGACCCATTTACCATTATCCCTACAGGGTCATGGGGGAACAACAATGGATACGAGCTACAGGGTTTCGGAGATGATCAGGTCAGATGAACCTTTGGAGAAGGTCCTTGATATCGTAGAAGGCGCTTTGAAGGCAATGGGCGGAGAGCTAAGGTCGGAAAGGGGCGAGGGTAAGATCTATGTCAAGGAAGGCAAGGCCGGAGTGATAGGGGACTTCCTGATGGAGGCGAATGCCACCTTCACGGTCAAGAAGGAGGGTGAGGGGAAGTACCTCATAGAGGGTGAGATAATGAAGAAACCTGCCGCCCTGTTCTGGGTCTGTCTGGTAGGAGGTTTCTGCTTCTGGCCTGCATGGATAGGGGTCGTTCTGTATTTTATCGCCGACCTTGGTAAGGAATACCAAAAGAAGCTCGGTGAGACATCCGGAAAGAAGACGGAGACAGAAAAGAAAGAGCCAGAACCCGAAGCAAAGGAGGAGGAGAAGCCTTCCGAGGAGAAACCCAAGGAAGCGGCTGAGCCACCTACAGAATAAGGTTGCTTACAACCCCTCCGGAAAACTGACGTTTTATTGGTACTCATGTGCTGGTAATTTAAATATGCCCATGGTCGGCTCCATTCATGTTCCCTATCGGGAACAGGGGAGCTGCTATGGGTAGGATGGTCCTAAAGGTCACTATTACGGTCCTGATGGCCCCATTATTGTTTTCGGTCCTTTCTATGGAGACCTCTGGTTGCGAGGGTCCTTTGTGCTCCCACTCCTATCTATGGTCATCTCCCGTTGTGATAGACGGAGATCATACGTTCAACTCTACCAACGGTATCAACAAGGGCAGCGGGAGCCCCGAGGACCCATACATACTCGAGGACCTTCACATAGAGGCATCTTATAGCGATGGTATCAAGGTTCTCAACACAGCCTCCCATCTCATAATTAAGACCTGCACGGTCAGTGGTAACGGGGAGACCGTCTGGTCTGGAATTACCATCTCCGGTTCGGACAACGTCACCATTGAGAACTGCACCCTCAGCCGTCTGTTCATCGGGATCAATGCCACTGACTGCCGGGACCTGATCATCCGCTCTAACGATGTCCAAGATTCCGAGGTTCACGGTATCTACATAGCGGGGTCATCCCGTGTGGTGATCAATAAAAATGGTCTTCATTCCAATGACAAATACGGTTGTTGCATCGGATCGTCCAATGACCTCAAGGTCCAGGAAAACGATATTTGGGACTGCGAGACGGGTGTTTGGGTCGAAAGCTCGGCCTCCACAACGATCCGTTTGAACGATGCTATAAACAACATCGAGGGTGTTGTAGTTAGGTATTCCAAGGACATTCTGATAGGGAACAACACCTGCCATAGCAACGAGGGCAGGGGAATAGTCATCGTCTCATCCTACGGGTATCTGAACGTCTCAAGTAACACTTGTTCCGAGAATTCAAGGGGAATACAACTGGACAGCATTGGGTCTGCTGCTCTATTTTTATCGAACAACTCCTGCCATGACAACATTGAGTCAGGTATCTTTGTCTATACGGCCAACTACCTGACCCTTTTTGGAAATGAGTGCTCTGGCAACATGAACGGCCTATTCATGGAAAAGGTCAAGAGCTCGAACCTTGTCGGATGCAACTTCTCTGACAACTGGCTGAGCGGGGTCTCCATCACGGACTCCTCAAACCTCCTCATCCGGGGGAACACCTTTACCAATATCGGAAGTCGAGGATTGGACATGCTTTTCTGCTCCAGCTCATCGATAACGGAAAATTCGTTCATAACCAACCGTTACGGGGTCACGGACGATTCGGGATACAAGAACAGTATCACCTTTAACGTGATAAGGAACAATACAGAGGCAGCCGTCGTGGTCAAAAACACCTTCGGGGACCATATAAGGGGAAATGTCATCTCCGGTGGAAAGGATGGCCTCTACATCCAGGATGTCGACTATATAATGATCTACGATAATATCTTCAACAATCCATTTTTTACATTAAAGAACATAGAGGACGACCCGGTCATTTTCTGGAACATCTCCCCGACCAAAGGCAAGAACATAGTCGGGAACGGTCATCTTGGTGGTAACTTTTGGTCAGATTATATTGGGGTGGACATCGATGGCGACGGCCTTGGTGACACCAAGGTCCCTCATAAGGATGGACCGAAATGTATGGGGGACTTCTCACCCTTAGTGTTAGTAGAGAGAGGCCCTGACATCACCTCGCCCAACATAGAAGAGGGGAGCATAGGGACCCCGATCACCGGAAAAGGGCTCTATCTGATCTACAACCTGACGGACAACAGACCGGTCTGGCATTTCAAGGTCACGTCCGCGATCAAGTACGAGGACAGCAATGCAGATAATCTATTGGATCTGAACGGGAGCACCGTCTGGATCGACGGGGAGGAGTTCGTCCATGTCAAGATGGTAGTGCCCGAGACCGCCACTTCGCTCCATTTATCGTTCAAAATAGAGGATTTCTCTGGGAATTCAAGGAAAGCCTCATTCCAATACAGGGTCATCGATGTGATCAGACCTATGATCGATGGCCTTAACCATACCTTCACCGTTCCATCGGGTTCTGAGCTTGAGGCTGTATGCAACATAAGCGACAATGTCGGATTGGCCTCACGGGTATGCGAGTATTATTTCGACAATGAGGCGAACGAGATAAATCATGTCGGTCCTTCGAACTCATCTGGTAGCTCCGGTCGGGTACGCTTTTCCATACCGGTAAGAGAGGATTGTACATCGCTCTCGTTCAGGGTCACGGCCAATGACACCACCGGGAACAGCATCTCGACCGGATGGAACTTTGTCCAGGTGAGCGACGGTGTCCCACCAGTGATAACGATGGTCACAAAGGAGGTTAGGAGCGCTCGCCGTCAAACCATCGCCTTTCAAGTGGAGGACAACATCGGTCCTGTAAATGCGACACTCTCGGTATCAGGTGACCTTGTAGCATCCAAGACCATTGAGAGGAAGAAATTCTACAGAGGGACCATCCAGCTGAACGTGGACGTCCCTGCGGACTGCAAGATGCTGGATTGCAGAGTGATCGCTCAAGACTCCAAAGGGAACATCGCAAAGGATATGAGGACCATCACGGTCATAGACGGGGTCAGACCTGTGATCGTTCTGTCTTCGACCGATGTCCCTAAGACCGACCATGAGTTCAATATCCAGATGGCCTTCAGTGATAACAGAGGCCTGACCGACGGGTTCATTGAATGGTGGTTCGATGGCGGTTCACATACAAACCTATCCGGGATCGTCAGGAACCATCCGATAGGTGTCGTTCCTGTAGGTTCCTTGGTTCTTCATTGTAGGGTTGGGGCCATCGACGTTGACATGAACTGGAACTTCACATCTTTTAGATGGACCGTATTGGACAGTACTCCGCCAAGGATATCGGTCGGTAAGATCGACCCTGTCACCTCGAACGAGCTCATGGTCATGATAAATTGTACAGACAACAGAGGGGATGTCCTTGTCACTGCGAGGTGCAGGTCCGCAGGGATGAAGGACAGTGAAGCTGTCTGGATCATGGATGGTATTCTACGCTATGTCGTCCCCCCCTTTTATGTAACGCTTGAACTCTCCATCTTCGCCTTGGACAGCTCCGGGAACGAAGGTTTCTGGTGGGGTGCTTACGAGGTCAAGGACGGAACGGCACCCGTGATCTACGATCATTCTCTGGTCCAAAGGTCGGATTCTGCAGTAACGATAATGCTTTCGGGTTCGGACAACAGGGGCCTAAGGAGCTCCTGGATAGAGATAATGGACGATGACGGGTCCATAGAAAACGTCTCCCTGGCAAAAAGGAACGATACGACCTTTGAGGAAGCTCTTCATCTTGAGCATGGTACCTATAGGTACAGGCTCGGATTGACGGACCTTTCCCTGAACTTTGCCTTGTCAGATTGGAGGGAGTACGAAATGAGATCAGAAGAAGGACCGAACCTCCTCTCCATCGCCCTAGGGGTCTTCCTCTTATCGGTCCCCGTTATCCTCTTGCTTGCACTTATCATCGTTGTCATTTCCAAGAGGAAGGGGCCTAGGTTCGGTGCAGAGAAAGGTGGACAAGATAAGAACAGTGACCATATTTTACCCCTTGATAGGTACGGGAAGGTCATGGACTGCTATAAGGTCCTGAACGTTTCAAGGACAGCACCGGATGCTCAGATTAAGGATAACTATCGATATCTGACTAAGCTGTATCACCCCGACAGGCTTGACCCATCCGTAGACAAGGAGGGGCTGCTCAAGGACATGTCCGAAATAAACCTTGCAAGAGAGACCTTGCTGGACCCGACCAAACGGCAGGCTTTGGCCGAACAACTTGATGAGCTGGAAAAGTTCACTGGGACATAAATGCCCTGATACAAGTACGATACAACTGGTTAGGACCATTATATATATCAAGACCGATGCTTATTCCAGAGGCTGATAACAATGAACGGAAAAAGGACAATGCTCATCGGTCTGGGGCTCTTCACCATCCTTATGCTGGCGACGCTCCCCATGATGGCCATGGCACAGGAAGGGAACACAGACCCAGCTCAGGACCCATCTACCAATGGTGGCCGTGAGAGGCAGAGATTGAAGCTCAGGGTGGACCGTGACGGGGATGGCAACATCTCCCTCAGGGAGTTCCATGCCTTCGTCAACGGCAGGCTCGATAACGATACGGTCAAGAGGATCTTCAATGCCGCTGACAAGGACCAGAACGGTCAGCTATCTAGAAGGGAGTTCGTCCATGCTCTCAGACTAGCAATAAAGGCAAAGGATAATGATAAGGGCAGGACACCGGACAGGGATGGGGACGGGAACATCTCCCTCAGGGAGTTCCATGCCTTCGTCAACGGGAGACTGGATAACGATACCGTCAAGAGGATATTCAACGCCGCAGACAAGGACCAGAACGGTCAGCTCTCCAGAAGGGAGTTCGGCCTTGCGGTGAGTTTGGCCGCAAAGGCCAAGGTCAAGCAGAACGCCCCTGATAAGGACGGGGATGGAAGCATCTCCCTAAGGGAGTTCTATGTGTTCGTCAACGGGAGACTGGATAACGATACGGTCAAGAGGATCTTCAATGCCGCTGACAAGGACCAGAACGGTCAGCTCTCCAGAAGGGAGTTCGCCTATGCAATGAGGCTCGGAATAAATGCCTATAGGGGCCAGAATGCAGATGGCTCCGAGGACTGTTCGGGGAATGCCTGCGAGCGGAACGAGGGAGACGGCTCAAAGGAGCGAACGGAGCAGAACCTGAGGGAGAGGCTCCGTGAGAAGGTCCGGGAGCGGATCAAGGAGAGGCGCCAGAACCAGAGACAAGGCAACGGCCGCTCCTGATCTTACTGGCCCTTTAGACCGAACATTGGTTCCCTATCAGACAAGGCACTAAACCCCTCAACAACCATTTCAGGTTCAGATCTACGATCGGGAATAGGTGCGGTCACCTACAGAACGTTCATATACTGGCACTGAGCCAGATAGGAGAGAAGGACCTACATAACCGCCTTATCTACTCTACGATGCTCACCCCTTTACCGGAAAGGTAGAAAAAGGTGAGCGAATGAAGAACGGCGCGATAATGACCATCGGACTGCTTTTGATCGCCTCGGCCTTCGGGCTATTAGGTCTTGAAGGTAATGGGTCGGATCCCTCCATGGACCCGAGCAGGGGCTATGTCACACATGCCCCTATCGTGATAGAGGGGGACAGCTCCTTCAATCTGTCCAATGGTGTGAGTTCCGGGGCAGGGACTAACGATGACCCATACCTCATCGAAGGATGGGACATAGATGCAGATGATACCGATTTCGGGATATATGTTGCGAACACGACCGAGCATTTCGTAATAAGGAACTGCCGCATATACGGCGCGAACGACGGGAAGGGTAATATTAACCTTGTAACGAGGCGCTCCAATGGTATAACCTTCAATAACGTACGCAACGGAAAGGTAAGTGAGAACCATCTCTACGATAATTCCATGGCGGATGTCCATTTCTACAATTCGGACAATAACGTCATCGAAAAGAACGTTATTCGCTCACAGTTGGGCACATCGCATATCATACTTCAGTGGTCCAGCAACAACACTGTTCTTCTGAACGACTGCGACCCTCAGATCAGGGAATGGGACCCTGTCAACGGGACCGTCACGGAAGGTATCGGCATCTGGGTCCTTTACGACAGCGATGACAATATGATATCCTATAATGTCCTGAAGAACTTCACGAATGAGGGCATATTCGTCCCCAACAACGGCTGCGACCGTACCGTTATACAGTACAATGTCATCAGGTATTCCGATAGCGGCATAGAATTGAGCGGGGAGGGCCATGTTGTGTCGGATAATCTTATCACCGATAACATCAACACAGGCATAAGAGCCACCATGGTCTATGCTGGCATCATAGCGGGGAACCTGATATCCGACAACGGAGGTTCCGGACTGATCGTCAATTACGATGGCGGCAATCAGGTGGAGGGGACCAACACCGTGCATGAAAATGTGATAAAGAGCAATGGTAAGGACGGGATCGCCATCTACGGGAAGGGTTCTACCTACCGCAACAACACGGTCGCGGGAAACAGCGGGAACGGTATCACGGTCTGGAAACATAACGGGAATGAGGTCTATTGGAACGATGTTACAGGAAACGGAGGATTTGGAGCGATCATCAAACTCCATTATGTATTAAAGTCAACTGAAAATTCGATCCGAATGAATAACTTCATCAACAATTCACAGCCCGTGCAAGGACTGGATGAATGCTCCGGAAACGATTGGAACGGATCCATTAACGGAAATTACTGGAGCGACCTCACAGGCCCTGACGATGATCAGAACGGTATTGTCGATGTATGCTACTTCGTTAATAGAACGAACAATGTCTCCGATCAAAGGCCGGTCACAACGCCATTCGACATCAAGACCATAGGTCCCACCATCCCTCCGATGATAGTTACCGATGCTGTGACATCGGTCCAAGTGAACGGAACGTACGATGTAGAGTACGAAGCTTACGACCCGCTCATCGTTTCAGGCCCCCTCGTTTGGGACATCAAGACCAATGCTACCTGGCTCCAGGTCTTAGGACCTCATATCACCGGTATCCCCGAAGAGAAGGACGTCGGTCGGTATTGGGTCAATGTCAGCGTCAATGATGGCAACGAGTTCGACCTGTGCACTTTTGTGCTCACGGTCCTGCCGCTCCCTGATGATGGAACGGACCCTGACAATGGTACGGACCCGGATAACGGGACCGACCCTGATGATGATAACAGCACGGACCCGGATGACGACGATGGGAACGATACGATACCGGACGATGACGATGACAACGGGACAGGACCCGATGACGATGACGGCAATGACACCATACCGGATGATGACCAGGACAACGGCACCGATCCCGATGATGATGACGATGGTAACGACACAATCCCGGACGATGACCAAGATAATGATAATGGGACCTGGAACGAGATGTCGAACAAGGCTCCCAGCTCGGCCAGCATCGACGTCCCTGTTGGGAAGGTAATATCGGGGAAGAAGTTCGTTCTTTCTGCCTCTGCCTTCGATCCAGACCTTGCATCAGGGGACTCACTGACCTTCGATTGGTACATAGAAGGGATAGGCTATGTTGGTTCAGGGGAGACCATCGAATTGACCTTAAAAGAGGGCGAGTACACCATAATCCTCATCGTGACGGACCAATACGGGCTCAAGGTCGAGAAGAGGATGGACCTAACCGTTCATGAGGGGGGCAGATCATCGTTCGACCCGGTACCGTTCCTCATGGCAGTGCCTGTGATCGTCCTGCTTGCTCTCATGGTAGCGGCCGTTTTCATCCTGAGAAAGAACCATGGTCCTGTTAAGGAGGACGTGGACGGGTCAATGGATTGGGACCTGGACTCTCCAATAAGTGCTCCGATAAATATAAGAACGACCACTGGGAACTTCAATGCCGTCAGGTCAGGGCCTCTAACACAGGGGACCAGCGGGGACCTCAGGTCCTTCTCAGGGCCCATGGGTGTACGCGCTGTCCCTGGCCTGTCGACGATGGAAGAAAGGGAACTTGTCGAGATCCGGACCAACGCGTTGATCACAAAGAGGTCACCCATGAAGAATAAAAAGAGGGAGCTCAGGGACCTTCTCCGGAAGAAGGAGCCATCACTAGATAGGAAGACCTACGCGGCTCTCTCTTCGATCTTGGAGGAATGATAGCACTTTTAAGGTGATGATACCATGAGCGTCTATATGAGTTCGGACCACCAGACCAGGGAACTGCTCCTTGAGAACATCAAGGACCGGCCTGGGATATCCTTCTCAAAATTGATGAGGCTCCTAAACATCAATGAAGGAACGTTAAGGTACCACCTGAACTACTTGGAGAGAAAGGAGCTCATAACTTCGAAGAAGGAAGGGGCCAAGAGGCTCTATTTCAACTCCCTTTCCTCCGCATATGGAGGGGAAGGGAGGGATGACCTGACAAGGGACCAGACAAGGGTCTACAATATCATTAGGAAGTACCCTGGTATCAAACCCAAAGAGATACTGGACAGGTCGGAGCTTTCAAGGAAGGGACTGAGGAACATCCTTCAGAAGTTGCAGAACGAACATCTCATATGGGAGGTCGAGAACGGGAACGGGGCCGGATATGAGATCGTGACCAGGAAGAGGCTCATGGAGGAGATGCTCCTTGACCTTGCGGAGAAGTTCCTTAAAGGAGATATCGACCGACCGACCTTCCTCCATCTCAAAGATTGGATTGAGGAGGCCCAAGAGAATAATTGAACACCCCCCAAAACCCCCCTAAAAAAAAGGTCTGGACCTTTGGATGCATCCCCTTTTTTCGCCTGATCACTCCAATCCAAAGGTCCAGCCTTAAACCTTGGTTAAATACTGATTTGGGCGTGTAAAATTTTTGTGAGCAAAGGTTCACAGGAACATAAATCAATTGACGATAGTGAACCTTTGCGTATGAGGTCCATGCCTAAGGCCTCGGGTTCAATCTGAACCGGTCGGGACATCTGGAGTGTCAAAGAAGTGACGAAAATTCAACTCCAGATGTCCAGCCCAGATCAATACAACAAAGCATAATCTGATTTGGGCGTGTCTCAGCAATGTTAGCAAAGGTTTACGAGATCAATGTTCAATTGACGATAGTAAACCTTTGCGTTTTAGGTCCACGCCTAGCCTCATTAAAGAATTAAGTGGACCGGTCGGGACTTGAACCCGAGGCCTTCTGATTGCAAATCAGACGATCTACCGAGCTGATCTACCGGCCCGTTTTTATTGGGAATAGGGCTAATGTTGGAGGATATTTAAGGTTTCGGACCTGATCATGATGGTACCTGGACGAAAGTCGTTTAGGTTCAAGAACCTCGATAAGGATGGTCGGGTCGGTTTTGGCGATAAGGTTTTTTAGGTCCCATGTGTAGTAGGACAGGTGGACGAAAGGGACAAAGGGTTCAGGTTCGGACTGCTCCTGGAATACATAGGCCTGGCATATAATGTCATAGAGGCCTTCCTATCCATACTGTTCGGTTCCATTGCTGGAAGCGTGGCCCTGGTAGGTTTCGGTCTCGACAGCATAGTAGAATCGCTATCAGGACTTGTCCTCATCTGGAGGTTAAGGAAGCATGGGACCCTCGGCAAGGAAGAAGAGGAGCGCATTGAGAGGACCGCGGTAATGTTGGTGGGTCTGACCTTCTTGATCCTGGGGGGATACGTCCTGTTCGAGGCCTCTCAAACCATCTTTGGTAGGGTCATGTATTCGGTCCCTCTCCCTGGGGACATCCAGATGCCTGGAGGCATAGAAGTGCCTGACCCCTCCCTGCCCGGTATACTGATAGCCCTTGCCTCCTTAATGGTCATGCCCACCCTTGCCTACCTTAAATACAGAACAGGAAAGAGGATCGGGAGCAGAGCCCTTGTGGCCGACTCGAAGGAGACCCTTGTATGCTCGGTCCTATCAGTGGCTTTACTTGCAGGTCTCGGCCTGAACTACCTCTTCGGTTGGTGGTGGGCAGATCCTGTAGCAGGCCTACTGATAGCGGCATTCCTCTTCAAAGAGGGAATGGAGCTGCTATCGGGGGACGAGGATTGAACGTGCCCTCAAGGTCTGAAAGGGCTTTCCTTTACTTCAATGAGCGTCCTGAGCTCCTTCAGAGCCCCCATTGCCCTATCTTTGAGGATGGGGTCCAGGACCTTCTCTTCGAACTCATCGAGGTCCAGGACAAGATATGAGCCATCAGGCTTTACCCAGATGTCGATGGCAAGGTCATGCCATGTGAGGGTATCGCCATCTATGACGGGGGGCTCTGAGATGTTGCAATAATACCCCTTGAGCTTCCCATACTTGTCGGCTATCCTGAAGATGTTATAACACCTGTGGAAGTAGAACGTCTCGACCCAGATATCATCCGGTTCGAACAGAACATATCCCAGGTCCAACGGATCGCGCGACCATCCGGTATCGATGGATATCATATCATCGGTCCTTTCTCTGATGATGCCAGCGTACTCGATCTTCAACTTCCCTTCGGGGTCTATCTTTCGTACTTTGATGGCGGATGGCATAGGCTATCGACCTTGACATCGGAAGAAGGGGAGGGGGACGGGGTCGTTAGGCACGCGATAGATCAAGTGCCTGAGCGTAAGGAACTGGTAGGGGAGGGAGACAAGCCCCCTCCCCTTAATGTCTTAGGAGGTGATCCATCCGCAGGTTCCCCTACGGATACCTTGTTACGACTTAACCCTCCTTGCAGAATCTCGATTCGAGAAGGACAATAATCCCACCCTCATCGAAACTCCACTCGGATGGTTTGACGGGCGGTGTGTGCAAGGAGCAGGGGCATATTCACCGTAGGATGTTGACCTACGATTACTACGGAATCCAACTTCACGAGGGCGGGTTGCAGCCCTCGATCCGAACCACGGATAGGTTTCGGGATTACCTTCACCTTTCGGTGTCGGAACCCTTTGTCCTATTCTTTGTAGCGCGCGTGTTGCCCAAGGGATTCGGGGCATACTGACCTACCGTTGCCCTTACCTTCCTCTGATTTTGCACCAGCGGTCCCCTTAATGTACCGTCCCTCCGGAGAGGAACCTGGCAATTAAGGGCAAGGGTCTCGTTCGTTATCTGACTTAACAGAACGCCTTACGGTACGAACTGACGAC